>JAGOEI010000331.1 GCA_017997795.1 Thauera sp. | reverse complement strand
TGCCGGTGGGCTCGAAAGGCGGCTTCGTGGTCAAGTGTCCGCCTGCGGAGGGCGGTCGCGAGGCGCTGCTCGCCGAAGGCATCGCCTGCTATCGCAACTTCCTGCGCGGCCTGCTCGACCTCACCGACAACCTGGTGCAGGGCGCGGTGGTGCCGCCGGCCGACGTGGTGCGCCACGACGAGGACGATCCCTACCTGGTGGTGGCGGCCGACAAGGGCACGGCGAGCTTCTCCGACTACGCCAACGAGGTCTCGGCCGAATACGGTTTCTGGCTGGGTGATGCCTTCGCGTCCGGTGGCTCGGTGGGCTATGACCACAAGAAGATGGCCATCACCGCGCGCGGCGCCTGGGAGGCGGTCAAGCGCCACTTCCGCGAGATGGGCAAGAACATCCAGGAAGAACCGTTCACCGCGGCCGGCGTGGGCGACATGTCGGGCGACGTGTTCGGCAACGGCATGCTGCTGTCGAAGCAGACGCGGCTGATCGCGGCCTTCGATCATCGCCACATCTTCATCGACCCCGATCCCGATCCCGCGCGCTCGTGGGAAGAGCGCGCGCGCCTCTTCGCGCTGCCGCGTTCGAGCTGGGACGACTACGACAAGTCCCTGATCTCGAAGGGTGGCGGCGTGTGGCCGCGCAGCGCCAAGTCGATCAGCCTCTCGCCCGAGGCACGAGCCGCGCTCGACATCCAGGCCGAGCGCCTGACGCCAACCGAGCTGATCCGCGCCATCCTCACCGCGCCGGTCGAGCTGCTCTACAACGGCGGCATCGGCACCTACATCAAGGCTGCCTCCGAGAGCGACGCGGTGGTGGGCGACCGGGCCAACGACCCCGTGCGCGTCAATGGCGGCGAGCTGCGCTGCAAGGTGCTCGGCGAGGGCGGCAACCTGGGCGCCACCCAGCTCGGCCGCATCGAGTTCGCGCTGAAGGGCGGGCGGATCAACACCGACGCCATCGACAACTCGGGCGGCGTCGATTGTTCGGACCACGAGGTCAACATCAAGATCCTGCTCGGCGGCGTGGTGGCCGAGGGCGAGCTGACGATGAAGCAGCGCAACCAGTTGCTCGCCGACATGACCGACGAGGTCGCCGCGCTGGTGCTGCGCGACAACTACGCGCAGACCCAGATCCTGTCGGTGACGCGTGCACGCGGCGTGGCGCTGCTCGACGAGCAGGCGGACTTCATGCGTCGGCTGGCGCACGCCGGGCGCCTGAACCGCAAGCTCGAGTTCCTGCCGGTGGACGAGGAGATCGCCGAGCGCAAGGCGGCGCGCATCGGGCTCACCAACCCGGAGCTCGCGGTGCTGCTGGCCTACAGCAAGATCGAGCTCTACGACGAGGTCCTGGCTTCCGACGTGCCGGAGGATCCTTACATCCGAACCGCGCTCGAGCGCTACTTCCCGCTGCCGCTGCGCGAGCGTTTCGCCACCCAGATCCAGGCCCACGCGCTGCGCCGGGAGATCATCTCGACGCATGTCATCAACAGCATGATCAACCGCGTCGGCCCGACCTTCGTGCATCGGCTCAAGGGCGAACTCGGGGCGTCGGCCGCCGACATCGTGCGCGCTTACATGGCGACGCGCGAGGTCTTCGGGCTGGTTGGGCTGTGGCATGAGATCGAAGCGCTGGACAACCGTATCGACAACGCGGTGCAGGCCGAGCTGATCATGGAGTCGGGGCGCCTGGTGCAGCGCGGGACGCTGTGGTTCCTGCGCCAGCGGCGGTGGCTGGCCGACCTGCAGGCGACGCTGGCGCACTTCTCGCCCGGCGTGGCGACGCTGGCCGAGCGCCTCGGCGAGTACGTGGCGCCGGCTTACCGTGCCGAACTCGACGCGTCGATCGCACAGCGGGTGGAGCAGGGCGTGCCCGAGGCGCTGGCGCGCCGGGTGGCGGCGCTCGACGAGCTGTATTCGGCGCTCGACCTGGTCGAGATTGCCGCCGAAAGTGGTCGTGACGAGGCGACGGTGGCGCGGGTGTACTTCGCCCTCGGCGGCGAACTCGATCTGCATTGGCTGGGTCGCCAGATCTCCGCGCTGCCGGCCGAGACACGCTGGCAGAACCTCGCCCGTGGCGCGCTGCGCAGCGATCTGTCGACACTGGCGCGCACGCTCGCCGGCGAGGCGATCCGGCTGGCGCCCGCTGGCGGCGAGCTCGACGCCGTGCTCGACGCCTGGCAAAGCCGCGCAGCGGTCGCCCGTGAGCGCTACCAGCATCTGCTCGCCGAGATCCGCGGTGCGCAGAGCATCGACCTGGCGATGGTGTCGGTGCTGTTGAGGGAACTGCGCGGCATGGTGTGAGTTGTCGAGGTTCCCGGTCGCGCTAATCGCGACTTGCGTCGCTCCCACAGGAGACCATGGTGCCTCCGGGTCCATGTAGGAGCGACGCAAGGCGCGATCGCCGGGCGCCGCGCACGCAGTCGTGGATTTCCATGCTGCAAGGGGCGCCATAGACCGCGCCCGGACAACGCCCGGACTGCTGACGTGCCCCGGGTGCTTCGGTTATCATCGCGCTTTCCCGCAGCACATCTCCCATGACCAAATACGTCTTCGTTACTGGCGGTGTCGTGTCCTCCCTGGGCAAAGGCATCGCCGCCGCCTCTTTGGGGGCGATCCTCGAGTCCCGCGGCATCAAGGTCACGCACCTCAAGCTGGACCCGTACATCAACGTCGATCCGGGCACCA
>JAGOEI010000330.1 GCA_017997795.1 Thauera sp. | reverse complement strand
TGCCGGTGGGCTCGAAAGGCGGCTTCGTGGTCAAGTGTCCGCCTGCGGAGGGCGGTCGCGAGGCGCTGCTCGCCGAAGGCATCGCCTGCTATCGCAACTTCCTGCGCGGCCTGCTCGACCTCACCGATAACCTGGTGCAGGGCGCGGTGGTGCCGCCGGCCGACGTGGTGCGCCACGACGAGGACGACCCCTACCTGGTAGTCGCCGCCGACAAGGGCACGGCGAGCTTCTCCGACTACGCCAACGAGGTCTCGGCCGAATACGGCTTCTGGCTGGGCGACGCCTTCGCCTCGGGCGGCTCCGTGGGCTACGACCACAAGAAGATGGGCATCACCGCGCGCGGTGCCTGGGAGGCGGTCAAGCGCCACTTCCGCGAGATGGGCAAGAACATCCAGGAAGAGCCCTTCACCGCCGCTGGCATTGGTGACATGTCCGGCGACGTGTTCGGCAACGGCATGTTGCTGTCGAAGCACACGCGGCTGATCGCGGCCTTCGACCATCGCCACATCTTCATCGACCCCGACCCCGATCCGGCCCGCGCGTGGCAGGAGCGGGCGCGCCTCTTTGCACTGCCGCGCTCGAGTTGGGATGACTACGACAAGACGCTGATCTCGCAGGGCGGCGGCGTCTGGCCGCGCACCGCCAAGTCGATCGCGCTCAGCCCCGAGGTGCGTGCGGCGCTCGACATCCAGGCCGAGCGTCTGACCCCGACCGAACTCATTCGCGCCATCCTCACCGCGCCGGTCGAACTGCTCTACAACGGTGGGATCGGCACCTACATCAAGTCCTCGTCCGAGACCGACGCCGCGGTGGGCGACCGCGCCAACGACCCGGTGCGGGTTAACGGCGGCGAGCTGCGCTGCAAGGTGCTCGGCGAAGGCGGCAACCTCGGCGCCACCCAGCTCGGCCGCATCGAGTTCGCGCTGAAGGGCGGTCGAGTCAATACCGACGCCATCGACAACTCGGGCGGCGTGGACTGCTCGGACCACGAGGTCAACATCAAGATCCTGCTCGGCGGCGTGGTGGCCGAGGGCGAGCTGACCATGAAGCAGCGCAATCAGTTGCTCGCCGACATGACCGACGAGGTCGCCGCACTGGTGCTGCGCGACAACTACGCGCAGACGCAGATCCTGTCGGTGACGCGGGCGCGCGGGGTGGCGCTGCTCGACGAGCAGGCCGACTTCATGCGCCGGCTGGCGCATGCCGGACGCCTGAACCGCAAGCTCGAGTTCCTGCCGATGGACGAGGAGATCGTCGAACGCAAGGCAGCGCGCACCGGGCTCACCAACCCCGAACTCGCGGTGCTGCTGGCCTACAGCAAGATCGAGCTCTATGACGAGGTGCTGGCCTCGGACGTGCCCGAGGATCCGTACATCCGCACCGCACTCGAGCGCTATTTCCCGGTGCCGCTGCGCCAGCGCTTCGCGACCCAGATTCAGGCGCACCCGCTGCGGCGCGAGATCATCTCGACGCACGTCATCAACAGCATGATCAATCGCGTGGGGCCGACCTTCGTCCATCGGCTCAAGGGCGAGCTCGGCGCTGCAGCGGCCGACATCGTGCGCGCCTACATGGCCACGCGCGAAGTCTTCGGGCTGGTGTCCGTGTGGCAGGAGATCGAGGCGCTCGACAACCGCATCGACAACGCGGTGCAGACCGAGCTGATCATGGAGTCGGGGCGGCTGGTGCAGCGCGGCACGCTATGGTTCCTGCGCCAGCGGCGCTGGCTGGCGGATCTGCAGGCGACGCTGGCGCACTTCTCGCCGGGGGTGGCGGCGCTCGCCGAGCGGCTGGGCGAATACGTGGCGCCGGCCTACCGCGCCGAGCTCGAGGCGTCGATCGCGCGCCGGGTGGAGCAGGGCGTGCCCGAGGCGCTGGCGCGCCGGGTGGCCGCGCTGGACGAGCTGTATTCGGCGCTCGACCTGGTGGAGATCGCGGCCGAGAGCGGGCGCGACGAGTCGACGGTGGCGAGGACCTACTTCGCGCTCGGCGGCGAGCTCGACCTGCACTGGCTGGGGCAGCAGATCTCGTCCCTGCCCGCGGAGACGCGCTGGCAGAACCTCGCGCGCGGCGCGCTGCGCACCGACCTGTCGGCGCTCGCGCGCACGCTCGCCGGCGAGGCGATCCGCCTGGCGCCCGCGGGCAGCGACGTCGACGACATGCTCGCGGCCTGGCGGGAACGGGCCGCGGTGGCGATCGAGCGCTATCGGCATCTGCTGGGCGAAATCCGTGCGGCCCAGAGCATCGACCTGGCTATGGTGTCCGTGCTGCTGCGGGAGCTGCGCGGCATGGTGTGAGTTGTTGAGGTTCCCAGCCGTGGTAATCGCGACTTGCGTCGCTCCCACAGTAGTCCATCGTGCCTCCGAGGCCATGTAGGAGCGACGCAAGTCGCGATCATCGGGCGTGGCGCTTGCACTTCCCGGGCGCTGCGCGCGCAGCCGTGGATTTCCATGCTGCATGGAACGCCATGGACCGCGCCCTGACTGCTGACGCGCCCCGGGCGCTTCGGTTATCATCGCGCTTTCCCGCAGCACATCTCCCATGACCAAATACGTCTTCGTAACCGGCGGTGTCGTGTCCTCCCTGGGCAAAGGCATCGCCGCCGCCTCTTTGGGGGCGATCCTCGAGTCCCGCGGCATCAAGGTCACGCACCTCAAGCTGGACCCGTACATCAACGTCGATCCGGGCACCA
>JAGOEI010000328.1 GCA_017997795.1 Thauera sp. | reverse complement strand
GAGACCTCGTTCCAGCGCCTGGGCAAGCCGGTGCTCGACCTCATCCAGGTGCACAACCTCGGCGACGTGCCCTCCCAGCTCGGCCTGCTCAAGGACCTGCGCGCCGAAAAGCGCGTGCGCTACATCGGCGTCACCACCACCGTCGCGCGCCAGTACGCGGAGCTCGAACAGATCCTCGCGCGGGAGCCGATCGACTTCATCGGCATCGACTACGCGATCGACAACCGGACGATGGAAGAACGCATCCTGCCGCTGGCGCAGGAGCGCGGCGTGGGCGTGCTGGTCTATGCGCCGTTTGGCCGCACCCGGCTGTGGGAGCGCGTGCGCGGCCAGGCGCTGCCGGCGTGGGCGGCGGAGTTCGATGCGCACTCGTGGGCGCAGTTCTTTCTCAAGTTCGTGCTGGCGCACCCGGCCGTCACCGTGACCACGCCCGCCACCAGCAAGGCGAGGCACATGATCGACAGCCTCGGCGGCGCGCTCGGGGCACTGCCGGATGCGGACCTGCGGCGGCGGATGATCGGGCTGGTCGAGGGGCTTTGACGCTCGAGCGGAACAGGTGAGAGGGACGGACAGGAGCGCGCGCTGCGAACGGGTGGGAGACGGGCCGCCCAACGGAGGATGCAAACACGGGTTGGATGCGGTGTGCGCGATGAGACCCTTCCCGGCCTAAAGGGCTTTCGGTCGTGCGGCTCTCAGCCCGCCTGCAGCGTGTCGAAGCCGACGTATTCCGCGACGAAGCGTGCCTTGCCCTCGCGCAGGAAGCGCTCGAAGTTCCACTCACCCTCGTCGAGGCGCGAGGCTAAATCTTCGCGGAATACATAAGTCCAGGCGGATTGGAGCGTGCCGTCGGCAAGCGCGACCTCGACGATCCGACGCTCGTACTCCTCGCCTTCGAAGCGATCCAGGCGCGGCCACGCCGCGGGCGGCAGATCGAGGTAGAGCTCGCCGCACACCTGATGACCGGCGCGGGCGACCATGCCGGGATACTCGGCGCCGATCACCGGGTGGCGGCAGTAGCCGTCCAGAGTGGCGCTGCAGTGCGCCGAGCGCACGCCGCTGACCGCGCTCATGATGTCCTCGCTCATCAGCGAGCCGTAGGTGAAGCAGGCGGTAGGGTCGATGAAGGTGTTGTCCATGGCGGCTATCCGGTGCGAAAGCGTCGGTGGCAATTGTATTTCCGGTGGCGGCCCCACGTCCGTGGCGGTGGCTCCCCCTTCTGATCAGTCAGTTCTCCTGGTATGCACGCTCGATCAGCGGTTTTGCCTTCTCGAAATCGGCTGTGGCGCGCAGCGTCAGCTCCAGATCGCCTGTTCCCCAATGGCCGATCTTGCTGACGTCGCGGGCAAAGCCAGGCTCCAGCGCCACCGTTGCGGGGTCGAGCTTGAGGGTCAGGAAAACATGAGGATCCTGTTTCGAAATCAGCGACATGCAGACGAAGTTCTTCAGGCGGCGAAAGGCAACGTAGAGCTTTACTGGCTTTTCGATGATGTCGTCGCCCTGAGCGAGGATGAAGCTACGCGTCTGCTCAAACAGGGCCAGCAGTTCGGGAGAGGCACTGGCGAGTTGGTCAGCGTGGGTCTTCATCGCCAGCGTTGAGGCTGCAGGTGCTTTCAGCGCCTTGGGCAACTCGGTGCCATTGACTTCAGTTGTGGCCGTCAGGCTGGCCGCGCTTGCGGCATTGACGAGTTCGAACAGCAGAAGATCATCGCCGAACAGCTTGTAGCGGATCAGCTCGATGTTGCGATTGATCTGCGCCACGGCATGTTCGTCGTAGCGCGTGAAATCGGCGGCGATGCACAGGAGGCGGGTGCCGCTCCATTCGATCCTCGCCGCTTCATCCTTGCCCAGCTTGTCCATCACCAGGAGGCGGAAGTCGGCTTTGTGGTCGAGTAACCAGTCGAGATAGAACAGGCCCTGGTTGATGACGTTCTCGTTGCTATGGCGCTTGTATTCGATGATGACCGGGCAGCCGTTTTCATCCAGCCCAAGGGAGTCGATCCTGCCGCGATGCTTGGCCCCGGTGCTTTACTCACCGGCGAGAAAACGCACACCGAGGAAAGTCTCCATTCGGGCTTCGATGACGTTCTGTAAGGTTTTCTCGATCGAGACAGCTTTGCCGGCGAGCTCGGTGGCGTACGTGCTGGAGTAGCGGAAGAGTTTGATGTCGCTCATATCGCTGATTTCCTGTGTGGATGGTGAATGCCGTCAGGCGGCGGCAGACTGCGTCGCCCACCACACCGACATTGGTACCGCGAACAGCCCTTGCCCGAAGGCTACGTATTCCCGCCCGGCGTAAAGTACGATGCCGCGCTGGAAGCGCTCGGGCTCGGTCTCCTGCAGGTGGCGCAGGCCCTTGAAATCCTTGCCGTCCACCGTGGCGGCGGCCTTCACTTCGATGCCGGTAAGCTTGCCGTGGCGGTCTTCGAGCAGGAAATCGACCTCGATGCCGGCCTGGGTGCGGTAGTGCCACAGCGACAGGCCGCGGGCGGAGAAGGCGAGGTGCTTCAATAGTTCGGCGCAGACGAAGGTCTCGACCAGGTCGCCGGGCAGGCCGGGGGCGGTGGCGAGGGTGTCGGCGGTGTGGCCGGTGAGGTGGGCGAGCAGGCCGGAGTCGGGCAGGAAGACCTTGGGTGCCTTGACCAGGCGCTTGGCGGGGTTGCGCTCCCAGGCGGGCAGGCGGTGGATGAGGAACAGTGTCTCGAGC
>JAGOEI010000329.1 GCA_017997795.1 Thauera sp. | reverse complement strand
CGTCCGGGCTGGCGTCGAGCACGATGCGTTCGTTGTCTTCGTCTACCCGCAGCACCGCGGTCATGAACGAATGCCCGCCGCCGGTGTGGGCGGAGATCAGGCAGCGGTTGTCGATGAGTTCCTGCAGCAACTGCGCGATCTGGCGTTTGCCGCGCAGCATGAATTTTTCCAGCCCGTCGTCGCGGGCGAGTTCGATCGGGGGCGGCGTGGAAGCGTCGGCCATGGTTGGTGAGCAGCGGGGGCTGGGTGGTCAGGTTGAGTCAGAGTCGGCCGCGATCGCGCGCGTTGCGCTCGCGTTCGACCTTGAGGATGTAGCGCTGGATGGCGTCTTCGGCGCCGCGCGGCATGTCGGCGAATTCGCACCCGGCGCGCAGCAGCTCGGCGCCGCTGCGGTTGGTGATGCGGAACAGGTTGCGCACGATCAGCCGCGCGGGAATCGGGGGGCCGTCGGGCAGGTTGAGCAGGCAGTTTGCGAACTCGGTGCCCTGCTCGAAGGGCACGCCCACCGGCGGCACCGCAATCGCCACGCCGCCGCCGCTGATGTCGAGGATGCGCAGCTCGGTGTTGCGGCGGCTGCCGTCGGCCTGGGGCAGGGCGAGCGTGCAGGTGACCGCGTGCGACAGCGGTGTCTGCAGGCGGTAGAACTCGCGCCGCTGCAGGCGCAGCAGGCTGTCGGGCAGCGCGCAGCGAAAGCCTGGGCTGCCGCCTTCATCCACCAGCCGCGCGCCCTTGAGCATGAACTGGATGCGCACCTTGTCGAGCTGGGTCACGCAGTCGAGCGCTTCGGCACGCAGGATGCGTTCGTTCTGCAAGGGGTCGGCGCTGGCGTCGAGCAGCACGCCGTCTTCGCCGTCGTCGACCTGGATGAGGGCGGAAAGGTAGGACTCGCGCCCGGGCGCCAGCCGCGCGCTGACCAGCGCACGGGCGCTGACGATGTGCTTGAGGATCGCAAGGATCTCGCGACTGTCGCGCAGCAGGTACTTGGCCTCGTCCTCGGCGTGGATGAGTTCGATGCGGGTGTCTTCTTGGTCGATCGACATGCGTGCGTGCCCGGGATGCCGGCGTGATCCGCGCCGGGTTGTGCTTGCCTGCTTATATCACGAGATGCGCGGGCGATGCCGCACCAGCGGGGCCGTGGCCAAGACAATAAGTTGGGGCAAACAAGTCAGGCTGCTCTGATTTCGTTGAGTAGGTCGGGATGGCGTTCAAGTACCTTGAGTAGTTTCACCAAGGCCAGCGGCGGTTTGGTCTTGCCATTTTCGTAGCGGGAGAAAGCATTGACGCCTCCACCGAAGATCTCTGCGGCCTGGCGCTGATCCAGATCGAGCTTTTTGCGCACTCTGGCGATGAAGTCGGGGTCCACGTAGGCGGCGTTCACCTGGCGCTGGAACTGCCCCAGCAACTCGCTGTAGCGGTCGCCGTGTTCGCGGTTCAGGATCACTTCGCCGCAAGCGGGGCAGAAGTCGCCGGTGACCGCTGGGATCGTGGTGGATTCCCCTTTGTAGATATAGGGAACGTCGCGCGTGTCGTGGATGAGTTCAGCCGCTCCGCAGCAGGGGCATTTCATGGTCACAGCTCCTTGAACGAGACAATGAGAACGTCGTCGATGACGGTCAGCTTCAAGTACACCTCGGCACTGTCGGACGTCTTGGTGCGATACACGTCCTGCCAGATCCGATGATCTGCGTGAGTCGTCATGCTCTTATGGAAGTCGGCAGGTGAGAGCGACATGACGACGGCGCACATTCCGTCCAGATCGTTGATGCCCAAGTCGCGGGCGCCATTGAAGGCACTGGCAGTGGCTTTGACCTTGCCGGCTTCTATTAAGGCCTTCACGACTGGCAACTTGCAGTGAGGCGTACCTTTCTCCATGGCTTGATAGCACCTAGTAGGTTAGTTTGGCAAGTAGGTTAAGGTTTCATCGTTTGCGGCCGTGATCCAGCGCTGTGCCACACCAAAGGGGCCTTCTTTTACGACAGGCTCCACCCACGGCACGGGTGCTCGCCGCAACGTTCAAGGGGCGGTTTCACCTTCTTGCGCGTCGGCCGCAGGACGCGGGCGCAGGGATTCGGGCAGGTCGCGGGCGATGGGCGCCGTGCCGGCGTCGCTGCCCTGTTCGATCCGGTACAGCCAGGCGAGCAGCTCGGCGACTGCGACGTAGAGCTGGGGCGGGATGCGGGCGTCGAGGTCGACCTGCATCAGCAGGCTCACCAGCTCGGGCGATTCGTGCACGAAGACGCCGGCCTCGCTTGCGCGCTCGATGATCTCGCGCGCCACCACGCCCTTGCCCTTGGCGACCACGCGCGGCGCGGCCTCGCCGGCGGTGTAGGCGAGGGCGACGGCTTCGTTGCGCAGGGGCGGGCGGGGGTCAGCCATTGCGCGGCTCGACCACCAGGCCGGTGAGCTTGAGGTTGGCGGCTTCCAGTGCCGAGGCCAGCGCGGCGCCGCCGGCGTCGAGCGCGCGGATCGTTGCCGGGTCGTCGGCGCGCAGGCGCAGCGCGACGCCGGCGGGGGTCAGGTGCAACTGCGCCTCGACGCCGCCGAGGCGCGGCATGGTCAGGCGCAGGGTGGTGTTCCAGGTGGGCTCGGTATCCTCGCCCTCGGCGCTGCCTTCGCCTTGCGGGTCCTCGATCACCCACTCGATCGGCTGTCCCGGCCAGGCCTGGCCCTGCCACACGTACTGCTGGGTGGCCAGCGCGTCGAG
>JAGOEI010000327.1 GCA_017997795.1 Thauera sp. | reverse complement strand
GGTCGACCTCGTCGGGCTGCGCCTGGCCGCGGCGGCGGGCGCGCGTGGCCTCGGGGTCGCCGAGGCGCGCGCGCAGGTTGGCGTGGATCACGTCGCGCGCCAGGCTGGACTTGCCCGAGCCGGACACGCCGGTCACCACGGTGAGGCGGGCGAGCGGGATGCGCACGCCGACGTCGCGCAGGTTGTGCAGCTTCGCGCCCTCGATGCGGATCGCCGGGTTCTCCAGCGCCACCGCGCGGCGCGGGCGCAGCGGGTGCTGCAGCGGGTGGCGGAAGCACTCGCCGGTGGCCGATTCGGGCGCGGCGAGCAGGTCGGCGATCGTGCCTTGCGCCACCACCCGGCCGCCACGCACGCCGGCGCCGGGGCCGAGGTCGATGACGTGGTCGGCGCGGCGGATGGTGTCCTCGTCGTGCTCGACCACCAGCAGCGTGTTGCCGCGGTCGCGCAGCGCCTCGAGCGTGTCGAGCAGCAGGCGGTTGTCGCGCGGGTGCAGGCCGATCGTGGGCTCGTCGAGGATGTAGCACACCCCGCGCAGGTTGGAGCCGAGCTGCGCCGCCAGCCGGATGCGCTGCGCCTCGCCACCCGACAGCGTGGGCGCGGCGCGATCCAGCGCCAGGTAGCCGAGGCCGACGTGCTGCAGGAAGGCCAGGCGGCCGCGGATCTCGCTCACCAGGTCGCGGGCGATGTCGGTCTCGCGCTCGTTGAGCGCCAGATCGGCGAAGAAGCTGGCCGCCTTGTCAACCGGCTGCGCCGCGAGCTGGTGCAGGCCGAGCTCGCGGAAGCGCACCGCGCGCGCCACCGGGTTCAGCCGCGCGCCCTCGCAGGCGGGGCAGGGCTCGTCGCCGACGATGACTTCTTCCGCATCGCCGAGGTCGAGCGCGTCCGGGTCCTCGATGCGCGCCGCGGTCTTCAGCCCGGTGCCATAGCACTTGGGGCACCAGCCGTGCTTGGCGTTGTACGAGAACAGGCGCGGATCCGGCTCGGGGAAGCCGGTGCCGCAGCTCGGGCAGGCGCGCAGGGTAGAGAAGGTGATCGGCTGCGCGCCGAGCTTGCCGATCTCCAGCACCTTGATCACGCCCTTGCCGATGTCCAGCGCCTGGCGCACGAACTCGCGCAGCGTGGCTTCGTTCTCCGGCTGCACCACCACCATGCCGGTGGGCAGCTCGATGTTGTGCTCCTTGTAGCGGTCCAGGCGCGGCCATTTATTGGTGGGCAGGTACTCGCCATCGACGCGCAGCTGCGCGTGGCCCTTGCCGCGCGCCCACTTGGCGAGGTCGGTGTACAGGCCCTTGCGGTTGACCACCAGCGGCGCGAGGACTTCGATGGATTGGCCGCGCAGCTCGCGCTGGACCTGCGCGACGATGGCCTCGAAGCTCTGCGGCGTCACCGGCACGTCGCAGTCCGGGCAGAACTGCGTGCCCAGCTTCACGTACATCAGACGCAGGAAGGGGTGGATCTCGGTCAACGTCGCCACCGTGCTCTTGCGCCCGCCGCGGCTGGTGCGCTGCTCGATCGCCACCGTGGGCGGGATGCCGAACAGGCCGTCGACGTCGGGCCGGCTGGCCGGCTGCACGAACTGGCGGGCGTAGGCGTTGAGCGATTCCAGATAGCGGCGCTGGCCCTCGCCGAACACGATGTCGAAGGCCAGCGTGGACTTGCCCGAGCCGGACAGGCCGGTGATCACGGTGAACTGGTCGCGCGGGATCTTCAAGCTGACGTTCTTGAGGTTGTGCTCGCGGGCGTGACGGATCTCGATGGCGGGGGCGGCGACCGGGCGGTATTCCACCCGCGGCTCCGCAGCGACAAGCGATCGCTCCCCCTCTGTAGGAGCGGCGCCAGCCGCGATCACGGCAGTTCCGCGCGCGCTATCGCCAATAGAAACCGAATCGCGGCTGGCGCCGCTCCTACAGGAATCCCGTGAATCAATGGGGTCAGACTCCATTGATTCCGCAGGCGAGATCAATGGAGTCTGATTCTCTCGGGTGCGGGAAATAGGGGACAGACCCCGATTTCCTGTTTCCGGCACCTCCAGCCGCAACAAACCCTCGCGGCTGGCGCCGCTCCTACAGTCGGATGTCTCACCGCGGCGAGTGCGAGCCAGGGCTTCCGAATAGTCGCGCAAAGCAGCGCCGGTGTGCGAGCTCGCGTGCGCGCGCACGACCTCCGGCCGGCCTTCGACCACAATCGCGCCGCCGCCTTCGCCGCCCTCGGGGCCAAGGTCGATGATCCAGTCGGACGCGGCGATCACATCGAGGTTGTGCTCGATCACGATCAACGAATGCCCGGCCTGCAGCAGCTTGTCGAAGGCGCCGAGCAGCTTGGCGACGTCCTCGAAGTGCAGGCCGGTGGTGGGTTCGTCGAAGAGGAAGAGCAGGCCGGGTTCGGCCGGTTCGGCCAGCCACGACACCCCGCCCGCCGCACCCCGCCCGGCCCGGACGGCGAGCTCATCTGCGGCGCTCTTCGCAGCCCGCACGGCAAGTGCTCCCGTCTTTTCCCCAGCCTTACCCCCAAACTTATCCACAGCACTGGCTTTGCGTACAGTCTTCCGCTGCGCGGCCTCGGCGAGGTGGCCGGCGAGCTTGAGGCGCTGCGCCTCGCCACCCGACAGCGTCGGCACCGGCTGGCCGAGGCGCAGGTAGTCGAGGCCGACGTCGGCCAGCGGCGCGAGCGCGGCGAGCACCTTGGGATGCTCGCGGAACACGTCCAGCGCCTCGTGCACCGTCAGCT
>JAGOEI010000326.1 GCA_017997795.1 Thauera sp. | reverse complement strand
CCCATGTCGCGGAAGGTCTCGTAGGTGATCTGCCACTCGCCGTCCCACTTCAACTGGTAGCCGGCGTAGGGGTCGGCGGGCTGGCGGATGAACCACTCGCCGAGCGTACCGCCAAGCCCCGGCGCACCCTCGAGCGCCATGCCATTGACCCGCGAGCGGATGTCGAACATGCCATACAAGGGCGAATCGAGCTTTCCGCCCATGTCGCCGGTCACGTACACCACCGGCAGCAGGTCCTTGCGATACAGGATCTGCTCGCGGCGGGTCTCGGCGACCTGCACCACTTCGGAAATATTGATGAGCTGGCCGGCGTTGTCACCCCCGCGCGCGCGCACCTGCATGGCGAGCAGGTTGCCGAGCGCGGACTGGCGCACCGCGGGGAGCTGGATGCGCACCGGGACCTCGTACTTGTTGTCGCCGCCATGCACCGGGGTGACGTTCTCGCCGGACAGCCCCAGACGCACCACCTCGACGATGTCGGCCTGCGCCACGCCCATGCGCGCGGCCTTGGCCTGGTCGACGCGCAGCACGAGCTTGGGCGCGTCCTCGTCCACCGTGTCGTCGACACCGACGATGTCCGGGGTGTCCTCGAAGGCGGCGCGCACCTGCTTCGCCACGGCCACCTGGCCGTCGTAGTCGGGGCCATAGATCTCGGCGACGATCGGCGACAGCACCGGCGGGCCGGGCGGAACCTCGACGACCTTGGCGTTGCCGCCGTTGCGGCGCGCGATCTCGGTCACCGCGTCGCGCACCGACACCGCGATCTCGTGGCTCTGGCGCTCGCGCGCGGTCTTGTCGACCAGGTTGACCTGGATGTCGCCCTGCTCGGGTGCGCTCCTCAGGTAGTACTGGCGCACCAGGCCGTTGAAGTTGATCGGCGCGGCGGTGCCGGCATAGGACTGCCAGTCGGTGACCTCGGGCACGGTCGCCAGATGCGCGCCGATCTCGTTCAGCACGCGCGCGGTGTCCTCGACCGGCGTGCCGACCGGCATGTCGAGCACGACCTGGAACTCGCTCTTGTTGTCGAAGGGCAGCATCTTCATGACCACGAGCTGCACCACCGGCAACGAGACCGAGGCGCCGATGAGCGCGAACACCGCCAGCCACAGCATCAGGCGGTTGCGGCCGCCGCGCTGCGCGTCGAACATCGGCGTCATCACACGGCGGAAGAGGCCGTCGAGGCGGCGGGTCATCTTGTCCTCGCCCTCGTGGTGGTGGGCGTCGACGTTCTTCAACATCTTCTGCGCCAGCCAGGGCGTAACCACGAAAGCCACCACCAGCGAGATGAACATGCCCATCGAGGCGTTGATCGGGATCGGGCTCATGTAGGGGCCCATCAAGCCGGTGACGAAGGCCATCGGCAAGAGCGCGGCGATGACGGTGAAGGTGGCGAGGATGGTGGGGCCGCCGACCTCGTCGACCGCCTTGGGGATCAGACGCCACAGCGGCGTGTCGGGCTCGAGCGTATGCCAGCGGTGGATGTTCTCCACCACCACGATGGCGTCGTCCACCAGGATGCCGATCGAGAAGATCAGCGCGAACAGCGACACCCGGTTGAGCGTGAAGCCCCAGGCCCAGGACGCGAACAGGGTCGCGGCCAGCGTGAGGGTGACGGCGATGCCGACGATGATGGCCTCGCGCCGGCCGAGCGCGAAGAACACCAGCGCCACGACCGCCGCGGTGGCGAAGGCGAGCTTGCCGATCAACTGGTTGGCCTTGTCGTTGGCGGTCTTGCCGTAGTCGCGGGTGACGGTGACCTCCACGCCCTCCGGGATCAGGCTGCCGCGCAGGTTCTCCAGGCGCTGCATCGCCGCCTGGGCGACGTCGGCGGCGTTGGCGCCGGGCTTCTTCGACAGCGCCAGCGTGACCGCGGGGAACAGGCCCTGCTGGCCGATGCCGCGTTGCTCGGCGGCGGCGCCGGTGCCGAACCAGACGTATTGCGCGGGCTGGTCGGGACCGTCGACGACCTCGGCGACATCGCGCAGGAAGACGGGCTTGCGATCCTGCACGCCCACCACCAGCGTGCGCACGTCCTCGGCAGACTCCAGATAGGTACCGGTCTGCACCAGCACTTCCTGGTTGCCCGCGACCAGGCTGCCCGCCGGCTGCGAGGCGTTGGCGAGCTGCAGCGCGCCGCGCAGGTCCTGCGCGGTGACGCCGTGCGCGTTCATGCGCTCGACGTCCATGTCGACCCGGATCACGTGGCCAGGGCCGCCGATGGTGGCGACGTCGCGGGTGCCGGGGATGCGCTTGAGTTCGGTCTCGATCGCGCGCGAGACCTGCTGCAGCGAGAACGCGGCGCGCTCGGGGTCGGCGGTCCACAGCGTGAAGCTGACGATGGGCACGTCGTCGATGCCCTTGGGCTTGATCAGCGGCTTGCCGACGCCGAGCTGCGGCGACAGCCAGTCGGCGTGCGAATCCACCGTGTCGTAGAGCCGCACCAGCGCGGTCTGGTTGGGCACGCCGACCTCGAACTGCACGGTGATGACCGCCATGCCGGGGCGCGACACGGTGTAGACGTGCTCGACGCCGGCGATGCGCGACAGCACCTGCTCGGCCGGCCGCGCCACCAGGGATTCGACGTCGCGCGCCGAGGCGCCCGGGAAAGGCACCAGCACGTTGGCCATGGTGACGTCGATCTGGGGCTCTTCTTCCTTGGGCGTGATCAGCGTGGCGAAGATGCCGGCGAGCAACAGCACGAGCGCCAGCAGCGGCGTGATCGCGTTGCGCTGGA
>JAGOEI010000325.1 GCA_017997795.1 Thauera sp. | reverse complement strand
GTCTTCGCCGCTGCCGGCGCGCTGCGCAGGGTGCCTTCGTGACCGGGGCGCGCAGGCTGCCGGGCGTGGAGTGCGCGCAGGTCGAATCCAGGAAAGTGGTCGATTACCTGCTGGCCACAGCCCACCCGGACGGCGCATCGAAGGCGCGCTTCTTCCTTGCCCGCGGTGCGCGTGCAGAGGCCTGGGAGGTGTTCGCGAGGACGCTGGTCGAGCACGCGCGCCTCAATCCGGTCGCCCGCGTGCGTGACGATCCGGCGGGGCGGGCACGCTTGTTCCAGGTCGATTGTCATGTCCGGATGCCGGACGACTCGACACCGTGCATTCGCACCGTTTGGGAGTTGCGCGCGGGCGCAGCCTGTCCTCGGTTGGTGACTGCCTACCCCGCTGCGTGACGATCGCGCATGCCAGCACTCCCGCTGGCTGGTCCCGCGCGTCTGGCCTTATCGAATGCGCTTGAACAGCGCGTCCACCTGCTTCTGGTGCTTCGCCAGCTTGAAGACTCCCGGCTGATACGGCCCCAGCCAGTCGAGGATTTCCCGGCTCTCGGCGCTGCGCGGCGTGCGCTTGGCCTCGAGAATGTTGTAGTAGCCGGGCACGCCGCCGCAGTCTTCCGGCGGGCAGGCGCGTTCGCCGTCGAGCAGGGCGGCGGGCTTGCGCAGCGGGTCGCTCGGCAGGCGCTTCTCGATGGTGATGCGGTGGCGCCAGCCGTCGCCGAAGTCGTATTCGTAGCTGAAGCTGCGGCGCCGGCCGATGACCTGCCCGAGTTCGACGTCCTCGCCGGGCAGGACGTCGTCGTCGAACGGGTCGTCGTAGCTGTCGCCCATGCCGATGCGGTAGTCGCCGACCTTGAACTCGTGCAGGTGCGCATCCTCCCAGCCCATCGCGGCCTGGATCACGTGGTGCAGCGCCTCGAAGCTGAGGGTGTTCTCGACTTCGACGCGGCGCCAGATCGGCGGGTCGATGTCTTCCAGGGCGATGTGCAGCACGAGCCGGCGCTCCGGGTAGTCCTGGGGCAGATCGTCCAGCGGGTCGTCCGCAGCCGCTTCTGCCACGAGGGCGTGCAGGGCCTCGATCAGGGCACGGTTGTCGTGGCGCGGGTCGGCGGCGAGCACGGCCATCCAGTAGTCCGCGCGGTTGCGCGCCTCGATGTCGCGTCCTTCGGCGCGCAGCAGCAGCACTTCCAGATGCGATAGCGACGGGTCGTCCGGGGTCAGGTGGCGCGCCTCGTTGAAGGCCCGCCAGGCGTTGCGGACGTCGCCGCGGTCGGAACAGACCGTTGCTTCGCGTTGCAGTCCGGCACTGCGCAACACGCGGTTGTGTGACTTTTTCAAACGCTCGACCAGCGCGTTGCGTGCGTCGTACTGCTGCCGTGCGAGATAGCAGTTCATCAGGATGTTGGCGGCGTCGGCGGCGCGTTCGTCGAGCTTTCCGAGGTCGATGAACAGGGGCTCGAGCAAGGCGATCACGTCATCGAAGCGCTGCTCGTCGCACCAACGGCTGGCGACCAGCGCCAGCATGTGGGGTGAGACGCCTTGCGCAACCGGCTCCCCGAGCCGCGTTCGGGGCAGGTGATCGAGCACGCGCCCGAGCATTTCATCGGGCGGCAGGATCAGCGGGCCTTCGTTGCCCGCACCGCAACATTGCTTGTACTTGCGTTGCGAGCCGCAGGGGCAGGGCGCGTTGCGCTCGGGGGGCGCCAGCTTGCGCGGGCGGAAGTGATTCTCGGGAATCGGGGTGGCGTTCCACAGCTCGTACGCGAGTCGTACCGCCATGCCTTGGGCAGCGCGCTCGATTTCGGCCGGCGTGCCACCTTGTTCGTTGACGACCAGTGCGGCCAGCGGTCGCAGGGCCTGGCGCAGGTGGGCAATCACCGCGGCGATGTCGTTGGACGCGATGATGACGCCGACAGCGCTCTGGAAGGCGCGATCCATGATTGTCTGGAGGTCGGCATCAGTCAGCACGGGTTGTTGCATCGCTGGCATCGTCGGTTTGGCACGGCTGTTCATGGATTCATCTGGCTCCCTGGGCGTGGGGCGAACCTTAGCTTCTTGTCGCGCGTTACGTCCATCGACTTTGTCGATGTCGCTGCACGCGGGGTGCTGCGCTTGGGCCATGGCACCACGAGCCGTTACACTCGCCGGCCTGATCGCATCGCCCCCGGAATCCCCCATGGCCCAACTCATCCTCCACCCCGGCAAGGAACGCTCGCTGTTCCGCCGCCATCCCTGGATCTTCGCCGGCTCGGTGGATCGCCTCGACGGCCGCGCGCGGCCGGGCGACACGGTGACGGTGGTGACCGCCGAGGGCAAGGCGCTGGCGCGCGCGGCGTGGTCGCCGTCCTCGCAGATTCGCGCGCGGGTGTGGAGCTTCGACGCCGAGGCGGCGATCGACCATGCCTTCTTCAAGCGCGCGGTGGCGGCCTCGGTGGCGCGGCGGGCGGCGATCCCGGCGCTGCGCGGGCAGGAGGGCGTGCGCCTGATCCACGGCGAGTCCGACGGCCTGCCGGGCGTGATCGCCGACCGCTACGGCGACGTGGTGGTGCTGCAGCTCACCAGCGCGGGCGCGGATAAATGGCGCGAGGCCATCGTCGCCGGGCTGGTGCAGGCCACCGGCTGCGCGGCGGTGTATGAGCGCTCCGACTCCGAGGTGCGCGGGCTGGAAGGCCTGGAGTCGCGCACCGGCTGTGCGCACGGCGAGCTGCCGGCGGGCGGGCTCACCATCGTCGAGAACGGCGTGC
>JAGOEI010000079.1 GCA_017997795.1 Thauera sp. | reverse complement strand
TTCGGTGGCGACATCACGCAGTTCCGCGTGGTCAAGCTCAACCCCTCGGTACTCAAGCAGACCGCGGTGGCCAAGACCGAGCCCGGCGACGAGAACAACCAGGACATCTCGTCCCTGGTGGGCAAGATCGACATCCGCAAGCTCGAGCAATACTCGCAGGACGACCCAGACGCCTACAGCTACTCGGGCGGCCTGTGCCTGGCCAACCGCGGCCTGCTCGAGTTCGTCGAGATGTTCAAGGCGCCGATCAAGGTGCTGCACCCGCTGCTCACCGCCACCCAGGAGGGCAACTACAAGGGCACCGAGGGCTTCGGCGCGATCCCGTTCGACGGCATCGTGATGGCGCACTCGAACGAATCCGAATGGGTCGCCTTCAAGAACAACAAGAACAACGAGGCCTTCCTCGACCGCATCTACACGGTCAAGGTGCCCTACTGCCTGCGCGTGTCGGACGAGATCCGCATCTACGAGAAGCTGCTGGTGCACAGCTCGCTGTCGGAGTCGCCGTGCGCACCCGACACGCTGAAGATGATGGCCCAGTTCGCCGTGCTGTCGCGGCTCAAGGAGCCGGAGAACTCGAGCATCTTCTCCAAGATGCGCGTCTATGACGGCGAGAACCTCAAGGACACCGACCCCAAGGCCAAGAGCTACCAGGAGTACCGTGACTACGCCGGCGTCGACGAGGGCATGACCGGGCTGTCGACGCGCTTCGCCTTCAAGGTGCTGTCGAAGGTCTTCAACTTCGACCACCGCGAGGTCGCCGCCAACCCGGTGCACCTGATGTACGTACTCGAGCAGCAGATCGAGGCCGAGCAGTACCCGGCCGAGACCGAGGCGCGCTACATGGGCTACATCAAGGAGTACCTCGCGCCGCGTTACGCCGAGTTCATCGGCAAGGAGATCCAGACCGCCTACCTCGAGAGCTACTCGGAATACGGGCAGAACATCTTCGACCGCTACGTGATCTACGCCGACTTCTGGATCCAGGACCAGGAATTCCGCGACCCCAACACCGGCGAGATCCTCGACCGCGCGGCCTTGAACGAGGAGCTGGAGAAGATCGAGAAGCCCGCGGGCATCAGCAACCCGAAGGACTTCCGCAACGAGGTGGTGAACTTCGTGCTGCGCGCCCGCGCCAAGCACGACGGCCGCAACCCGAGCTGGACCTCCTACGAGAAGCTGCGCGCGGTGATCGAGAAGAAGATGTTCTCCAACACCGAGGACCTGCTGCCGGTGATCAGCTTCAACGCCAAGGCCAGCGCCGACGAGCAGAAGAAGCACCAGGCCTTCGTCGACCGCATGATCGACAAGGGTTACACCGAGAAGCAGGTGCGCCTGCTGTGCGAGTGGTACCTGCGCGTGCGCAAGTCGTCGTGACGCCGCCGGCCGGGCGCGGCAGGATTGCGCGCCCGGCCCGGCTCCCGGCATGGGACAGGGAGGAAACATGGTCCGCATCATCGATCGGCGCTTCGACAGCAAGAACAAGAGCGCGGTCAACCGCCAGCGCTTCATGCGCCGCTTCAAGCAGCAGATCCGCAAGGCGGTGTCCGAGGCCATCCACGGCCGGTCGATCCGCGACCTGGACAACGGCGAGCAGATCTCCATCCCCGCGCGCGACCTCTCCGAACCTTCGCTGCATCACGGCAAGGGCGGGATCTGGGAACAGGTCTTTCCCGGCAACGATCAGTTCAGCGCCGGCGACCGCATCAAGCGCCCGCTCGGTGGCGGCGGCGACGGCAGCGGCAAGGGCAAGGCGAGCAACGAGGGCGAGCACGAGGACGACTTCGTGTTCCAGCTCTCGCGCGAGGAATTCCTCGACCTGTTCTTCGAGGACCTCGAGCTGCCGCGCATGATCCGCACCCAGCTCGCCAAGGTCACCGACTACAAGACCCAGCGCGCCGGCTTCAAGTCCGACGGCACGCCGGCCAACATCAACATCATCCGCTCGATGCGCGGCGCGCTCGGCCGTCGGCTGGCGCTCGGCTCGCCCTACGCGGCGCGCATCCGCACGCTGCAGCAGGAACTCGACGACACCATCGCCCGCTTCGGCGAGGACAGCGACGAAGTACGCGCGCTGCGCGAGGAGCTCGCCAGACTGCGCGCCAAGGTCGAGCGCATCCCCTTCATCGACAGCTTCGACCTGCGCTACAACAACCGCATCAAGGTGCCGCGCCCGACCACACAGGCGGTGATGTTCTGCGTGATGGACGTCTCCGGCTCGATGGACGAGGAGCGCAAGGCCATGGGCAAGCGCTTCTTCATGCTGCTGTACCTGTTCCTCACCCGCAGCTACGAGCACATCGAGGTGGTCTTCATCCGTCACCACACCGTGGCCAAGGAGGTGGACGAGGACGAGTTCTTCCACTCGCGCGAATCCGGCGGCACCGTGGTATCGAGCGCGCTCGTGCTCATGCGCGACATCCTGCGCGAGCGCTACGCCAACGGGCAGTGGAACGTCTATGGCGCCCAGGCTTCCGACGGCGACAACTGGGACAACGACTCGCCGATCTGCGGTCGGCTGCTCGGCAACGAGATCCTGCCCTGGTGCCAGTACTTCGCCTACGTCGAGATCACCGCCGGCGACCCGCAGAACCTGTGGCGCGAATACACCAAGCTCGAGGCGGCGCACGACAACTTCGCGATGCAGCGCATCGAATCGCCGGCCGACATCTATCCGGTGTTCCGCGAACTCTTCAAGAAGACGATCGCATGACTACGACCACACCCCGGCCGCCCGCGCCCCGCGCCCGCCGTGCGCAGAAGCCCACGCCCCTGCCCTCCGGATCGGAATGGACCGAGGACGCGATCGCGCGCTACAACGACGAGATCGCCCGCGTCGCCGCCCACTACAAGCTCGACACCTACCCGGTGCAGATCGAGGTCATCACCGCCGAACAGATGATGGACGCCTACGCCTCGGTGGGCATGCCGGTCAATTACCACCACTGGTCCTTCGGCAAGCACTTCCTCGCCACCGAGAAGGGCTACCGCCGCGGCCAGATGGGTCTGGCCTACGAGATCGTCATCAACTCCAACCCCTGCATCGCCTACCTGATGGAGGAGAACACGCTGACCATGCAGGGCCTGGTGATCGCCCACGCCGCATACGGCCACAACAGCTTCTTCAAGGGCAACTACCTGTTCCGCACCTGGACCAACGCCGACGCGATCATCGACTACCTGGTGTTCGCGCGGAACTACATCAGCCAATGCGAGGAGCGCCACGGCGAGGAAGAAGTCGAGTTGCTGCTCGACTCCTGCCACGCGCTGATGAACCTCGGCGTCGACCGCTACAAGCGCCCGCCCAAGCTCTCGCTCGCCAAGGAAAAGCTGCGCCAGCAGGACCGCGAGGAATACCTGCAGAGCCAG
Source organism: Thauera sp. (assembly GCA_017997795.1). Classification (GTDB taxonomy): domain Bacteria; phylum Pseudomonadota; class Gammaproteobacteria; order Burkholderiales; family Rhodocyclaceae; genus Thauera. The sequence continues at coordinate 6,411 of JAGOEI010000079.1, read as the reverse complement.
GTGAACGACCTGTGGCGCACCCTGCCCGCGCACGACGTGCGTGCCGACGCACGCGAGGAACACCGCTTCCCGCCCGAGCCGGAAGAGAACCTGCTGTACTTCATCGAGAAGAACGCCCCGCTGCTCGAGCCCTGGCAGCGCGAAGTCGTGCGCATCGTGCGCAAGATCGCGCAGTACTTCTTCCCGCAGCGCCAGACCCAGGTCATGAACGAGGGCTGGGCGACCTTCTGGCATTACACCCTGCTCAACCACCTCTACGACGAGGGCCTGCTCGCCGACAGCTTCATGCTCGAGTTCCTGCAGTCGCACACCAACGTCGTGGCCCAGCCGCCCTACAACAGCCGCTGGTTCAGCGGCATCAACCCCTACGCGCTCGGCTTCGCGATGTGGCGCGACATCCGGCGCATCTGCGAGGACCCCGACGACGAGGACCGGCGCTGGTTCCCCGAGATCGCCGGCAGCGACTGGCTGGAGACCTTCGACTTCGCGATGCGCAACTTCAAGGACGAGAGCTTCATCGCCCAGTACCTGTCGCCCAAGGTCATGCGCGACTTCCGCATGTTCGCGGTGCTCGACGACGACCGCGAGGACAAGCTCCGGGTCTCGGCCATCCACGACGACTCCGGCTTTCGCAAGGTGCGCGACATCCTCTCCGACCAGTACAACCTGGGCGCGCGCGAACCCAACGTCCAGGTCTGGAACGTCGACCTGCGTGGCGACCGCTCGCTCACCCTGCGCCACACGCCCTATCTGCGCCGACCGCTCGACACCAGCGCCGACGAGGTGCTGCGCCACGTCGCGCGCCTGTGGGGCTTCACCGTGCGCCTGGAGAGCGTCGGCGAGGACGGCAAGGTCGAACTGCAGAACGAGATCCGCGGCGAGCGGCGCAATCACCCCGTGATCCCGTAGGCGCGGCTCGCGGCCAGGACTCGGGCCCCCGCGCCGACCGTGCAACCGGGGTCGCGAATACCGCAGCTCCGAGCGTGACGACGTAGAATCCGGGCTCTACCCCTGGAGCCCAGCATGTTCAGCCCCCTGCGTCCCATCTACCCCGTCGCCGGCATCCGCGAGATCGAGAACACCCTGATCCCCAGCGCGCGCCCGCCCCTGATGGAGCGCGCCGGCCGCGCCGCGGCCCAGGATGCGGTGCGCCTGATCATGGATCGGCCCGGCCCCATCCTCATCGCCTGCGGTCCGGGCAACAACGGCGGCGACGGCTTCGTCATGGCGCGCCAGCTCACCCAGGCCGGACGCGAGGTCGTGGTCGCCTTCACCGGCGCCGCCGACCGCCTGCCGGCCGAAGCGGCCAAGGCCCACGCCGACTACTCCGCCGCCGGCGGCACCATCGTCTCCGACCTGCCGGCAGCCCCTGCGAATGGCTGGGCGCTGGTGGTCGACGCCGTGTTCGGCATCGGCCTCGGCCGCCCGATCGAAGGCCGCTACGCGAGCTGGATCCAGACCCTGAACGCCCAGCCCGGCCCGCGCATGGCGCTCGACGTGCCGAGCGGGCTCGACGCCGACACCGGCCAGCCACTCGGCGCCACCTTCCGCGCCACCCACACCACCACCTTCATTGCGCTCAAGCCTGGCCTGCTCACCAACGACGGCCCCGACCACTGCGGCGAGATCAGCGTGCAGCGCATCGACATCGACGCCCCGGCCTGGCTACCGGCGCGCGGCCACGCGGTCGCGCCCTCGCTGTTCCGCGACCAGTTGCAGCCGCGCCCGCGCAACACCCACAAGGGCATCTACGGCGACGCCGGCATCCTCGGCGGCAACGCCGGCATGGTCGGCGCCGCCCTGCTCGCCGGACGTGCCGCCCTGTGGCTCGGCACCGGCCGTGTGTATGTGGGCCTGCTCGACGCCAAGGGCCCCGCGGTCGATTTCGCCCACCCCGAGCTGATGATCCGCGCCGCACAGGCCTTGCCCGGGCGTTTGAGCGCACTCGCCGTGGGCCCCGGCCTCGGCACGGAGAGCACCTCGGCGAGCCTGCTCGCGGCCGCGCTCGAGCGCAACGTGCCGCTGCTGCTCGACGCCGACGCGCTCAACCTGAGCGGCGCCGACCCGACGCTCAAGCGCGCCCTGGCCGCGCGCACCGCCCCCACCGTGCTCACCCCGCACCCCGCCGAGGCCGCGCGCATGCTCGGCACCGACACCGCCAGCGTGCAGGCCGACCGCCTGCACGCGGCGCTCGAGATTGCCGCCCAGTACAGGGCGCTGGTGGTGCTCAAGGGTTGCGGCAGCATCGTCGCAAGCCCGGACGGACGCTGGTTCATCAACGGCACCGGCCACCCGGGCATGGCCAGCGCGGGCATGGGCGACGTGCTCACCGGCCTCATCGTCGGCCTGCTCGCGCAGGGCTGGCCCGCCGAATCTGCCTTGATTGCGGGTGTGCACCTGCACGGCGCCGCCGCGGACCGCCTCGCCCGCGAAGGCATCGGCCCGATCGGACTCACTGCGAGCGAGACCATCGACGCCGCCCGCGGCGTGTTCAACGGCTGGCTGATCGAGGCCCAGCGCGACCCGCGCCTGGCCGGCGCCGCGCCGCTGCGCGGCGGGCGCTGATGGCCGCGGTGATAGAATCCGGGCATTCGCAGCACGCCTTCCAGTCCCCATCACTTTCCAGGCCCACGCCATGCTCTCCGAACAGCTCCGCGTCGAAATCCAGCGCAACATCGCAGCCTCGCTCGCCGAGGACATCGGCACCGGCGACCTCACCGCCCGCCTGATCGCCCCCGACACCGAGGCCCGCGGCCGCGTCATCACCCGCGAGGACGCGGTGATCTGTGGCACCGCCTGGTTCGACGCCGCCTTCGCCGCGCTGAGCCCCGCCGCGGTGGTGCACTGGCACGTGAAGGACGGCGACACGGTCAAGGCCGGGCAACTGCTGTGCGAGATCATCGCGCGCGCGCGCGTGCTGCTCACGGCCGAGCGCACGGCGCTCAACTTCCTGCAGTTGCTCTCGGGCACCGCCACCGTGACCCGGCGCTTCGTCGATGCCGTGGCCGGCACGCGGGCGAAGATCGTCGACACCCGCAAGACGCTCCCGGGCTTGCGTCTGGCGCAGAAATACGCGGTCGCGGTCGGCGGCGGCACCAACCATCGCGTCGGGCTCTACGACGGCATCCTGATCAAGGAAAACCACATCATCGCCGCCGGCGGCATCCGCGAAGTGGTCGAGGAGGCGCGCACCATCGCCCCCAACAACGTCTTCATCGAGGTCGAGGTCGAGACCCTGGACCAGTTGCGTGATGCCCTCGACGCCGGCGTCAAGATGGTCCTGCTCGACAACATGAGCCTGGAGCAGATGCGCGAGGCGGTCGCGATCACGGCCGGACGTGCGGAACTCGAAGCCTCGGGCGGGGTGAACCTCGAGCGCGTGCGTGCGATCGCCGAGACCGGCGTCGATCGCATCTCGATCGGCACCCTGACCAAGGACGTGCGCGCGCTCGACCTGTCGCTGCGCCACGTCGAAGACTGAACCAGCGCGCGCCGCCTCCCTTGCCATGAGCGACACGACGCCCGCCCGGCTGCCCGACTGGCCGAACGTCCCCGCATGTCATGGCTGGCTGTCGCTCGATGCGCGCGGCTGCTGGCGGCTCAAGGGTGAACGCGTCGAGCACGGCGGGCTGTTCGCCTTCCTCAACGCCAACTACGCGCGCGACGACGACGGCCACTGGCTGGTCCATAACGGTCCGCAGCGCGTGTTCGTCGAACTGGCGGCGGCCCCCTGGATCCTGCGCCTGCTGCCTGACGAAACGCTGCAGACGCACACCGGACGCCGCACGACGGCAGCCGCGCCGGTGCTGGTGGACGAGAACGGGCGCGTGAGCCTGCAGACCGATCTCGGCCCGGCGGCGATCGACGACCGCGATCTGGCACTTTTTCTGGCCGAAGTGAAGGACGAACATGGCCGCGGGGTCGATGAGGCCGCCCTGTTCGCCCTGCTCGCAGGTCGCCCCACCCCAGCGCTTCAATGGCGCGGCCTGCCGGTACGGTTCGCACACAGCGGCGACATCCCTGTCCTGCTGGGATTTCGACGTCAGCCCGCGGCCGGCACCTGAGCGCCCGGCCAGGGGCCGCCGCGGCCCGGTCTCCTGCCATCCGCAGCGCGCCACGCGACGCGAATGGATCACCGTGGCGGCGCGTGCCGGCAGTCCCCGAAAAAGAAGGCAAGAAGTCCCTTGACCGCCCCCCGCGTCCCAAGGCTATAATCCGCGCCCTTGTCGTACCGAGCGCTGCAGACATGCGGCGCCCGACAACAAGAATGCCTTGGTGGTGAAATTGGTAGACACGCTATCTTGAGGGGGTAGTGGCGAAAGCCGTGCGAGTTCGAGTCTCGCCCAAGGCACCAGATTCCGGTCGCCGCCGACACTGGCGGGACCCGCGCAAAGCCCGGCAACGGCAAGGCGCAACAAAAAAGCCCGCGAGCGATTCGCGGGCTTTTTTTCGTTTGCATGTCTTCGTTCCCGTCGGCCGACCGCCGACGGGAACGCGATGATCAGGTGCGCTCAGCGACGAATCGCTTCACCGCCTCCACATCGGGCGCCATCACCTCGACGCGCTGCGGCAACTTCTCGATGCCATCGAGATCCGCCGGCCGCTCCGGTTCGCGACCCAGCGCCTCGACGATGGTCTCGGCGAACTTCACCGGCAGCGCGGTCTCCAGCACCAGCAGCGGCACCCCTGCGGGCAGATCCGCGGCGCGCTCCCAGGCCACCTTCACGCCATCCGCGGTGTGGGTGTCGATCATCACCCCGTACTGCTCGAACACCCTGCGGATCGTCGCCAGGCGGTCGGCGTGGCTGCTCGCCCCCGACACGAAACCGAACTCGGCGATGCGCGCGAATTCGTCCGAACCCGACAGATCGAAGGCCCGCCCGGCATCGACCTCGGCCCACAGCGCGGCAACCTTCTTCGGATCGCGCCCGACCAGGTCGAACACGAAGCGCTCGAAGTTCGACGCCTTGGAGATGTCCATCGACGGACTGGAAGTGACGTGCGTCTCGGCGGCCTTGCGCGGGCGATACACGCCGCTGCGGAAGAACTCGTCGAGCACGTCGTTCTCGTTGGTGGCGAGGATCAGCCTGGCGACCGGCAGGCCCATCTGGCGCGCGATGTGACCGGCGCAGATGTTGCCGAAGTTGCCCGAGGGCACGCAGAAGGCGACCTGCTCGTCGTTGCTCGTCGTGGCCGCGAAGTAGCCCTTGAAGTAATACACGATCTGCGCCGCCACACGCGCCCAGTTGATCGAATTGACCGCGCCGATCTTGTGCCCGGCCTTGAAGGCGTGGTCGTTGGAGACCGCCTTCACGATGTCCTGGGCGTCATCGAACATGCCGGTGACGGCGATGTTGAAGATGTTGTCGTCTTGCAGCGAATACATCTGCGCACGCTGGAAGGCGCTCATCTTGCCGTGCGGCGACAGCATGAACACGCGCACGCCCGCCTTGCCGCGCATCGCGTACTCGGCCGCCGAGCCGGTGTCGCCCGAGGTGGCGCCGAGGATGTTGATGGTCTCGCCGCGCTTCGCGAGCACGTACTCGAACAGGTTGCCGAGCAACTGCATCGCCATGTCCTTGAAGGCGAGCGTGGGGCCGTTGGACAGCTCGAGCAGGCCCAGACGCCCCGCCTCCAGCCAATGCACCGGCGTGATGTCGCTCGCCTTGTCGCCCGCGCGCACATGGCGATAGACGTCGGCGGTGTAGGTCTTGTCGCAGATCGCCTTGAGGTCGGCGGGCGGTATGTCGGTGATGAACTTCGACAGGATCGCGAAGGCGAGCTCGGCGTAGGACAGGCCGCGCCAGGCGTCGAGCTCGGCACGGGTGACCTGCGGATAGTGCTCGGGCAGGTAGAGGCCGCCGTCCGGCGCGAGGCCACCGAGGAGGATGTCGCAGAACTCGGGATTGGCGGGCTGGCCGGCATGGCCACGGGTCGAGATGTACTTCACGGAGCAGTCCTTCAGGATGGCGTAATCGGCGCACCCAGGCCGGCCCGGGACAAGGGCGCACAGCAAGGGCGCAAAGCCGGAATTCTAACGAATTCAGCCCCCGCATCGGCCGTTTACTCCGGGCTGATGCATCGCGTGCGTTCTGGCCCCGACTTCGCGCGCCAACGCGTCGAGACATCCGTGGCGCGCAGGCATGCGCCATTCATGCACACCACAACGTGGCCGGCTCGATACAATGGCATTTCCACAAAACGAATTGGAGTCAGCGATGAGCCTCGGAAACATTCTCGGCCAGATTCTTCAGCAGGGCATGTCCGGCCAGGGCCGGTCGCGACTGGACCACGCAGTCGGCGCCGGCGGTATCGGCGACCTGCTCGGCGGACTGCTCGGCGGCCAGGGCGGCGGTGGTGGCGCAGCCGGCGGTGGTCTTGGCGACCTGCTCGGTGCGGCGCTCGGCGGCG
>JAGOEI010000324.1 GCA_017997795.1 Thauera sp. | reverse complement strand
CGACCGAATCCACGATCTGGCGCGCTTCGGCAGTCAGCTCGGGCAGCTTGGGCGCCTTGGCTTCGTACTTGTGGATCTCGGCGTGGACGTAGTCGATGTCGACCACCGCCATGCGGCCCCACTTGAACGCCAGCAGGCTCATGTCCACACCGACGCCGGCCTGCTTGATCGCAGTCTCGAACGCCTGTGCGCTGATCGGTAGCGCGCCGGCCTGGTAGGCCACGCCGACCATGAACATGTTGGTCGCCATGCTGTCCGCGAACAGGCCTTCGGCCATCGTCTGTGCGTCGAGGTAGACGTTGTCGTTGCGACGGGTGACGCGGTCGATGCCCTGGGTCAGGCGGTCGATGTTGGGGAACTGCACCGACTTGTCCGACACCATGTAGCCGGTCGGCGCCTGGCCGGTCGACACGATCGCGATCGTGCGCTCGGGGTGACACTTGTCCAGGTTCTTGTTGTCGGTGGCGTTGAGGATGTCGAAGCCCAGATACAGGTCGGTGCTGCCGTCCGAGATCTTGTTCGAGCCGTCGAACTGGGTGGCGGTGACCTTGATGTCCGAGATCACGGTGCCGCCCTTCTGCGCCAGGCCGGTCTGGTCCAGGCCCACGGCCCACTTGCCGTCGATGCGCGCGGCGTTGGCGATGGTCGCCGCCACGGTCACCGAGCCGGTGCCGCCGATGCCCATGACGTGGGCGCCGAAGTTGTTCGGATCGACCTTGAACACCGGATCCGGCAGCGCGCGATCGAGCGCGGGCAGGCGGCCCTTCTTCTTTTTCTTGCCTTCGGCGGCTTCGGGCGCCGGGTTGGGCGTGATCGTCAGGAAGGACGGGCAGAAGCCCTTCACGCACGAGTAGTCCTTGTTGCACGACGGCTGGTGGATGCGCGTCTTGCGCCCGAACTCGGTCTGCACCGGCTCGACCGACATGCAGTTCGACTTCTCGCCGCAGTCGCCGCAGCCCTCGCACACGCGCTCGTTGATGACCATCACCGCTGCCGGCTCGTAGGCCTTGCCGCGGCCACGCTGGCGGCGCAGCTCGGCGGCGCACTCCTGGTCGTGGATCAGCACGGTGGTGCCTTCGATCTCGGCGAGCACCTTCTGCGCTTCGATGAGACGGTCGCGGTGCCAGACTTCGGTGTTGCCGTCGAGGTTCACCGCGTTGTAGCGCGACAGGTCCTCGGTGGTGACGATGACGCGCTTGACGCCGTTGGCGATCAGCTCGGCCACCATCGCGCGCACCGGTTCGGCGCCCATGATCTCCTGGCCGCCGGTCATCGAGGTGTGGCTGTTGACCAGGATCTTGAAGGTGATGTTGGTGTTGGTCGCCGCACAGTAGCGCACCGCCAGGCTGCCGGAGTGGGCGTAGGTGCCGTCACCCATGTTCTGGAAGATGTGCTTGGTGTTGGTGAAGGGCTGCATGCCGATCCACTGCGCGCCCTCGGCGCCCATGTGGGTGCCCATGACCACGCCGCGGTTCATCCACATCGCCATGGTGTGGCAGCCGATGCCGGCCGAAACGATGCTGCCGTCGGGGGCCTTGGTCGAGGAGTTGTGCGGACAGCCCGAGCAATACCAGGCCGAGCGCGTGAGCGAGGTCAGCGAGTTGCGGCTGTGGATCTCGTCCAGGCGCTTGATCCAGCCTTCGGCCGATTCCAGCTTGGTCTTGCGCGACAGGCGGGCGTGCAGGGCGCGGGCGATGATGTCCGACTCGAACTCGCCGTGGAAGGGCAGCAGGTCGCGGCCTTCCTCGTCGCGCTTGCCGACGATGCGCGGTGCGTTGGCGCTGCCGTAGAGGATTTCCTTGGCGAACAGCTCGATGAACGGGCGCTTCTCCTCGATGACGAGGATCTCCTCCAGGCCGCGCGCGAAGTCGCGGATGTCGTCCGGCTGCAGCGGGTTGAGCATGCCGATCTTGAGGATGCGCACGCCGGCGCGACGCAGCGCGTCGTCGTCCAGGCCCATCTCCATGAAGGCCTGGCGCAGGTCGTGGTAGGTCTTGCCGGCGGTGATGATGCCCAGCCAGGCGTCGGCGTTGGGCAGCGTGACCTTGTTCAGGCCGTTCTCGCGCGCATACAGGCGGGCGAGCTCCTGGCGCGCGTAGTACAGCGTGCGCTCCATGTCGAGCGCGTCCTTGCGCACGTTCATGCCGAGGTTGACCTCGGGGGTGTAGGGGCGGCCGTCGAGCTCGACGACCGGGGTGACGAACTTCAGGCGGTCGGGGGTCACGATTGCGCTGCCGCTGCCGTCGGCGACGTTGGTGACGATCTTGAGGCCCGCCCACAGGCCGGAGATGCGCGACAGGTAGTAGCCGTGCAGGCCGAAGTCGAGGATGTCCTGCACGTTGGCCGGGTACAGCGACGGAATGCCGACGTGGTAGAACATGGCTTCCGACTGGCTCGGCAGCGAGGACGACTTGCAGCTCGGATCGTCGCCGAAGATGGCGAGCACGCCACCGTTCTTGAGCGTGCCGGTGTAGTTGGCGTGCTTGAGCACGTCGCCCGAGCGGTCCACGCCCGGTGCCTTGCCGTACCAGGTGCCGACGACGCCGTCGAACTTCTGGTTGCCCACCGTGTGCAGCATCTGGGTGCCCCAGACGGCGGTGGCGGCGAGGTCTTCGTTGAGACCGTCGACGAACTGGATGTTGTGCTGCATCAGCAGCTTCTGCTGCTTGATGAAATTGGCGTCCAGCATGCCCACGGGCGAGCCGCGGTAGCCGGAGATGAACATGGCGTTGTTCAGGCCGC
>JAGOEI010000323.1 GCA_017997795.1 Thauera sp. | reverse complement strand
GGAAGCTGGTCATGGCCTTGTCGACGCTGCGCTCGATGGCGCGGGCGTCGTTGTACACCGGCACGCCGAGCTCGCGCAGCGCATGCAGGATGCCGAGGCGCTTGGTGATCTGCTCCAGGCTGCCGCCAGCGATGCCGCGCACCAGCGCAGCGCGCGGCAGGCTGCGGCCAAAGCCGGGGATCACCAGCCCGTGGGGTGTTGCGGTGGTGTCGAAGCGGCAATCTGCCAGGTCGACGCAGCGCCCCTCGAAGCCGCGCCGCGCCAGCGCCTGGCGCAGGCGCCGGGTGTGCCAGCCGGTCTCGTCGGTGAAGATGGCGACGCGCGCAGCAGACGGACCGCCGCCCGCCACGCCCTCGGTCTGCCCGCCCCGCGGCTCACGCCCCTGCGCACTGCCGCCGGGCCGCCGGGGGCCTGGCCCGAGCGCGTGCTGGTCGCCGTCGTGCATCGCCTTACGCCTCCAGCCACAGGCGGCGCAGCAGGTCCATGTTCAGCCCGCCGCCATGCCAGGTGCGACCGCTGTCGAGGTTGCTGACCCAGACCTCGGCGGGTGCGAACAGCGCCGGGTCGATCTTGTAGAAGTCGTATTCGTAGTCGCGGAAGATGTCGCCGAACGAGCGCCCGTAGTCGCGCGAGGTGGACGACGGCAGGCGCTGCGCCAGGTCGCGCGCGGCCTCGTCGCTGCCGCGCACCTTCAGGTGCACCCGGCCGCCGTAGAGGATGGCGTCGTTGGTGCGCCCCATCGCCACCCCGCCGTCCGGACTGGGCGCCGGCAGGGCCGCGGCGGCATGGCCGTCGACCACGTCGGCGAGCGCGAAGCCGAGCTCGTGCGCCTTGTGCATCGCCACCTCGAGCACGCGCGCCACCACCTGGGTGGTGCCGGCGAGGCTGGTGGTGGGGGTCAGCACCAGGGTCAGGCGATCCGGGGGGAGGCCGCAGTCGCGCAGCACCTTGTCGATCACCACCGCGGGCGGGCGGCGGTCGACTTCGAGCACCAGCACGCCGGCGTCGGCGGCGTCGCGGTAGTCGAGTTCGGCGAACAGATCCTCGCGGCCGGCGAGCGCGCGCGCCGGGCCGGAACCCAACGAGAAGAACTTCTTGCCGCCGGCCTCTTCCTTGCTGGCCGCCAGGCTCCAGCCGGCGTACTGGCTGGCGAGGCAGGCCAGCACCGGCTGCGCGCTGCTCACCTCCAGCCAGTCGGGCCAGCCCTCTTCCACCCGCGTGGCCAGGCGCACGCTGCCCAGCCCGCCCATGCAGATCTCTCCGATCAGCACGCCGGCGGCCACGCTGCCGCGCACGTCGATGCCGGCATCGACCACGGTCACGCCGTTATCCAGGCGCTCGACCGCGATGCCGAGCGCGTCGGCCGAGGCCAGCAGTTGCGCAAGCAGCGGCGCGGCCAGGCGGTTGACGCTCAGCGCCCGGGCGGCAGCCGCCACCGCGTTGTTCCTGCCTTCTGCGGCCGCGCTCATGACTTGTCCGCCAGCAGCTCGCGCGCCTTGGCGAAGGCCTCGCGAAAGCCGAGGTAGAGCGGCTTGTCGGCCTGGCGCATTGCCACCAGCAGGCCGTTCTCGACCTGGTACTTGACGTTGCCCACCGCCAGCGCGCCGATGCCCACCGCCTGCGTGCCGGCGATCGGCTTGCCCTTGTCCATCACGCCCACGCCGGCGATGCCTTCGGGCGGCACAGCGTTGACGTCGGCGGCGACCAGCAGGCGCGCGGCGCCCGCCACCTCTTCGGCGCTCATCACCTGCACGCCTGCGGCGGCGGTGGCCAGCACCACGTCGGCCCCGGCCAGCGCCGCGCGCCGCGCCTCGGCGCTGCCGGTGCCGACGCCGTGCAGCTCGCAGCCAAAGCGCGCCGCGGTCTCGGCCGCCGCCTTCTCGGCATTGGCCTGGTCGCGATGACTGCCGAGCGCGACGCGCGCGCCCAGCCCGGCAGCGAGCACACCAGCGATGCGGCCCACGGTGCCGGTGCCGCCCAGGATCAGCACCTCCTTGCCGGCGAAATCGGTGCCGTGCGCGCTGCGCAGCACCTGCTCGACGCAGGCGACCAGCGCCGCCGCGGTGGTGTAGGAGCCGCTCGGGTCGGCGATCACCGACACCTCGAAGGGCGGCACCATGGCCTTCCTCGCTGCATCCAGCATGTCGGCGGCGAGCATCACGTCACGGCCGCCGATGAAGATGCCGGTGGCCTTCACGCCCTTGGGGCCGCGCGAGAAGATCGCGTCCTGGGTGAGGCCGGTGATCTCGTCCAGGGTCACGCCGCAATACGGCACCACGACCTGATAGCCGGCATCGACCGCCATGTTGATGTCGAACGGGCTCATCTGCTTGCCCGGCGTGAACATGTGAAGAATGTAGCTTCGCTCCATGAGCGCCCTCCTCCTCTTCGTGAATCTGTTGTTGTTCCAGGGTACGGGTGACGCGCCGCGCTCAACGCCTCAGGCGCGCACCAGCGCCGGCGAGCCCAGCGTGACGCGTGCGCCACGGTTGTTGCCGCCACACACGACCAGGCGCAGCGCAGGGTCGACCGCGCCGTCCCGCTGCGCCAGCGCGATCAGGCGGCGGGCCTCGGCCTCGGAGGGCAGGATCGCGAAGCCGGTCGGGCCCCAGGAGCTCTGGCCCACGCCGGCCGGTCCCTGTGCGCGCAGCCAGTCCATGAACGCGGCAACCGCCGCGCTGGTGTACATCGAGCCGCCCTGCGCGGGCGCGAAGTAATCGCCGATCTGGCTCTGGATGCGGCTGACGCCCTCGGCGAAGGGCTCGAAGCGC
>JAGOEI010000322.1 GCA_017997795.1 Thauera sp. | reverse complement strand
GCCTCGATGCGCGGCGGCAGCCAGCGCAGGCCGAGCAGGATCAGCACCGTGGTCACGGTCTCCACCATCAACTGGGTCAGCGCCAGGTCGGGCGCCGACAGCCACAGGAAGGTGGCGGCGGTGACGATGCCGGTGCCGCCGATCAGGGTCAGCGCCGCCAGGCGGTGGTACTTCGCCATCCACGCGCCGGCGAGCGCGCAGCCGCCGCCGATCAGCCAGATGCCGGCGAAGAGCGGGTCGATGCCCTGCCGCGGGATGTTCGGCCACGCCGGCGGCGCGCCGGCGAGCAGCACCGGCACCGCCAGCAGCATCAGCATCATCACCAGCAGTTGTGGCTGCTGGCGGGTGGTGCCGACGTGCTTCACCAGCCAGCCCGCGCCACGGGTGAGCTGCAGCAGCGCGGTCTCGAAGGCCTGAGCGCCGCTCAGGCGGTGGATCAGCGGTACCTGGGCGCGCTCGCGCAGGTCGAAGTTGCGGCGCAGCACCGCATACAGCAGCACGCCGCCGCCGAGCGCGAGCAGGCTCATCGCCAGCGGAACGTTGAAGCCGTGCCACACCGCGAGGTCATAGGTCGGCGCCTGCGCGCCCAGGGTGGCGAGCACCGCGACGTGCAGCAGCGGCTCGATGCTGATCGCGGGCGCGATCCCCACCACCAGGCAGGCGAGCACCAGCAGCTCGACCGGGAAGCGCATCCAGCGCGGCGGCTCGTGCGGGTCGCGCGGCAGGTCCTCGGCGGGCTTGCCGAAGAAGATCGAGATGAAGCGCAGCGAATACGCCACGCTGAACATGCCCATCGCCACCGCGGCGTACGACATCCACCAGTTGCGGTCGCCGCCCACGTTGAGGGTCTCGGCGAAGAACATCTCCTTGGACAGGAAGCCGTTCAACAGCGGCACCCCGGCCATCGCCGCGCTGGCGACGATGGCCAGCGTGGCGGTGATCGGCAGCTTGTGGCGCAGGCCGCGCAGCACGCGCAGGTCGCGGGTGCCGGTCTCGTGGTCGATGATGCCCGCGGCCATGAACAGCGAGGCCTTGAAGGTGGCGTGGTTGAGGATGTGGAAGATCGCCGCCACCATCGCCAGCGGCGTGCCGATGCCGATCAGCACGGTGATGAGGCCGAGGTGGCTGATCGTCGAATACGCCAGCAGGCCCTTGAGGTCGTGCTGGAAGATGGCGATGAAGGCGCCGAGCAGCAGCGTGCACACCCCGGCGCCGCCGATGATCCAGGTCCATTCCGGCGTGCCGGCGAGCGCCGGCCACAGGCGCGCGAGCAGAAAGACCCCGGCCTTGACCATGGTCGCCGAGTGCAGGTAGGACGACACCGGCGTGGGCGCCGCCATCGCGTGCGGCAGCCAGAAGTGGAAGGGAAACTGCGCACTCTTGGTGAGCGCACCGAGCGCGACCAGCACCAGCGCGGGCAGGTACAGGTCGTGGCCGCGGATGAGGTCGCCGGCGGCGAGCACGACGTCGAGGTCGTAGCTGCCGACGATGTGGCCGAGCACCAGTACGCCCGCCATCAGGCACAGCCCGCCGGTAGCGGTGACCGTGAACGCCATGCGCGCGCCGCGGCGGGCGTCGGCGCGGTGGTGCCAGTAGCCGATGAGCAGGAAGGAGGTGAGGCTGGTCAACTCCCAGAACACCACCAGTTGCACCAGGTTGCCCGACAGCACCACGCCCAGCATCGAACCCATGAAGGCGAGCAGGAAGGAGAAGAAGCGCGGCACCGGGTCCTGCGGCGACATGTAGTAGCGCGCATACAGCACCACCAGCAGGCCGATCGCCAGCACCAGCATGGTGAACACCCAGGCCAGGCCATCGATTCGCAGCACGAAGCTCAGGCCCTTGGCCGGCAGCCAGGCGAACTCCTCGCGCAGCACCTCGCCGGCGGCGATCTGCGGGAACAGCGATCCCGCGGCGATCAGGCCGCACCCGGCCACCGCGATCGCCAGCCACGATTCGCGGTTGCGCGCGTCCTGCGGCATCAGCGCGGCGAGCACGCTGCCGAGAAAAGGAATGAGGACGAGGGAGGAAAGCAGCATCGAAGGCGGATCAGGTGGAGGGGGGCGGGGCATCGCCGGCGACGCGGCGATCCGGAACGGCGCCCGGAAGCGCGCGTCCTGTCTGGCAACAAAATATCACAGCAAAATTAATGCCAGAAGCTCGAAAAAGATCGCGGTGAGCGCAAAGGGTTCCCGCGATCGGTGCGCCGCTGCCCTTCGGCCGCAGTCCGCCGCGGGCGCTGGCGGCCCTTACGAGCGGCCCAGCTCGGCGGCCAGGAAGTCGATCAGCACCCGCACCCGGTGCGGCAGGTAGCGGTTGCTCGGCAGCACCGCGTGGATCCCGAGCGGCGGGGCCTCGAAGGCTTCGAGCACCGGCACCACCACGCCGCGCGCCAGATAGTCGTCGACGATGAAATCCGGCTGCATGGTGATGCCCAGCCCCTGCGCCGCCGCCTCGGTCAGCGCGTCGCCGTTGTTGGCCTGCAGGCGGAAGGGCACATGCACGTTCTGCATCGTGCCGTCGATCATGAACGCCAGCGGCCGGTTGTTGGCCTTGGCCGAATAGCCGAGGCAGATGTGGGCCGAGAGCTCGGACGGATGCGCCGGGCGCCCGTGCTGCGCGAGGTAGTCGGGTGAGGCGACGGCGATCAGGCGGCTTTCGCCGAGCTTGCGCGCCACGTCGCCGGCGTCGAGCCGCGGCGTGATGCGGATCGACAGGTCGATGCCTTCGTCGATCAGGTTGATGTGGCGGTCGGTGAAGTCCAGCGCCAGG
>JAGOEI010000321.1 GCA_017997795.1 Thauera sp. | reverse complement strand
CCTCGGCGTAGCGCGCCATGTAGTCGAGCGTGGCGCCCTCGGGGCCGGTGAACATGCCGATCACCCGGCCGCGGTCCTCGAGCGGCGCGAGCTCGTTCTTCAGTTGCCCCATCAGCCACACCGAGCTGCCCGCCACCACCGCGAACACCAGCATCACCAGCCAGCGCGCACTCAACGCGAGCGCGAGCACGCCGCGGTAGCCTGCGGTGAGCCACGACAGAAAGCGCTCGATGCCGTTGTAGATCGGGCCGTGCTTCGGTTCGTGGCGCAGCAGCTTCGAGCACATCATCGGCGACAGCGTCAGCGCGACGAAGCCGGACACGATCACCGCGCCGGCGAGCGTGAGCGCGAACTCGGTGAACAGCTTGCCCGTGCGCCCGGTCATGAAGGCCACCGGCGCATACACCGCGGCCAGCGTGATCGTCATCGCCACCACCGCAAAGCCGATCTCCTTCGCGCCCTTGAACGCAGCGGCGACCGGCTCCATGCCCTCCTCGATGTGGCGGTAGATGTTCTCCAGCACCACGATCGCGTCGTCGACCACCAGGCCGATCGCCAGCACCAGCGCGAGCAGCGTGAGCGTGTTGATCGAGAAGCCGAGCACCAGCATCAGCGTGAATGCGCCCACCAGCGACACGGGGATCGTCACCAGCGGCACCAGCATCGCGCGCCAGTTGCGCAGGAAGAACAGGCACACCGCGGCCACCAGCAGCACCGCCTCCCAGATGGTGGAGAACACCGCGTCGATCGAGCGCTCGATGAACACCGTGGTGTCGTTGGCGATGGTCATCGACATGCCTTCAGGCAGCTCGGCCTGCAGCCGCGGCATCATCTCGTCCAGGCCGCGCTTGAGGTCGAGCGGGTTGGCCACCGACTGCTTGATGAGGCCGATCGACACCGCCGGCCGCCCCATGAAACGCACCGAGGTGCGCTCGCTCTCGGGCGCCACCTCCACCCGGCCGACGTCGCGGATGCGAACCGGGTAGGCGTCGGCGGTGTCGCCCTGGCGCAGCACGATGGCGCCGAACTGCTCGGGCTCGGTCAGGTCGGTCTGGGCGACGACGGCGAACTCGCGCTCGCGGCTCTCGATGCGGCCGGCGGGCAGCTCCACGTTCTGGCGCCGGATCGCGTCTTCCACTTCCTGCACCGTGAGGCCGAAGGCGGCGAGGCGGTCGCGGTCCAGCCACACCCGCATCGCCGAACGCCGGTCGCCGAACAGGCGCGCATCGGCCGCGCCGGGCAGGGTCTGCATGCGCGGCTTGATGACGCGGTTGGCGAAGTCGCTGATCTCCATCGGCGCGTGGCGATCGGACGAGAACGCCACCCAGATGATCGGGCTGGCGTCGGCCTCGACCTTGGCGATCACCGGCTCGTCGATGTCGTCGGGCAGGCGCTGGCGCACGCGCGACACGCGATCGCGCACGTCGGCCGCGGCCGAATCGGCGCTGCGCTCGACACGGAAACGCACGGTAATCTGGCTGCGCTCCTGACGGCTGATCGAGGACAGCACATCCACGCCCTCGATCCCGGCCAACGAGTCCTCCAGCGGCTTGGTGACCTGCGACTCGACGATCTCGGCGCTGGCGCCGCGGTAGCGGGTGTCCACCGTGACCACCGGCTCGTCGATGTTGGGGTACTCGCGCACAGTCAGCCGCGAGTACGACATCAGGCCCACGAGCAGCACCAGCAATGACAGCACGGTGGCGAACACCGGCCGGCGGATGCAGAGCTCGGAGATGACCATGGCTCAGTCCGCCCGTGCCACGCCGGCGGGCGTGGCGGCCACCTTCACCGCCGCGCCGTCGCGCAGCTTGAGCTGGCCGGCGGTCACCACCACCGCGCCCGGCGCGAGGCCGTCGACCACCTCCACCATCGCGTCGCGACGCTGGCCGGTCGTCACGCTCACACGCTGGACCTTGCCGTCCTCCACCCGATAGACGAACTGCGTGTTGCCCGGCGCCGGCACCAGCGCGGCCTCGGGCACCACCGGCACCTCGGCGCGCTCGGCCAGGATAAGGCGCACGCGGGCGAACACCCCGGGCCGCAGGCGCATGTCGGGATTGACCAGGCTGGCGCGCAGGCGCACCGCGCGGCCCTGGGCGTCGACCAGCGGATCGATCGCCTCCACCGTCGCGCTGTGCACCTCGCCCGGCAGCACGTCGCTCGACAGCTCCAGCGCCTGTCCGGGGCGCACGCGGTCGAGGTAGAGCTCGGGCAGGCGGAAGTCCAGCTTGAGCGTGGCGATGTCCTCGAGATTGATCAGCGCGTCGCCGTCCTTGACGAAATCGCCCGGACTGACGCTGCGGATGCCGACCACGCCGTCGAAGGGCGCGCGGACCTGCATGCGCGCCAGCCGCGCCTGCGCCAGCGCGAGTCCGGCGCGCGCCACCTCGAGCTTGGCACGCGCGTCATCGAGGCTGCTCTGGCTGACGAACTTGCGCCCGAACAGATCCTGGGTGCGGCGGAAGTTCGACTCGGCCAGCGTCAGGCTGGCGCGCGCCTGCTGCAGCTCGGCGCGCTCCACGGCCGCATCGAGCTCGACCAGCACCGCGCCGCGGCGCACCGTCTCGCCATCACGAAAGCGGATCGTCTCGATCCGGCCCGACACCTCGGGGCGCAGCACCACGGATTCGTTCGAGACCAGCGAGCCCACCGCGCTGACGTCGTCGGCGAGCGCACGGGTCTGGACCGTATGCGTTTCCACCACGATCGGGGCCGCCTGCGCACCGCCGCCGCTGCCACCACCTGCGCCCGTGGCCGGGGCTGCGGCCGACTGGGCA
>JAGOEI010000320.1 GCA_017997795.1 Thauera sp. | reverse complement strand
GTCGACACCATGATCATCTGGTTGCAGGCCTTGGCGACCTGGCCGGCGCCGGGCGGGCCGATGTGCACGATGCGCTTGCCGAGCGCCTCGAACAGCGGGCGCACGCGGGCGAGCGTCGCGTCCTCGGCGCCGGCCATGATCGCCAGCGTGGCGTCGCGCGCGCCCTGGCCGCCGCCGGACACCGGCGCATCGACCCAGCCGATGCCGCGCTCGGCGTAGCGGGCGCCGAGCGCGCGCGCCGTGGCCGGGGCGATGGTGCTCATGTCGACGTGGATGGCGCCGGGCGCGAAGCCCTCTGCCAGCCCGTTCGGCCCGAAGGCAAGCGCCTCGACGTCGGCGCTGGCGGTGACGATGGTGATGACGACCTCGCTGCGCGCGGCCAGATCAGAGGGCGTCGCGCACAACGGCACGCCCTCGGCGACCAGCGCTGCGGCCGATTCGGGGCGGCGCGCCCACAGCGCCAGGTCGTGGCCGGCGGCGCGCAGGTGGCGGGCCATGGGTTCGCCCATCACGCCCAGGCCGATGAATCCGATCTTCATGTGCTTCTCCCCTGCCCCGTTCATTCGCCCGCGCCGCCGCTCATGCGCTCGAGGAGCTTGAGCAGGGCAACGGAGTCGTCCTCGCCCAGGCCGCTGCCGGCCATGGCGTTGAAAAGCTGCATGGTGGCCGCGGCCGTCGGCAGCGCCAGGCCGAGGCGGTGGGCTTCGTCCATGACGATGCGCACGTCCTTCTGGTGCATCCAGGCCTTGAAGCCGGGCTTGAAATTGCGCGCGAGCATGCGCTGGCCGTGGTTCTCGAGGATGCGCGAAAACGCGAAGCCGCCGAGCAGGGCCTCGCGCACCTTGGCGCCATCGACGCCGCTCTTCGCGGCGAAGTTCAGCGCCTCGGCCACCGACGCCACCCCGACCCCGGTGATGATCTGGTTGCAGGCCTTGGCCACCTGGCCAGCGCCCGCCTCGCCGATGCGGGTGATGGACTTGCCCATGGCCTCGAACAGCGGCTGCACGCGCTCGAATGCCTCGGCCTCGCCGCCGACCATGATGGTGAGCGTGGCGGCGATGGCGCCCGGCTCGCCGCCCGACACCGGCGCATCGAGCGCGACGATGCCGCGCGCGGCCAGGCGCGTGGCGATGGACTGCGCGGCGGCCGGGGCGATGGTGCTCATGTCGACGTGGATGTGGCCCGCGCGGGCACCGTCGGCGACGCCGTCCGGCCCGAGCGTGACCTGCTCGACGTCGGGCGCGTCGGCGACCATGCTGATCGTGATCGACGCGCGGCGCGCCACCTCTGCGGCGCTGGCGCAGTCGCCGGCGCCGGCGTCGAGCAGCGGCTGCATCGACTCGCGGCGGCGGCTCCACACGTGCACGCGGTGGCCGGCCTTGATGAGATTGAGCGCCATGGGCCGGCCCATGAGACCGAGTCCGATGAATCCGACGTCCATTGAGTGAAGTCCTCCAGAGTGGGGAAGCTTGCGCGGGGGTTTGGCATTCGCGGGCAGGCCCGCTCCCACGGCAAAGCACAGCGAGCCCCCGGTGGGAGCAACGGTCTGTGGGGGCCTTGGCCGCGAAAACAGCGCCCGGTCCTGCGATGTTCGCGGCCAAGCCCGCTCCTGCGGCAAGACACAGCCTGATCCCCCTGTGAGAGCGGCCTTGGCCGCGAAAGCAGCACACGGAGCGCGTGCCCAAAACGGGCTGGCCGCCGCAGGCCAAGCCCGCCATAATCGCCGCCATGAAATACGGCGCAATCATCAAGGAAATCGGGCGGGGCGCCAAGGGCGCGCGCGACCTGGACACGGCCGCTGCGGCGGCGCTCTTCGGCGACATCCTGGACGGCGTGGTGCCCGAGCTCGAGCTCGGCGCGATCCTCATCGCCTTCCGCATCAAGAGCGAGGCGCTGCCCGAGTTGCTCGGCTTCAAGCAGGCGATGGACTCGCGCACCGCGCAAGTCACCGTGCCCGACGGCCCGCGCTGCGTGGTGCTGCCGACCTACAACGGCGCGCGCCGTCAGGCCAACCTGATGCCGCTGGTGGCGCTGCTGCTGGCGCGCGAGGGCGTGCCGGTGCTGATCCAGGGGCGGCACGATTTCGAGACCCGGGTGAGTCCCTTCGAGCTGCTCGCCGCGCTCGACCTGCAGCCGGCCGCGGATGCGGCGCAGGCTTCGGCGCAGCTTGCGCAGCGGCGCCTCGCCTGCATCGGCGTGGACAAGCTGCTGCCCGGGCTCGACCCGCTGCTCGCGCTGCGCCTGCGCATGGGCGTGCGCGCCAGCGGCCACACCATGGCCAAGCTCATCGACCCCTGTCGCGGACGTAGCGTGCGCGTGGTGGCGGTGACGCATCCCGAGTACCTCGAGCGCATGGATGAGTTTCTGCGCGCGGATGGCGGGCGCGCGATGCTGATGCGCGGCACCGAGGGCGAGATCTACGCCAACCCGCGGCGCTGCCCGGAGATGAAGGTGTATGTGGATGGCGCAGCGTCGGTCGGCGTGGCGGGCGAGGAAGGCGGTGCCCCGCCGGTCGCCGGGCTGCCCGACGCGCCCTCGGTTGCGGAGAATGCTGCGCTGATCCGCGCGATGCTGGCGGGCGAGATCGCTGTGCCCGCGCCGATCCGCGCCCAGGTCGCCGCGCTGGCTTCGCTGGCCACCTGACGCTGCGTCGTGCCGTTCGTGGGTGCGACGCGCGGCAGGGTTGCGGCGATCGGGATGGAGCGCGGCGAGAGCTGGTAAAGAGGGCTCGCGACTTGCGTCGCTCCTACGGCGCGGGTGCGAAAGCGCCGCGGCTCTCGTG
>JAGOEI010000319.1 GCA_017997795.1 Thauera sp. | reverse complement strand
TCGAAGCGGCGCAGCGGATGGCCGAAGGCCTGGCTCAGCAGGTCGGCGCGCAGCACGGTGTCGCGGTCGCCGGCGATCACGCCGCCGCGGCCGTCGAGCAGGATGATGTGGTCGGCGTAGCGCGCGGCGAGGTTGATGTCGTGCAGCACCAGCACGCTGCCGCGCCCGGCGCCGTCCTCGCGCACCAGGCGCTGGAACAGGTCGAGCGCGGCGATCTGGTGGTGCAGGTCGAGGTGGTTGAGCGGCTCGTCGAGCAGGAACAGGCGCGGCGCCTGGGTCAGCAGGGTCGCGATCGCCACGCGCTGGCGCTCGCCGCCGGACAGGGTCTGCACGTCGCGCTGCGCGAAGTCGGCCAGGCCCACGTCCGCCAGCGCCTGACGCGCGATCGCCACATCCTCGGGGCCCTCCCAGCCCCAGCGCCCCAGGTGCGGATGGCGCCCCACCAGCACCGTCTCCAGCACGCCGGCGGCGAAGGGGTCGGGCTGCTGCTGGGCGAGCAGGCCGCGAAAGCGCGCCGCCTCCAGCGCCGGCCACGCCGCATAGGGCAGGCCGCCGATGCGCACCTGGCCCACCGTGGGCTCGCGCAGGCCGGCCAGCGTGTGCAGCAGCGTGGTCTTGCCGGCGCCGTTGGGGCCGAGCAGCACCAGGCATTCGCCCGCGGCGAGGCTGAGGCTGAACTCGCAGCACAGCCAGCGCTCGCCGACCTGCAGCGCGAGGCGTTCGGCCTCGAGCAGCGGGGCGTCGTCGATGGGCACGCGGCGAGCGGCGTTCATCGCGAGATGCGCGAACCGCGCGACAGCAGGAACAGGAACACCGGCACGCCGATCAGCGCGGTGAGCACGCCCACCGGCAGCTGCTGCGGCGCGATCACCGTGCGCGCCGCGGTGTCGGCCAGGGTCAGCAGCGTACCGCCGGCGAGCGCGGCGGCGGGGATCAGCACGCGCTGGTCGTTGCCCAGCACCAGGCGCACCAGATGCGGCACCACCAGGCCGACGAAGCCGACCGAACCGACCAGCGTCACCGACGTCGCCGTCAGCAACGAGGCCAGCACATAGAGCGCGACGCGCAGATGGCCGACGCGCACGCCGAGCGCGCGTGCGCTCAACTCGCCGCGCGCGAGCACGTTGAGGTCGCGCGCGAAGGGCATCACCGCGACCAGCGCCAGCGCCAGCACCACCAGCGCCGGCCACGGCCGCGCCGCCGCGCTGGCGTCGCCCATCATCCAGAACAGCATCGACATCACCCGCGTGTCGGGCGCCAGCGCCAGCATCAGCGACACCGCCGCGCCGCAGCCGGCGGCGACGATGACGCCGGTCAGCAGCAGCCGCGTCTGCGTCCAGCTGCCGTCGCCATGCGCCAGGCCGAACACCACCAGCATCGCGGCGAGCGCGCCGGCGAAGGCCGAGGCATCGATCCAGAAGGTCGCCGCGCCGAGCGTGATCGCCCCCAGCGCGCCCACCGCCGCGCCGCCCGAGATGCCGAGGATGTAGGGGTCGGCGAGCGGGTTGCGCAGCAGCACCTGCATCAGCGCGCCTGCGGTCGCGAGCAGGCCACCGCAGGCGAAGGCAGCGATGGCGCGGGGGAGGCGGAGTTCGCGCACGATCTGGACCTCGACGTCGCCGCTGGTACCGGACAGTGCCGCGAGCGCGGCCTTCAACGAAATCGACAATTCACCCGCCGTCAAGGCCCACCACAGCGCTGCCGCACCAGCCAGGGCCAGTGTCAGCAACGCAGTAAGGGAGCTAGGACGGCATTGCATCTGACTGTGGGATCTTGTCGGTGTAGACCTTCGCCGCCGTCACCTTGCCCCGCGCGGAGCCCAGCGTACGCCCAGGAACACGTTCGTGCCGTCGGTCCGGTAGCCACGGGCAAGCTGGTAATCCTTGTCCAACAGGTTGTTGGCTCGCATTTCCAGTCGCCAGTCGCGAGCGATCTGGTACTGCGCATAGGCGTTCACCAAACCGTAGCCGGCAAGGCGATCAGTGTTGGCTTCATCTTCGTACCGATGGCTCGCACCATTCCACTCCATGCCCCAATTCCATGCGCCAGCACTCCTGTCCAGACGAGCAAAACCAGCCACCTTAGCGCGCCGAGTCAGACGATTACCGTCGCCATCCTCTGCGTCGAGGTAATCAACGCCCGTTTTCAACGCATAACCTCGGAAACTGACTGCATATGCTAGTTCCACGCCTTCGAGCCGCGCCACGCCCACGTTGGAGGGCGCGTACTCGTCCGGACGGATCTCAGCCCAGTCAATCAGCCCCTTCACTTTGTTGTTGAAATACGTGACGTCGATCTTGTGCACACCGTTGTCCCATGCAACTGCGAGCTCGCGGTTCAAAGCGATTTCAGGCTGCAGAGCCGGGTTGCCCATTCGCGGCCAGTACAAGTCATTGAAACTTGGAGCTTTGAAGGCCGAACCGACACTGCCTCGCACACTCCACTCTGGCGAGATCTGGTAGCCGTAACCAAGCAACCCGGTAGTTTTTTCACCGAATTGGGAGTTATCGTCGTGACGGGCGTTGAGTTGCAGACTATGGGCTCCGAAGCTGCCTCCCCAACCAAGCAGTACCGCGTCGACACTGCGCCTGTCCTTTTCGTAGCTGGCCGTGCTCTCCACTTCTTCGCGCGTGTACTCGTAGGCAGCAAGGAGCATTCCGTTTCCAAGGCGAATGTCGTTTTGCCAGACGAATTGCTTCTGGGTCGTATCGAAACGATCAGCCGGCAAGGCGCTAGCGCGATCCTCGCTTTGGTCCTGACTTTGGCCAACACGCAACGTACTCGTCCACCCCTCAACAAGCTCGTTTCGGACATAAACG
>JAGOEI010000318.1 GCA_017997795.1 Thauera sp. | reverse complement strand
ATCTGCCGGCTGCGCTCATCCAGGGGCTGCTGGGCGAGTTCGGACAGGAACAGCCCGAGTGCGTGCAGCGGCTGGCGCAGATCGTGGCTGGCGGCGGCGAGGAAGCGCGACTTGGCGAGGTTCGCGCGTTCGGCCTCGTCCTTGCGGGCGCGCAGCTCGGCGGTGGCTTCGTCGATGCGGCGCGCCATCGACGCGTGGACGTTCTCGAGGCGCTCGGCCATCTCGTTCACGCCTTCGGCCAGCGCGCGCAGGCTTCCGCCGCCATCGACGCGGACGCGCCGGTACAACTGGCCGCGGCCGATGCTCAGCACGGCGTCGGCGGCTTCGCGGATCGGGACGCTGACGCTGCGGCTCATGCGCCGTGCCAGCAGCAGGCTGCCCACGGCGGCGATGACCATCCACCCGGCGGCGATCCACAGCAGTTCGCTGCGCCGCTGCTGCAGGCTGGCGAGCGACATGTCCACGACCAGTTGGCCGAGCGGCGGCTGCGCGGCGTCGGCCTGCGCCATGCCGTTGCCGAAGACGTCTTCGGTGGGGAGGTGGCTGGGCCGGATCGGCTCGACGACGCGCAGCCAGCGTCCCTCGGGGGTCTCCAGCGCGTGCACCGGCATGGGGTAGGGGCTTGTGGGCGGCAGCGTGGCGGCGAAGCGTCCGCTGCGCACCAGCACCTGACCGTCTGCGCCGATGATGGCGATGGCGGCGACGTCGTCCTCGAGCATCAGGGCGTCGGCGAGCTGGCCGAGCGTTTCGTTGTCGCCGGCAAAGATCGCGTATTCACTGGCAGCGGCGAGCTGGCGGGCATGGGCCTGGGCGCGCGCGCGCAGCGCCTGGTCGAGGTCCGACAGGCGCAGGCCGGTGTGGGTGGCCGTCATCAGTGCGGCCACCACCAGCATGGGCACGAAGGCGACGAAGGTGACGCGTGCGCGGATGCCCCAGCGTTCGATCATGGCGCGAGGCCCTCCTGTGTGCGCAGCGCGCGGGTGAGCGCCTCCGCCTCGGGCAGTTCAAGGCCGAGCGCGCGCGCGACGGTCGGATTGACCCCGACCTCGAACAGCGCGTGCTCGCCCGCAGGCGGCAGGGCCTGCCCGGCCAGCACCCGGCGCACGACGCCGGCCGCTTCCGTTCCCGCCTGCGCCGGCGTGGTGTACAGGCCGAGCACGGCGCCGGCGCGCACGTAGGCGGCCGAAAACCCGAGCACCGGGGCGCGCAGCCGGAACGCGGTGAGCAGCACGTGATGCACGGTCTGGCTGTTGAACACCTGGCCGTCGGGCGTGATCACCAGCACCGCGGGCTGCTCGAGCACGCTGCGCAGCGCCGGGTACAGCGCCGGGATGTCGGCGGCCTCGGCGCTGCGCACATCGAGGCCGCTGTGGGTGGCAGCGGCGGCCAGCGCGCGCGCCAGGGCGGGCGTTTCGGGGCCGGCGATGGTGGCGATCCGCTCATGCGCGGGCAGCGCCAGGCGGATGAGGGCGATCTGGCGCTCGGCGGGCTGGTCGAGCACGATCGCCGACCAGCTCGCCCCGCCGGGCCGGTGGCCCAGCGCGTCGAGCGTGCTGCGCGACAGCAGGACGTGGAGAACGGGCGCAGCCGCCTCCAGGGCCACGGTCGTGCGTGCAGCCTGGCCGCCGACGGTGACGATCAGCTCGGCGCCGGCGAGTGCGGCGTGGTTCGCGCTTTCCGGTTCGAGGATTCCCACGCCGACGCCGTCGCGCTGCAGTTCGGCGGTGAGGGCGGCCACTGTCTCCGATTGCGGCGCCTTGTCCAGCTCGGCGAGCACGATCACGCGCGTTTGCGCCGCCTGTGCAGCGCTGGCGACGGAGACCGCCAGCGCGGCGCACAGCGCGATCAGGCACCGCGCCCATGCCCTTCTCATCGGCCATGCCCCGACGCCAGCCGGCCAGGTTGGCCGAGCGTCATGCGGGAGACCGCGAACAGGTTCTGGGGCATGAGGGACGGATCGGGTCGGGTCGGGGTGCGGCAAGTCGTGCCGGCAGTATGTACGCCGATTTTCCCTTCTTTGCGCGCTCCGGCATAGGGCCGGCCGTATCCGGCATGGTATGTTCCTTGCGTTTTTCAGCGAGGGCGGCGCGCTGCCGCAAGCGGGACATGACCAAGATCCTGATCGTCGAAGACCATGCGCTCGTTCGCGAGGCCATGGCGCAGAGCCTGTCGCGGCTGGAGTCCGGGGTCGAATGCTTCGAGGCGGCCGATGGCGACGAGGCGCTCGCCGTCCTCGAGTCGCAGCCGGACCTCGATCTCGCCGTGGTCGACCTGATGCTGCCCGACGTCAATGGGTTCTCGCTGCTGGCCATCCTCGGCAAACGCTTTCCCGACATGCCGGCGATCGTGGTGTCGGCGATGGACGACGACGCCTCGGTGCGGCGGGCGCTGAAGGCGGGCGCGTCCGGCTTCGTGTCCAAGGCAAGCTCCGGCGAGGTGCTGCTGCATGCGGTGCGCGAGGTGCTCGATGGCGGCGTGCCGACGCCGGTGCGCAGCGCCGCGAGCCCAGGGCGTTCTGCCGGCAAGGCCCCGGCCGAGCGCTTCGGGCTGACCACCGCGCAGGCGCGTGTGCTCGAGCTGCTCGCCGGAGGGCGCAGCAACCGCGAGATTGCGGAGCTTCTCGGCCTTACCGAAGGCACGGTCAAGGTCCACATGACCGCGATCTACCGCGCGCTGGGGGTGAGCAGCCGATCCCAGGCGCTGGTCGCGATCGCGCGCAGCGGGGCGCGCCTCTGAGCGCTTGCCCGGACGTGGGTGCCCGTTGCTTCAGTGGCCGCGCCGCGCGCCCTGGGTGAGCCGTAGCGGCATCTCGGCGGCGGG
>JAGOEI010000317.1 GCA_017997795.1 Thauera sp. | reverse complement strand
CAGGATCCCATAAGTGGATTTGTACAACTCGGAGAAGCGCCCGAGGTGGGTGAAGCCGTATTCCAGCGCGACCGCGGTGACGTTCGGCACCGGGCGTGTGGGGTCGGTCAGGGTCGCATGCACATGTTCCAGCTTCTTCTGGCGGATGTACTGCTTCGGCGTCATCTTCGCGTTCTTCTCGAACAACAGGTGCAGCGAACGCAGGCTGAGATGCGAGTAGTGTGACAGCTGCTCCGCAGTGATGTCGTGCTTGATGTGCTCGTCGATGTAACGAGCGATGCGCTCGAAACACACCGAGTGCACGCAGGGGCCTGCCATGTCCACGTTGTGCTTGAGCATGGTGATCAGCTTCGTGGTGACGACGCGGTTGTAGTGCTGCAGCATCTGCGGGCTTGCCAGACCGGATTCGGCCTCTTCGCACAGCAGGTTCAGCAGCAGGATCAGGTTGCTGAGGTCGTCGAAGCGGTAGGGGATCTGGTTGAACTTGATGCAGTCGCTGGACATGAACCAGCGATGTTCCGTACAGGCCTCATGGACCATGGCCGACGGGATCTTGACGATGAATTTCTCGCAATCGGACGAGTAGGTCAGGTCCAGGGGTTCGTTGGGGTTGATCAGCAAGAAGTGACCGGCCGAGAGGTCGAGCGTCGTCTCGGGCAAGGTATAGCGGCAGGTGCCGCGCAGGATGAACTGCGCATGGTAGATGTCCGCCAGGCCCTCCGAGAGGACGCGCGCCTCCGTCCCGTAGGACAGTCGGCACAGGTCGACGCTGCCTGCCTTGCGATGATTGAGCGACGCAGTGCCGCTGCTGGACCGGGCCAGGCGCAAGCTGTGCCCTCCGACGTTCCGTTTGACGTAATCGGACACCTCGAAGGGGTTTACGCCCGCAAAAATGCTGCTTTTTGCGTCCAGGAAATTAAGCGGCATGACTCATCCTCGTCTGGTTGGTCAGCTTTACCCATCGCAGAAAGCTTGTCTCCTCCGCGGTTAGGGCGCTGTGCGTCAAGATGCAAAGCCTTTCTCTGTATTTCCAGCGTTATTTTGCCGGCGCGTCGAGAAATTCAAGAATCTCGATTTTAGGCTTGGCTAGAAGTTTTGTCTATGTTTGTAATCGATTCAGCGAATGCCCTTCTGATCCGTAGCCCGCGGCTTCGTTCCGCGGCTGCCAGAACGGGGCCGCAGACGGCAAAAAAAGGCCGCGCCACATTGCTGCGGCACGGCCAAGGGTTCGCCCGGAGGGCGATGGGGAGGGATTCTTGAGGCTCAGCCGAGATCACCGCCGCCGACCGGGATCACCGAGCCGGTGATGTAGGCAGAGTCGTCGGAGGCAAGGAACAGGATCGGATCAGCCTGTTCGTCGAGCGTGCCGTAGCGCTTCATCAGGCTGCTGTCGATCGACTGCGTGTAGATCTGCTTGTACCAGATCTTTTCCTGCTCGGACTGCTCGGCGGTGTTGCGTGGGACGATGCGCGGCGGGGCTTCGGTGGCGCCCGGCGCGGTGGCGTTCACGCGGATGCCGCGCTGCGCGGTTTCCATCGCGAGGCAGGCGGTCAGCGCATTGACGCCGCCCTTGGCCGCACCGTAAGGCACGCGATTGAGGCCGCGCGTGGCGATCGAGGACACGTTGACGATCGAGCCCTTGCCGTTCTCGAGCATGTAGGGCAGTGCGGCGCGGCAGCACCACAAGGTCGGGAACAGCGAGCGGCGCACCTCGGCTTCGATCTCGCTCTCGCCGTAGTGCTCGAAGGGCTTGGTCCAGATCGTGCCGCCGACGTTGTTGATGAGGATGTCGATGCGGCCGAACTTCTTGACCGCCTCGTCCATCACGCGCTGGCAATCGGCGAACTTCTCGAGGTCGGCGGTCAGGCTCAGGACCTCGGTCTTCTTCTTCAGCGACTCGGCGACCTGATGCACGATCTCGGCGCGATCGACGAGGACCAGCACGCCCTTTTCCTTGGCCATCTTTTCGGCGACGCGTTTGCCGATGCCCTGTGCAGCACCGGTGATGACGGCGACCTTGTTCTTGAATCGGTTCGACATGGTTGTTCCTGGCGGGGTTGAGGGGCTCAGACGCTGGCGGCGAACTTCTCGTAGTGGAAGCTGTTGGGCTGGACCTGGCGCTCGCGCAGGTCGTGGGCGACGGCCTCGACCATGGGCGGGGGGCCGCACAGGTAGATGTCGACCGCGCCGTCGTTCAGGTGCGTCGGTTCGATGTGGGCGGTGACGTAGCTCTTCTTCGGCCAGGTGCTGTCGTCGGCGACCACGCACACGTCGTAGGTGAAGTTGGGCAGCGCGGCCTTGAAGGCGTCCAGGCGCTCGAGTTCGACCACGTCGGCGTCGGTGTTGACGCCGTAGATCAGGTGCACCGGGTGCGCGCTGCCGCCCGCGGCGACGAGCTTGTCGAGCATGGCGAGGAAGGGGGCGAGACCGGTGCCGCCGGCGAGCATCAGCACCGGGCGGGCGACGTCGCGCAGGTAGAAGCTGCCGATCGGGCCAGCGAGCTTGATCGTGTCGCCCGCCTTCGCCGCGCCGGTGAGGTAGCCGCTCATCAGCCCGTTGGGCACGTTGCGGATCAGGAAGCTGACCTTGCCCTCGGCCGGCATCGAGCTGAACGAGTAGGCGCGGTGCTGGTCGGTGCCGGGCACCTCGAGGTTGGCGTACTGGCCGGGCAGGAAGGCGAGCTTGGCGATGCCTTCGCCCTGCAGGGTCAGGCTCAAGGTGCTCGCCGAGAGCTGGCGCACGTCGGCCACGGTGGCGGTGAGCGTGGCGTGCTTGATCTTGCACACTTCGGAGGATGCGGGGATGTTCACCACGCAGTCGC
>JAGOEI010000316.1 GCA_017997795.1 Thauera sp. | reverse complement strand
GGTCACGTCGACCTCGGCCACGGCGCCGGTGGCCGCAGCATGAACCAGCTGATCGCCGACCTCTTCGTGCGCGCCTTCGACAACCCGGCGCTCGCCCGCGGCGACGATGGCGCCGTGCTGCCCGCCCCCGCTGAAGGCGAACGCCTGGTGATGGCCACCGACGGCCACGTGGTGAGCCCGCTGTTCTTCCCCGGCGGCAATATCGGCAGCCTGGCGGTGCATGGCACGGTGAATGATCTCGCGGTGATGGGCGCGCGCCCGCTGTGGCTCGCAGCCGGCTTCATCCTCGAGGAAGGCTTCGCGCTCGCCGACCTGGCGCGCATCGTCGACGCCATGGCCGCGGCCGCGCGCACCGCCGGCGTGCAGGTCGTGACCGGCGACACCAAGGTCGTCGAGAAGGGCAAGGGCGACGGCGTGTTCATCACCACCACCGGTGTGGGCGCCCTGCCTGCCGGGCGCAATCCGGGCGGCGCACAGGCCCGGCCGGGCGATGCCGTGCTGGTGTCGGGCACGCTCGGCGACCACGGCATGGCCATCCTGGCGCAGCGCGAGTCGCTCGCCTTCGAATCGCAGATCGTCTCCGACAGCGCCGCGCTCAATGGCCTGGTCGAAGCCCTCTACGCCGCGGTGCCGGCCGAGGCCATCCATGTGCTGCGCGACCCCACCCGCGGCGGGCTGGCGAGCACGGTGAACGAGATTGCCAGCCAGTCGCGCGTGGGCGTGGAGCTCGACGAAGCGGCGATTCCGGTCGCGGCGCAGGTGCACGCGGCGTGCGAGTTGCTCGGGCTGGATCCGCTCAACATCGCCAACGAGGGCAAGCTGGTGGTGGTCTGCGCCGCCGCCGCCGCCGAGGCTGCACTCGCCGCGCTGCGCGCGCACCCGCTGGGCGCGGCGGCGGCCTGCATCGGCCGGATCACCGAGGACGCACGCTGCTTCGTGCAGTTGCGCACCCGGCTCGGCGGGCGGCGCATGGTGGACTGGCTGTCGGCCGAACAACTGCCGCGCATCTGCTGAGCGCCGACCGGCAACGCCGCTTTACAACTCATTACCGCGCGATACACCCGCCGCGCAGCGATTCGCCTATCGTTCGGCTGGAGACAGCAGAAACGCGGAACGGGTGGCCGGGGCGATGCCCCCGCGCCCGTCCCCGCGCCTTGCCCTCCCCTCTCGCAGGACGCCGCCATGACCTTCCCATCCCGACTGTGGTCCCTGATGCTCGCCGGCAGCCTCGCGCTCGGCGGCTGTGCCGTGGTGCCGGTCGATGAATACGGCTACTACGAAGACGACTACGGCTACTACGAGCGCGACACCGTGATCGTGACCCCACCGCCGCGGGTGGAATACCGTGGTCTGCCGCCGGTTTCCAGCTACATCTGGATCGACGGCTACTGGAACTGGGTCGGCCATCACCACGACTGGGTGCCGGGCTACTGGGCGCCGCCGGGCACGCGCCCGCGGGCGATCGTGCAACACCGCCAGTTCGAGCGCCATCGCGACGACGACCGCCGCGAGCGCTGGTGGGGCGACAGCCGTCGCGACCGCGATGGTGATCGGCGGCGTGCAGACGGCCGCCGTGACCAGCGCGCCGACGACCAGCGCGATGAGCGCCGGGGAGACTGGCGAGGTGACCGAAATGCGGACCGAAATGAGGATCGAAGGGGCGACCGCATCGAGGCCATCCGCGACCGTGACGGTGTCCGTGACCGCGATGGTGTCCGCGACCGCGACCGGGACCGCGACGGTGCGCGAGATCGCGACGCCCGGCGCGACCGCAGCGAGGATCGCGAGCGTGCGGTGGTACGCGAGCGCGAACGCCGGATCGACCAGAATCAAGCGCAGCCGGGACTCTTCACCCGCCCGCAGTTCACGCCGCGCGAGCGCATCCAGGCCGAGTCCGAGCGCAAGCGGCTCGACAACCAGAACGCACGCGAGGAACGCCGCACAATCCGCCGTGACGACGCGCCCACAGCCGCGCGCAGCGAGGAGCGCCGCCGTCGCAGTGATGGCGACGGCACGACGACCGGCGAGCGCCGCGGCGACGAACGTGGCCGCCCCGACTGGCGAGAGCGCATGCGCGAAGCCGGCGCCAACTGAAGCGCGCCCGCAGCCAACTGCACCACGCAGACGCACGCAGCAGTCCGTCGAGGTTGCCCCCTTGACGCATCGCAGCGAAAATCATGGTTTCGCCGCCGGCACCCCGGCGCGCATCCCCCGAGCGGGCCCACCCGGCCCGCCGTAAACCCCTCGTTCGGGCAAGACCATGAAAAAACTCACCTCGCTGCTGATGTTGTCCCTCACCGCCGGTGCGCTCCTCGCCGGCTGCGGCAAGAACGAAACCGCCCCCGCCGCGCAGTCCGCTGCGCCCGCAGCGCCGGCGAAGATCGTCATCGGCCTCGACGACAACTTCCCGCCGATGGGCTTCCGCAACGAGAAGAACGAGCTCGTCGGCTTCGACATCGACCTGGCCAAGGAAGCCGCCAAGCGCCTCGGCATCGAGGTCGAGTTCAAGCCGATCGACTGGAGCGCCAAGGAGGCCGAGCTCAACGGCAAGCGCGTCGATGCGCTGTGGAACGGCCTCACCATCACCGAGGAGCGCAAGAAGAACATCGGCTTCACCACCGCCTACATGGAAAACCACCAGATCATCGTGGTCCCGGCCAACTCGGCGGTGAAGACCAAGGCCGACCTCGCCGCCAAGGTCATCGGCATCCAGGACGGCAGCAGCGCGATCGACGCGGTGCAGAAGGACCCGATCGCCGGCTCGTTCAAGGAACTGAAGAAGTTCGGCGACAACGTCACCGCGCTGATGGACCTGACCACCGG
>JAGOEI010000078.1 GCA_017997795.1 Thauera sp. | reverse complement strand
AGCCCGCGCGAGGCGATCCACATCGGCGTCACCGGGCTGCTGGTGCAGGCGCTGTATCTGGGCGGGGTGTTCATGTCCATCCACCGCGGCCTGCCGGCGGGGGTTTCGGCGTTGGTGGTCGGCATGCAGCCGCTGCTAACCGCGGCACTGGCCGGCGTGCTGCTTGGCGAGCGCGTGTCGGCGCGGCAGTGGACCGGGCTCGCGCTCGGCTTCGGCGGCGTCGCGCTGGTGGTGGGCAGCAAGGCGAACGTGGATGGGGTCGATGGCGGTGCACTGGTCCACATGCTCATCCCCGCGCTGGCGGCGCTGCTCGGCATCACCGCCGGCACGCTGTACCAGAAGCGTTACTGCCCGCGCTTCGACCTGCGCACCGGCTCGGTGCTGCAGTTCCTGCCCAGCCTGGCGCTCACCGCGCTCATCGCCAGCCAGACCGAGACCATGGTCATCACATGGACCGGCGACTTCGTCTTTGCGCTGGGCTGGCTGGTGCTGGTGCTTTCCGTGGGCGCGATCAGCCTGCTCAACCTGCTGATCCGCAGCGGCAGCGCGGTCAACGTGGCGAGCCTGTTCTACCTGACCCCGCCGACCACCGCGCTGATCGCGTGGGCGATGTTCGGCGAGACCTTGTCCGCGCTGGCGATCGCCGGCATGGCACTCGCCGTGTCGGGTGTGTGGCTGGCGCGCAAGGGCTAGAATCGGGCTCCCAGCCACCCCTGCAGGAGCATGCCATGTTGATGACCACCACCTCGAACCTCGACGGCCAGCCGATTCGCCAGTACCTCGGCGTGGTCAATGGCGAAGCCATCATCGGCGCCAACCTGTTCAAGGACATGTTCGCCTCGATCCGCAACGTGGTCGGCGGCCGCGCCGGCAGCTACGAGCGCACGCTGGCCGACGCACGCCGCATCGCCATGGAAGAGATGGAAGAAGACGCGAAGAAGCTCGGCGCCAACGCGGTGATCGGCATCGACGTCGACTACGAAGTGCTCGGCGCCGACAACGGCATGCTGATGGTGTGCGTCAGCGGTACCGCGGTGAAGATTTGACCGCTGCCGCCAGCCGCACGGTCGCCACCCGCATCCTCGGCCTCGACCCCGGGCTGCGCATCACCGGCTTCGGCCTGGTGGACCAGCTCGGTACCCAGTTGCGCTACGTCGCCAGCGGCTGCATCAAGACCAAGGACGGCGAACTCCCCGGCAGGCTCAAGACCCTGCTCGACGGCGTGCGCGAGGTCATCGCCACCTACCAGCCGGATGTGGTGGCGGTGGAAAAAGTCTTCGTCAACGTCAACCCGCAGTCCACGCTGCTGCTCGGCCAGGCGCGCGGCGCGGTGATCTGCGGCGCGGTCTCATGCGAGCTGCCGGTGGCCGAATACACCGCGCTGCAGGTCAAGCAGTCGGTGGTGGGCTACGGCAAGGCGCACAAGGAGCAGGTGCAGCACATGGTCCAGCGCCTGCTGCTGCTCGACGCCAGCCCCAGCCCGGATGCGGCCGACGCGCTGGCGTGCGCGATCTGCCACGCCCACGGCAGCCAGGGCCTGGGCGGCCTCGCCGGCGTCGGCACCCGCCGGCGGGCCGGGCGCATCCTGGCCTGAAGCCTCGCAAAGTGTGACCATAGTATTGCAGCGCAGCAGAAACGTGCGTATGATTCGCGCTCTTCGATCGGGCGCCAATCCGGTCCGCCGCAAGGCAATGGGGGTATAGCTCAGTTGGTAGAGCAGTTGACTCTTAATCAATTGGTCCTAGGTTCGAGTCCTAGTGCCCCCACCAACGAATTCAAGCACTTAGGCCAGTTCTCGCGAACTGGCCTTTTTGCTTTCCGCTCACATGCAAGCACTTTGCAAAGCGCCAGAGGAAAGGCATCGCGCTTGTAAGCGGTCGGCCTGCCGTTCCTCTCAAGCGACCGCCACCAGCACACCCTCGCCGATCGGCTCAGACGCCCCCCCACGCCGGGCGTGGTGGACCACCACATCATCGACCTTCGACGGCTCACCCTTCACCACATCCCAGCACCACGTCCCGAAACCGCCCCGTGCATTCACCGCACGCACCCAGGCGTCGAGCGCCATGCGCTTGACCCGGTTCTGTTCCGAATCCTCGCCCTTGATCTCCAGCACCAAGTGCTTGCCGTTGGCGAGCTCGATCAGGAAGTCCGGCACGAACCGCCGACGGCTGCCGCGCCACAGGTAGTAGATCTGGAAGCCCAGGTGGTCGTTCTTCGCGTAGGCCGCCACCTCGGCGCGCTGCTCGAGCACATTGACCGTATAGGCTTCCCAGGTGCTGTCGGCGACCGCGTGACTGATCTGCGACTTGGTCGTCTCGACGCAGGGCTTGGTCGTGTACCAGGTGCGCATGTTGCGCGTCGAGCCGATCGGGAACTCGTTGTCGAACACGGGCTCAAGTCGCTCGGCATTCACTTGGTGAAGATGCCCCACCACATGCTGAACGATGGTGTCGATCGAGAGCGCGAACAGGATGCGCTTGCGCAGCGGCTCCTGATGGAACAGCGAGGGGATGTCGAGCCGGTCGGACTGGAAGAATTTCTCGACCAATCGCACCAGTTGCTGAACCAGATACTCGCGGCTTCCCGTGAAGCCGTGCTGCATCTCCGCGAACGCCTTGCGCGCCGCCACGAACAACACGCGCTGCAGGCGGAACTCCTCGGGCAGCTTCTCCAGGTCGATCGACACCGCCTTGCTGAGGTCGGCCGCACCACCCAGGGCGGGCGCCATGTCGGCGCTGACGTGGATCGTGGCCGGATCGAGTTTGAGTCTTGGCACATTCGGCAAATCCATGCGCAGGGTCGAATGCACCACCACATCGACGCGCAGCACATTCGGCCAACTGATCTCCAGCTCGGCGCGATCCTTGACCGCCTCGATCTGCGTGCTGTTGCGTGGCGGCGGCGGCGACTCGCCCCCCGCGCCCACATCCTCGAACACCGATAGCGGCACGCCGAACACGTTGACGTACTCCGCCTTGAACAGCATCCGTTCCTTGCCATCCGGGCACACCACCGGCTCGGTGTCATAGGACACCCGGCGCAGGCCACGGCCGATCACCTGCTCGCACAGTAGCTGACTGGTGAAGGCGCGCAGCCCCATGATGTGGGTCACGTTCTTGGCGTCCCAGCCCTCGGAGAGCATCGCCACCGAAATCACGTTCTGCAGATCCTGGCCAGCAGCGCCGCGCTTACCCACGTTGTCGATGATCGCGCGCAGCAGTTCTTCCTTTTTCAGCGCCAGCAGCTCGGCTTTCCGCGTCGCCGGTATGCCGGCCGCCTCGACGATCTCGCGCAGCACCGCCTCATACGCCTTGTCGCTGCCGGCCGTTTCGCCGACCTCCGCCTTGTCCAGCACCTTGGAATCGACACGCAGCGTGCGCGTCGGTGCATGGTGCTCAGGCCAGTAAGCGTCGCCCGAGCGGAAGTAGTACTGGACCCGGGCTGCGGTTTCGGTGCGGTTGCACACTGTCAACATCACCGGCGGCGAGGTATGACCGTTCGCCTGCCACGCCTTCAGCGTCTCGCGCCAGTCGGCCCCCAGCAGGGTGTAGGCTTCCTGCACGATCTGCGGCAGTGCCTCGTGCGGCTCGGCCCCCCGGCGGTTCAAGTCCTCCGCGACCTCGGGCTCGCGGTACAGGTGATAGAGCTTGCTGCGATAGGTCTGCGCGTTCGGCAACGCGTTGTCGCGGATCACCACGCGCGGCGTCTTCACCAGCCCGGCCTCGATCGCGTCATACAAGCCGAAGTCGGAGATCACCCACTCGAACAGCGCAGCCTCGGTGCTGGTCTTGCCCGTCGGTGCGAACGGCGTCGCCGACAAGTCGAAGCACCGGCTGATGCGGCGCATCTTGTGGATGCGGTCCAGGCCCTCGACCCAGCGCGTGGCCTCTTCGAGGTCGATGCCGAGCGCCTCCGCCTCCTTCTTGCTGACCTTGCTCTCGGCCGGCTTGCGGTAGGCGTGGTGAGCCTCGTCGTTGATGACGATGATGTCCTTGTAGCCTGCGAGCTTGCCGAGCACCCGACGCACATAGGCCTCATCGCTCTCCGCGCCCTTCCTCACCACCGACCGATCCTGCTCCTTCAGCGGCATCAGGTTGTGCCAGTTCTCGATCAGGATCTCGAGCTGGTTCAGCTTCTGCCGCAGGGCTTCGTTCGGGCACAGCGCGAAGGCGTCGTAGTAGTTCTCCGGATGCCCAGGCAGCAGCACCTGCAGCCGCTCCTTGACCGTCAGGCCCGGCGCGACGATGAAGACCGCGCGCGAAAAATCCTTGGTGCGCTTCGGGTAGGTCAGCGCGTTGAGCACCTGCCACGTGATGAGCATGGCCATCACGGTGGTCTTGCCGCTGCCGGTCGCCATCTTGTTGCAGACGCGCTCCCACGCGCCGCCGTCGCCGGGAATGGCGATGCCCTGCTTGTAGTCGGCCGGTGCCTCGACGTGCCAGATCAAGGTCTCGACTGCTTCAAGCTGGCAGAAGTAGAAGGCGTACTGCCGGCTGATCTCCTCGTCCTGCCAGTGCGCGAGCAACTGCCGCGTCACCGAGGTCACGCCCGGATAGCCAGCCGCCCGCCACGCATCGACGCGCGCGCGGATGCGGTTGACAAGGTCGAGCTCGACGCTGCGGATCGTGTTGTTGCGGGTGTCGAAAATCTCGTAGCCCGCGGGGCGACGACCGTCGATCAGTTCGAGTTTGCTGTCGCTCTTGCGCCGCCAGTGGTGTGTCGGGGGCTCGAAGGGCGAACTGATGATGAGCGATGCGGTATGCGCTGGCATTCTCAACGGGCCTCCTCTGATCGCGCCAAGGCAAGCGCGCGATAGGCCTGCTGCTTATGGTTGGGTGTCTCAGGATGCAGCATGGTCAGCACACCCTCGGCGCACATGGGCCGCAGAAACTCATCTTGCAGGCGCTTCCTGCCTCGCTGCAGGATCGAAGCAATCTCCTGTGCGGGCAAGAACCGGTCGGCACATACCGCCAGAATGGCCTGACGCATCTGCGCGGGTTTCACCCGCTGCGCGGCGATCGTCCTGCGTACAACGTCCGGATAGTCGGACTCAATTTGGGAAGCTACTCCGCTAACGGGGGAAGCTGCTTCGCTAACAGGGGAAGCTGGGAGCCTAACAGGGGAAGCTGACGTGCTAACAGGGGAAGCTGGATCGCCAACGGCCTCGCCCTCCATCGCAGGTAAGGCATAGCGCGTCCCTCGCCCGACGCCGTCGGAGGCCAGCAAGCCCTGTTGAACCAGGCTACGCAACATCCGGGTGATATCCACCCGATGAAGGGTCAGCATGCCCTGCAATCGCAGGTTTGTGACCGTTCCCTCCATCTGGGCAGTCACGAGCGCCTGGACCTCATCGCCGCTCAAGGCCTCGAAGGCTGCGCCGAACCGACCGCGGAGGGTCGCCAGCACCTCATCCGGGAGCACACTCAGCATGGGCAGTTCCAGCACCACCCGGTCCGGACGGTGAGACTCCCGCAGCACCGGCGACTGCCAATGCGCCTCCGCCCAACTCGCGCGAATCTTGTCGATCCCCGAGCCCGCCTTGTCCCCGGCCCCCAGCATCTGAAACATCAACTGCAGGGACTTGTTCCGGCACTCACTCACGCCACCTCGCAGTAGCTGTTCGCGAGACAGCAGGAGCGTTCCCGGATTGGAGAACTCGAGGCGATCCTGCCAGCGGTCCAAGACGATGCCGCCCTGACCCGCGTAGTCGGCATGGATCAAGGCATTGACCAGAGCTTCTTCCAGTGCCTCGGTGACGGGCGTCTCTACTGTCCGGTACCCCTCCGCATCCACACGGAAAGGCCGCTTGATACCCGGCCCCACCGACAATTTCTGCTTCACCAGTTGATAGAACTGAAACAGGTTCCCCTCCCAGGTACCGTCCAGATGCAGGCGGTCCGTCCAGCGCACGCCCGGGTCGTCGCTGAAATGCTCGCGGTAATCGAGCTGAAATCCCGGCACCGCCGCCGGATCGCGAATCGCCTGCTCACGGCCGAACATCAACAACCCGGCCAGCGTCAGCCCTTCCAGCCCGGAACGGCGATCCCGCCGCCAGCCACCCAACTTGCCGAGCAGCCCCATATCGTCCTCGACCAGCCAGACATGCGAGCCTCGCGACGAGAAGCGATTACGAAACTGGCGCAGCGACTCGAGGTGCAGATCATCCATCGAGAAACCCGTCAGGATGCGGCTGTCGGCAGGTTCGTCGGACTGATCGGCAAACATCCGCCGCACCTCCGCCTCGGTGCACAGGTAATCGCCCTCGAAGTTGCGCCGGTAGGTGCCATTGAGCGGATTGGCCCCGAGAAACACCGGACGCTGATGCCGGTCGGCACGTGGCACATTGATGCGGATGACTGCGCGCGAGGGCTGATCCAGGCGCACGATCTGCGCATCGCGATCCGCCAGCAGGTTGGCGCTGGTTTTCGAGCGATTGTTCAGCGTGTTCCAGAAATCCGAAAGCATCCTCTCCGGCTCGGGCACACCATGCACATCCAGCCCATCATCACGCTGGGAGATGCCCAGCCAGATCGTGCCGCCATCGGTGTTGGCAAACGCGCAGTAGGTTTCCCACAGGTCACGTGGCAGCCCACCCCTGCCGGCCTTGTACTCCACATCGACGCCCTCGAAAAAATCAAGCTCGTCGAAAAGCTTCAATTGCCCGCTCATACCAGATCCAGCTTGATCACCTTCAGTGACTCGATACCCCGGTCATCGACGATCTTCACCGCCACCTTGCGGTTGTCGCCGGCCTCGAACGGCAGGCTCACCGTGCCGTGGAATTTATCCAGGCGCGCCTCATCGAGCTCGGCGCGGATGTTCTTCTTCAGCTTCTCCCAGCCCTCGCCCTTGCCTGCCATCGGGAAGAACACCTGACGCGGGAAGAGGCTGCGCTCGTCGTAGTCGGTGTCGAGCGCCCACATGGCGATGTTGCGCTTGCCGCCGGACACGAGCTCGCCCTTCACGGTGTCGAAGTAGTCGAAGCCATGGACCTCGACCTCGAACCGACCGTCCTTGAGCGTACGCACCTCGACCTCGGGCTGGCCCATCAGCCAGAAGCTCTGGTTGCTGGCGCGCGCCTTCTTGAGGTCTTCGGTCAGCAGGTCGGTGTTCATCTGCGCCTTCAGCGCGGTGATGCCCTTGAGCGCATCGATGTCCTTGGCGGCCTCGGGGTCGAAGGTGAAGGCGCAGAACACGATCATCTTCGGCAGCGGGAATAGGTTGCCGGCCTCGTTGAGCGCATTGGCGACCTGA
Source organism: Thauera sp. (assembly GCA_017997795.1). Taxonomy (GTDB): domain Bacteria; phylum Pseudomonadota; class Gammaproteobacteria; order Burkholderiales; family Rhodocyclaceae; genus Thauera. The sequence goes on along the minus strand of JAGOEI010000078.1, from coordinate 2,874 downwards.
CGCTGTTCCAGCGCGGCGTGCTCCGGGCCGAAGCTCACCACCACGCGCTCGCCGCTGTCGAGATGGCCGACGGCATGCAGGTTCGCCATGTCGGCGTCGAAGGGCAGTGCCTCCAGGTCGGCGAACTTCAGCATCTGGCCGCCCTTGCCGCGGATGCCGGTCTTCAGCAGTTCGTCGCGCCACTGGTGCTGGCGGCCGGATTCGCCGGTGCGCGCGATGCTGGCGTCGGCCTCTTCCGGGCCGCTCGCCTCGTCCAGCGACTTCACGCTCGGGAAGGGCACCGCCTCGACGGTGAAGGGGCCGGTGATGCGCAGCTTGTTTTTGGCGATCGCGGGCTGGTCGTAGAGCACTTCCTGGTCGGCATGTGCGGCGATCGAGTCGTCCATCTGCCGCTGCATGGCCTGACGGGCGGTGTGGAAGGCGTCGAAGGCTTCCCGGGCGGTGGCGGGCCAGCCCTCGGGGAAGTCGAACGGCACCTCCCATTCCTGCACGGATTTGCCCTTGGCGAAGTCGATAGCCGTGCCCTTGCGCCCGCCTTCGGTGATCGGGAAAGGCAGCGCCGGCGCCGCGCGATGCAGGGCTTCGTTGAGCCGCGCCAGCGCGGCGTCGATTGTCGGGTGCATGCGATCAAAGATGCTGTCGATGTCCGGGTTGTTGGCGATCGACTTCAGCGTGACGTGCGGCACCGTCTTGTAGATGAAGCCGCCTTTCAGACCCTCGTGCGGATACTTCAGCTCGAAGTAGTCGAAGCTGGCGGTCATCAGCCGCTGCTTCGCCAGCGTGACGGCTACGCGCGAGGTGTCGCAGGTGATCCATCGGCGACCCCATTTTTCAGCGACATGCGCCGTAGTGCCGCTACCGCAAGTGGGATCGAGAACGAGGTCGCCAGGATCTGTAGTCATCAGCACGCAGCGCTGGATCACAGCAGCAGCAGTCTGCACAACGTAAACCTTGTCCGGGCTTCCAGCGACGTCGGTCCAGACATTCGATATCTGATAAGCAGGAAAATCATCGAGAAAACGCTTGTAGCGGAGCGTCTTTGCTCCACCTGCCACCCGCCCAGCCTTGATTAGCCGCGGAAAGCCAGCTTCCCCAGTTTTCCAATAGCCGCCGCTTGGCTTCCATTCAGAGCCACGGAAGTGAACAGGAAATGAGCCCGGCGGTCGATTTGAAACAAGTGCTGTCCACTGGAAATTGCGTCCATTCTCATCAACTAGGTTGTAGCGCTCGCCGGAGCCGTGTCCCTCCCCTACCACTTTCTCCCGGTAAAGCTGGCGATACTTCATCCGACCCTTGTTCTTGCCGTACCAGACGCAGTAATCGGCAATATTGGCGAGCAATTCGGTGGTTTGCCCCCCGGTCTTCTGCACGACTACGACACTGACGAAGTTTTCGGAACCGAAAACCTCATCCAAGATCTCCCGCACGTGATGCAGGTTCTCATCCGAAATTTGTACGAACACGCTCCCCGACTCGTGCAGCAGTTCCCGCGCAAGCAATAGCCTGTCGCGCAAATAGGTTAGATAGGAGTGGATGCCCAACTCCCAGGTATCCCGAAACGCCTTGATCATCTCGGGTTCCTGCGTCAGGTCGGCGTCGCTGCGGTCCTTCACATCGCGCTTGCCGACGAAGGGCTGGAAGTTGCTGCCGTATTTGATGCCATAGGGCGGGTCGATGTAGATCATCTGCACCCGGCCGGCCATGCTCTCCTTCTGCAGCAGGCTGTTCATCACCAGCAGGCTGTCGCCCGCGACCAGCCGGTTCGCCCAGCCACGCTCGTGGCGGTAGAAGTCGATCGCGTCGCGCAGCGGCAGGTTCTCGAAGGGGGCGTCGAACAGGCCGGGCTGGATGGCCTTCGCAGCCCCCTTGGTCTTGCCTTCGCCCTTCATTGCCTTGCGCACCGCTGACAGGATGCTCGCTGGGTCGATGCGTTCGTGGACGTGCAGGCTGACGGTGTCGATCTCGAAGCTGGTGCGCTCCGCCTTGCCTGCCCAGTTCAGATAGGGCGACTGCAGGCGCTTGAGCTCTTCCAGGGCTTCGCGCATGCGGTCGGGGTCGCCCGAGTTTGCGTAACCCTCCAGCGCGTCGTCGATCAGCTTCTCGATGTTGGCGCGCGCGGGATCGAACTGCAGCGCCGGATCGAGGTGCGGGTCGTAGGCCCAGCGCGTCTTGCCCGCTTCCGGGTCGGTGGCCGGCGTCACCATGCCAACCTCGGGGTTGTTCTTGCGCCTGTCGGCGTGGCGATAGGAGATGATCTGCGCCGCCTCTCCTGCTGCACTGCGCGCAACCGGCGCTGTGGGGCGCGCCGCAGCAGCCGGGGCTTTCGCGGTCGTCGGTGTGCTGCGCAGTTCCGGGGCCTGCTGCGCCTGCAGGGCAAAGCCGCCGGCATCGTCGGCCAGATCGTTCGACGAGCTGGCTTCGACCTTCCCACCCATCTGCGCGAGCCGCACCGAGCCACCGCGCCCCTGCCCTTTGACCAGCGCACCGTCCGCGACCAGGGCGCTGTGAGCCTGCCAGTAATCGTCGTCGCCAATCGCCAGCCCCTCGGCCTGCAACTGCTTTTCGAGCTCGCGGCGGAGGGCCGTATTGCCGATCGTGGAACCATCGGACGGAACGATGGAAAGCATCGCGCGCACGACGCGATCTTGCAGGCTGGACACGGAAAGCACTCCCTGGACTTCTTGTTCGTAAGCCGCCGGCAGCGGTTTACGGCCGATTATGGCTTGCGAGTGCTGCATGTGTCATGCCGGTCAGGCTGCGTGCTCTTGCTTTGGCTCGAAGCGAATCACCAACCTCTGCCCGCAGGCGTCCGCATACTTGCGCAAGGTCGCCAGGGATGGAGCATGTTTGCGGCTGCCGATGCTGCCTTCGATT
>JAGOEI010000314.1 GCA_017997795.1 Thauera sp. | reverse complement strand
GGGGCGGAGGTGAAGTCGACGCCGAGCAGTTGGCGCGTCATCGCCGTTCGTCCTGCCGCATTACCCGCACCGCCGTGCAGATGGTGTTGAAGTGAATCGTCACCGTGTCGTCGATCGGCTGCGCGTAACCGCCGGCCATGGCCACGGCGACCGGCACGTCGGCGGCGCGGCACAGGCCGAGCACGCGCTCGTCGCGGGCGCGCAGGCCGTCGATGCTGAGCGCGAGCCGGCCGAGGCGGTCGCCGGCGTAGGGGTCGGCGCCGGCGAGGTAGATCACCAGCTCGGGGCGGGCGCGGGTGAAGACGGTGTCGAGCGCCGCATCGAGCGCGGCGAGGTAGGCCTCGTCGCCGGTGTCGTCGGGCAGCTCGACGTCGAGGTCGCTTTCCTGCTTGCGGAAGGGGAAGTTCTTCGCGCCGTGCAGGCTGCAGGTGAACACATCGGGGGCGTCGGCGAGGATGGCGGCGGTGCCGTCGCCCTGGTGCACGTCGCAATCGACGACGGCGATGCGGCCGGCGCGGCCTTCGGCCTGCATCGCCAGCGCGGCGATGGCGGCGTCGTTGAACACGCAGAAGCCCGAGCCGAAGTCGCGATGCGCGTGGTGCGTGCCGCCGGCCAGGTTGGCGGCGCAGGCCGCATCGCCTTCGCGATCGAGCGCGCTGCGGCAGGCGGCCAGCGTGGCGCCCGCCGAACGGCGCGAGCGTTCGACCATCGCTGCACTCCACGGGAAACCGATGCGCCGCACCTCGGCGGCGTCCAGCGTGCCGCCGGCAACGCGGCGCAGGTAGCCGGCGTCGTGGGCGCGCAGGATCTCGGTGTCGGTGGCGGCGTGCGGGACGCGGAAGTCGTCGTCGGCGAACAGGCCGCTGTCGTGCAGGCGCGCGCGCAGACGCGAGTACTTCTCCATCGGAAAGCGGTGGCCCTCGGGCAGGGGCAGCACGAAATGGTCGGCGTAGTAGAGCTTCAAGCTTGATTGCATCCTTGTGGTGGTTTTCCAGCGCGGCCAGTTACCGCCGCCACGAGCCCGATACGGCAATCGAATCCTCGCATTTCGCCTCGCGCCTGCGCAAAACGAGATACCGCCCGAGCCCGCGGTAGGAGCGGCGCAAGCCGCGAGGGGTTCCGCCGTGGCGATTTGCGGCCAGCCCACAGGCGCGCGGCTGGCGCCGTGCCAGCAGCAGTCTGCCCACGGTCGGGGGCCGGCGCGCGCGGGCGTCGATGATGCTCGCAATCCGCGCACAGATCCTGCTCACACGGGGTGAATGGGATGGCGCGTGGCGAACTACTGTTGTCAGCTCTTTATGTTGCAGTGCAATATGTCGCATGTCGCGTCCATGTCCACTCAAATCCGAGGCCGAAATTGGGTTTCCGCCTGTCCCTGGCAAGCATCCGTGCGGCCATCAATCGCCTCTTGTTCGGCGGCAAAACAGCCCCCACCGTGGCCGTTGCCTCGCCGCAGGTCGCGCTCGTGACTGTGCCGGTGGTGCCCGAGGTGCCGCACGAGGTCGCGCCCGAAATGTCGCGCGAGCCAATGCCCGACCTGCCACCCGAAGCGACGCCCGAAGTGAGTGCCGAAGCACCGGCCGGCGTGACGGAGGTCGTTCCGGTGCCTGAAGGTCACGACACGACACGCCTCGAGGACGATCCTGTTGCGCCTGCCGCGATCGCCGCCGCGCCCGATCCGGACGCCGAACGTCTGCTCGCGCGCTGTGCCCGTTTGCAGGCGCAGATGCTCGACTTCACCGCCCGTCTCGCCGACATGGAGCAACAGGTGCGCAGCTACGAGCAGCACCAGTTCCTCGCCCTCGGTGACGTGGTGGGCGAGTGCCTGCGCCTGCGCCAGGAGTACCTGAGCCTCAAGGCCGCGCGCTCGGGATCGACGGCAGATCGGGAACAGGCGCGCCAGGCCGACGCGGACTTCGACGCCTACCGCCGCAGCACCGAGCACACGCCCACGCCGCTGCCCGAGCTCGACGACGACGAGCAGGACGAACTGCGCCGGCTGTATCGCGCCGCCGCCATGCGTTGCCACCCGGACCGCGCGGAGGAGGCCGAACGCGCCGAGGCGCACGACGTCTTCCTGCGCGTGCAGGCCGCCTATCAGGCGCGCGACCTCGATGGGCTGCGGAGCATTACCGCCGAGCTGGCGGGGTGGGCACGGGCGAGCGATGAGGCAAGCCCTGCGCAGGCGGGCACCGTGCCCGCAAGCAGCGCCGTGAGGCGTCGGGTTGCCGAGCTGCAGATCCAGGTCGCCGACCTGATGCTGGCCGTGCAGACCCTGCAACTGGACCCCGCTTACCGCCAGGCCGTTCAGGTCGAGCGCTGGGAGGCGAACTTTGCCGAAGCGCGCGCAGGCTTCGAGGCCGAATGCGAGGCCTTGCGCGCGCAGATCGCGAGACTGGCCTAGCGGACAGGTTGAGGCGGGGGACGCTCGTCACCTTGCACCGGGCGCAGCCCTCGAGTTTTTGTCCGAGGGCGCACGTCCGAGGCCCCACACCTCAAGCCGCAAACCCCAGCCTCAAACCTCCAGCGCGCGCACCTTCACCTTCTTGCCCTTGAGCTTGCCCGCCGACAGCCGGCGCACCGCCTCGCGCGCGATCGCGCGCTCGACCGCGACGTAGGTCGTCTGATCGGTGACGGTGATCTTGCCCACCTGCTCGCGCTTGAACCCGGCCTCGCCGGTCAGCGCGCCGAGCACGTCCGCGGGGCGGATCTTGTCCTTGCGTCCGCCCAGGATCAGCAGCGTCGTCATCGGTGGCTGCAGCGTCGCGCTCGCGTCTTCATCGAGTTCGTCGAGCGCATGCCACTCGGGCTCGAAGCCCATCATCTGCGCGATGCTCGCGACGCGGCG
>JAGOEI010000315.1 GCA_017997795.1 Thauera sp. | reverse complement strand
ACCATGATGTGCTTGACCTTGAGCACATCCACCGCGTACTGGACCACGGCGAGGCAGTTGAGGTCGGTGTGCACCACCACGTTGGCCACGTTGCGATGCACGAAGACCTCGCCCGGCAGCAGGCCGACGATCTGGTTGGCCGGCACGCGCGAATCGGAACAGCCGATCCACAGGTATTCCGGGCTCTGCAGGTGCGACAGCTTCTCGAAGAAGCCGGGGTCGAGCTGCTGCATCTGGCGCGACCACGCCTGGTTGTAGTCGAAGAGGTGGAAGAGGTTCTCGTTGTTGACCGCGTCCTCGGACCACTGCGACAGGTCGAGGGTGAGGAAGACCGTGCCCTCGACCGGGCTCGGGTAATACGCCGGCGCCTCGCTGAAGCCGAGCTCGCGGTACAGCTTCATCGCGATGCGCATCGCCGGCAGGGTGTCGAGCAGGATGCGGCGGTAGCCGAGTTCCTGCGCCGCCTTGATCGCCGCCAGCGCAAGCTGTCGCCCCAGGCCGCGCCCGCGCATCTCGGGGTCGACATAGAGCCGCTTCATCTCGCACACGCCCTCCGAGAACCGGCGCACGCCCACGCAGCCGCAGGGCACGCCGTCCAGTTCGGCGAAGAACAGGCGGCCGTCGGCATTGCCGTAAGCGCCCGGCAGGTTGGCGACCTCGTCGGCAAAGCCCTGGTAGCTCAGATCCACGCCCAGCCACGCGGCGTAGTTGCGGAAGAACTGGCGCACCTGCTCCAGCTCGGTGACATCGGACGCGCCAAGCGCGCGCAGGCGATAAGTCATTTCAGCTCCCGTGGTCCGGTTCGTCCGATGCACGCACCCTCATCAGCCGGCGCGCTCGCTCTTGCCCTGCATCGCCATGATCGTCTGCTGCATGATCGCGCACAGCGTCCATTGCTCGTCGCGGATCGCATACACGTCAGCGCGGGTCACGATCAGCGTACGCCCCGGGCGCACCACCTCGCCACGCGCCACCAGGCGCTGGCCGTCGGCGGGGGCGACCAGGTTCATCTTGTACTCCACCGTCAGCACGCTGGTGTCGGCCTGAGTCAGCGTGTTGGCCGCGTAGCCCGCCGCCGAGTCGGCGATCATGCCGACCACGCCGCCATGGATGAAGCCGTGCTGCTGGGTGATCTCGGCCTTGTGCGGCAGATGGATCTCGACATAGCCGGGCTCGACCAGCGCCATCTCGGCGCCGATCAGGCTCATCGCCTGCTGCAGCCGGAAGCTCGCGCGCACGCGCTCGGCGTAGTTCGGGTCACGGGGCTGGAACTGCGGCATTTCGGGTCGCATGCTGGGGTCTCCTCACAAGGGCTTTTTGCTTGTTTTAACGTTTACGTCAACGTAAACTCGGCACTGAAAAAATGCAAGCGCTCAGGCAAGTTCGTGGCAGTTTCAGCCGACGCTGGCACGGTCGATCCGGCGCACGAGCTCGGCGCGCGCCGCGGCCGCGCCCTCGGCGTTGTCGCCAAGCAAGGCCTCGCACTGGCGCTCGAGCATGTCGATCTCCTGGAGCACGGCTTCGATGTCGCGCCGCTGCTGCTCCATGGCCGCGCGCCGCACCGCCAGCGCGGTGAGAAAGCGCTGCAACTGCGGCGCCGAATTGCGCACGCCGCCGTACATGTCGAGCAGCTCGCGGATCTCGGCCAGCGACAAGCCCAGGCGCTTGCCGCGCAGGGTCAGTTTGAGGCGGGTACGATCGGCCTTGGTATAAACACGGGCGCGGCCCACGCGCGCCGGGGTCAGCAAGCCCTGGTCCTCGTAGAAACGGATCGCCCGCGGGGTGATGTCGAATTCGCGAGCGAGTTCGGTGATGGTGAAGGTTTGTTCGTTGCCCATGCTCGGTCACGACGGCCAGCCTCCCGAAGCTGCAGAAGCCAGCGCAATTTATTGATTTAATTACTGATAACGAAAAAGTCGAACGGAAGTTAAGCAGATTCCCGGGATTTGGGCAATGCGCACGCGCTGCAGCGCCTGCCCGCCCCCGAATCGCCCTCCCAGACAGGACAAGACGATGAGCAAAGCCCCCGCCCCGGACATGACCCCGACCGCCCTCAGTTACCCCTTCGACACCCTGCCCGACCCCGGCACCACGCTGGAAGTGGCGCCCGGCGTGCGCTGGGTGCGCATGCGCCTGCCCTTCGCGCTCGACCACATCAACCTGTGGCTGCTCGACGACGGCGACCGCGTGGTCGTCATCGACTGCGGCTACGCTTCGCCCGACACCCAGGACGCCTGGAACGCCGTGCTCGCCGCCGACGGCCGCCCCATCGGCCGCGTCATCGTCACCCACCACCACCCCGACCACGTCGGGCTGGCCACCTGGCTGGCGGCGCGCGACGCGGCGCCGATCCACATGACCCAGGGCGAATTCTTCGCCGCGCAGGCGATCTGGCACCAGACGCCGGGCTACTCGGTCGTCGACATGCTCGACCAGTTCCGCCGCCACGGCCTAACCGACGACCGCCACGAGGCACTGTCCAGCCGCGGCAACGCCTATCGCCGCGGCGCGCCCGAAGTGCCCGGCCACTACCGCCGCTTGTTCGACGGCGACGAAGTACGCATCGGCGCCCACACCTGGCGCGTCATCGTCGGCTTCGGCCATGCGCCCGAGCACGCCAGCCTGTACTGCGCCGAGCTCGGCGTGCTCATCTCGGGCGACATGCTGCTGCCGCGCATCTCCACCAACGTCAGCGTGTATGCGGCCACGCCGCACGACGACCCGCTGGGCTGGTTTCTGCGCTCATTGCGGGAATTGTGCAACATCCCCGACGACACGCTCGTGCTACCATCCCACGGCAAACCTTTCAAGGGTATTCGATCAAGGGTGGAACAATTGGTCGAGCATC
>JAGOEI010000008.1:6520-30468 GCA_017997795.1 Thauera sp. | reverse complement strand
ACAAGAAGGGTCTCCTCAAGCAGCGCATGATGGAACTCTGCGACGGCGAGTACCAGACCTTCAAGGCCAAGGACGGCGCCTACGTGCGCGAGCACTTCTTCAACACGCCCGAGCTGCGCGCGCTGGTGGCCGACTGGACCGACGATCAGGTGTGGCAGTTGAACCGCGGCGGTCACGATCTCTTCAAGATCTTCTCCGCCTACAAGGCCGCTTCCGAGCACAAGGGCCAGCCCACGCTGATCCTGGCCAAGACCATCAAGGGCTTCGGCATGGGCCAGGCCGGCGAGGCGATGAACATCTCGCACCAGCAGAAGAAGATGGACGTCGATGCGATCCGCCGCTTCCGCGACCGCTTCGGCCTGCCTGTGCCGGACGACAAGCTCGAGGAGCTGCCCTACCTGAAGTTCGAGGAAGGCTCGCCCGAATACAAGTACATGATGCAGCGCCGCATGGACCTGGGCGGCTTCCTGCCGCAGCGCCGCACCAAGGCCGCGCCGCTGGCCGTGCCCGCGCTGGATGCCTTTGCCGCGCTGCTCAAGGCCTCGGGCGAAGGTCGCGAGCTGTCGACCACGATGGCCATCGTGCGCATCATGAACACGCTGTTGAAGGACAAGCAGATCGGCAAGCACATCGTGCCGATCGTGCCGGACGAGAGCCGCACCTTCGGCATGGAAGGCATGTTCCGCCAGTACGGCATCTGGAACCAGGAAGGCCAGAAGTACGTGCCGGAAGACCATGACCAGCTCATGTTCTACAAGGAAAGCCAGACCGGCCAGGTGCTGCAGGAAGGCATCAACGAGGCCGGCGCCACGGCCGACTGGATCGCTGCCGGCACCGCCTACAGCGTGCATGGCGTGCAGATGGTGCCCTTCTACATCTTCTATTCGATGTTCGGCCTGCAGCGCACCATGGACCTGTGCTGGGCGGCTGCCGACCAGCGCACGCGCGGCTTCCTGATCGGCGGCACCGCCGGCCGCACCACGCTGAACGGCGAAGGCCTGCAGCACCAGGACGGCCACAGCCTGCTGATGGCCAACATGATCCCGAACTGCATCAGCTACGACCCGACCTTCCAGTACGAAGTCGCGGTGATCGTGCAGGACGGCATGCGCCGGATGTTCGCCGAGCAGGAGGACGTCTACTACTACATCACGGTGATGAACGAGAACTACGAACATCCCGAGATGCCGGCCGGTGCGGAATCGGACATCCTCAAGGGCCTGTACCTGTTCCGCGAGGGCGCCGAAGCCAAGGCACCGCGCGTGCAGCTGATGGGCTCGGGCACGATCTTCCGCGAGGTGATCGCCGCCGCCGAACTGCTGAAGGCCGACTGGGGCGTCGAAGCCGACATCTGGGGCGCGCCCAGCTTCAACGAACTGGCCCGCAACGGCCACGACATCGAGCGCTGGAACCTGCTGCACCCGATGGAAGAGCCGAAGAAGACCCACGTGCAGCAGAAGCTGGCCGGCTTCGAGGGCCCGATCGTCGCCGCCACCGACTACATCCGCATGTTCCCCGAGCAGATCCGCTCGCAGCTCGACCGTACCTACGTCACGCTGGGCACCGACGGTTTCGGCCGCTCCGACACCCGCGAGCAGCTGCGCCACTTCTTCGAGGTGGATCGCCAATGGGTCACGCTGGCCGCACTGAAGGCGCTGGCCGATGACGGCGTGATCGGCCGCGACAAGGTCGCCGCGGCGATGGTCAAGTACAACCTCGACCCGGCCAAGCCGAACCCGATGTCGGTCTGAGCAGGCAAGGAGACAAGAACATGAGCCAACTCATTGAAGTGAAGGTTCCGGACATCGGCGACTTCGACGCCGTGCCGGTGATCGAGCTGTTCGTGAAGGTCGGCGACACCATCGCCGTCGATGACGCGATCGCGACGCTGGAATCCGACAAGGCGACGATGGACGTGCCGTCCTCGCACGCCGGCGTGGTCAAGGAAGTGCTGGTCGGCATCGGCGACAAGGTCAGCGAAGGCAGCGTGCTGATCAAGGTCGAGGCGGCTGGTGCCGCAGCGGCTGCGCCGGCGCCTGCCGTTGCGGCTGCTGCCCCGGCCGCTGCAGCGCCGGCCCCGGCCGCTGCGCCCGCTCCGGCTGCCGCCCCCGCGGCCGCCGGTGGCGTGGTCGAGGTGAAGGTGCCCGACATCGGCGACTTCGACGCGGTGCCGGTGATCGAGCTCTTCGTGAAGGTGGGCGACACGATCAAGGTGGACGACGCCATCGCCACGCTCGAGTCCGACAAGGCGACGATGGACGTGCCGTCCTCGCACGCCGGCGTGGTCAAGGAAGTGCTGGTCAGCATCGGCGACAAGGTCGGCGAAGGCAGCGCGCTGATCAAGGTCGAGACCGCTGGTGGTGCGGCGGTCGCCATACCGGCCGCAGCCGCCGCGCCCGCCCCGGCGGCCGCGGCCGCACCCTCACCGGCCCCCCTGGCCGATGGCGGCCCGGCCGCCAGTGCCCCTGCCTCGATGCCGATTGCATCGGCCGCGGCGCCCTCGGCGGTCAAGGTCGGCGGCAAGGTGCACGCCAGCCCCTCGGTGCGCGCCTTCGCCCGCGAGCTCGGCGTCGATCTGGGCCAGGTCAAGGCCACCGGTCCGAAGGGCCGCATCCTCAAGGAAGACGTCGCCGCCTTCATCAAGGGCGCGATGACGACCGGCGTGGTCCCGGGCAAGGCACCGGCTGCCGCCGCGGGCGCAAGCCTGGGTGGTGGTCTGGATCTGCTGCCGTGGCCGAAGGTCGACTTCGCCAAGTTCGGCGAGGTCGAGGTCAAGCCGCTGTCGCGCATCAAGAAGATCTCCGGCCAGAACCTCGCCCGCAACTGGGTGATGATCCCGGCGGTGACCTACCACGAGGACGCCGACATCACCGACCTGGAAGCCTTCCGGGTGGCGATGAACAAGGAACACGAGAAGTCCGGCAAGAAGCTCACCATGCTCGCCTTCATCATCAAGGCCTCGGTGCGCGCGCTGCAGGAATTCCCCGAGTTCAACACCAGCCTCGACGGCGACAACCTCGTCTACAAGAAGTACTTCAACATCGCCTTCGCCGCCGACACCCCGAACGGGCTGGTGGTGCCGGTGATCAAGGACGCGGACAAGAAGAGCGTGTTCGACATCGCCGCCGAATCGGGGGCGCTGGCCAAGAAGGCGCGCGACGGCAAGCTCGGCCCGGCCGACATGTCGGGCGCGTGCTTCACGATCAGCTCGCTGGGCGGCATCGGCGGCACCTACTTCGCGCCCATCGTCAATGCGCCCGAGGTGGCCATCCTCGGGGTGAACAAGTCGGTGATGAAGCCGGTGTGGGACGGCAAGGCGTTCGTGCCGCGCCTGACGCTGCCGATGTCGCTGACCGCGGACCACCGCGTGATCGACGGCGCGCTGGCCACCCGCTTCAACGTGTACCTCGCGCAACTGCTGGCGGACTTCCGCCGGGTGATGCTCTGACGTGGTGAGGAGTGAGGGGTCAGGCGTCAGGGGCACACCCCCTGCGCTCGGCCCGTCCTCTTCCGGAAACTCCTCACGAGGTGAAGAAGATGAGTCAAATGATTGAAGTGAAGGTCCCGGACATCGGCGATTTCGATGCGGTGCCGATCATCGAGCTGTTCGTGAAGGTCGGCGACAGCATCAATGTGGACGATGCGATCTGCACGCTGGAATCGGACAAGGCGACCATGGACGTGCCGTCCTCGGCCGCCGGCGTGGTGAAGGAAGTGCTGGTCGGCCTGGGTGACAAGGTCGGCGAAGGCGCGGTGCTGATCAAGGTCGAGGCGACCGGTGCCGCCGTAGGAGCGGCGCCAGCCGCGAGCCCTTCGGCCGGTGCCGCGAGCGCGGCCGTGGAGCAGAAGCTCGCGGCTGGCGCCGCTCCTACAGCCGCTTCCACCGCTGCGCCGACGGCGGCCAGCCACGCCGGCGCGGCGGACGCCGAATACGACATGGTCGTGCTCGGCGCCGGCCCGGGCGGTTACTCGGCGGCCTTCCGCGCCGCCGACCTGGGGCTCAAGACCGCGATCATCGAGCGCTACGCCAGCCTCGGCGGCGTGTGCCTGAACGTGGGCTGCATCCCCTCCAAGGCGCTGCTGCACGTCGCCGCGGTGATCGAGGAGGCCGAGCATGTCGACAAGGCGGGCATCGTCTTCGCCAAGCCGACGGTGGACATCGATGCGCTGCGCAAACACAAGGACGGCGTGATCGGCAAGCTCACCGGCGGCCTGTCGGGCATGGCCAAGGCGCGCAAGGTCGACGTGATCCGCGGCTACGGCCACTTCCTCGACCCGAACCATCTGGAAGTCGAGGAGACCACCGGTACGAGCCAGGACAAGACCGGCGCCAAGAAGGTGGTGAAGTTCAAGCACTGCATCATCGCCGCCGGCAGCGCTGCGGTGCACCTGCCCTTCATCCCGCAGGACCCGCGCATCGTCGACTCCACCGGCGCGCTCGAGCTGCGCCAGGTGCCGGGCAAGATGCTGGTGATCGGCGGCGGCATCATCGGGCTGGAGATGGCGACCGTCTACTCCACGCTCGGTGCGCGCATCGACGTGGTCGAGATGATGGACGCGCTGATGCAGGGCCCGGACCGCGACGCGGTCAAGGTGTGGGAAAAGCAGAACGCCCACCGCTTCGACAACATCATGCTGAAGACCAAGACGGTCGGCGTCGAAGCGAAGGAAGACGGCCTCTACGTCAAGTTCGAAGGTGACAAGGCGCCCGCGGAACCCGTGCGCTACGACATGATCCTGCAGTCGGCGGGCCGCTCGCCCAACGGCAAGAAGATCGGCGCCGAGAAGGCGGGCGTGATCGTCGGCGAGCGCGGCTTCATCCCGGTGGATGCGCAGATGCGCACCAACGTGGCGCACATCTTTGCGATCGGCGACATCGTCGGCCAGCCCATGCTCGCCCACAAGGCGGTGCATGAGGCGCACGTCGCGGCCGAAGTCGCGGCGGGGCACAAGGCGGCGTTCGACGCCACCGTGATCCCGGGCGTGGCCTACACCCATCCGGAAGTGGCCTGGGTCGGCTACACCGAGGCGCAGGCCAAGGCCGAAGGCAAGAAGGTCGAGACCGCCAAGTTCCCGTGGGCGGCGTCCGGCCGCGCCATCGCCAACGGCGCCGACTACGGCTTCACCAAGCTGATCTTTGACGCCGAAACGCACCGCGTGATCGGCGGCACCATCGTCGGGCCCTCGGCCGGCGACATGATCGGCGAGGTGTGCCTGGCCATCGAGATGGGCGCGGACGCGACCGACATCGGCAAGACCATCCACCCCCACCCGACCCTGGGCGAGACGGTGGGCATGGCCGCCGAAGTGGCGCACGGTAGTTGCACGGACTTGCCGCCGATGCGCAAGAAGTAAGGCGAGGCGCCCCAGGCCCGAGGCTGCGGGGAGTCCTGCTGTGGGAGCAACTGTCTGTGGGTGTGGGCTTGCCCGCGAATGCGCGCTTCACAGGTCTTTTCGCGGCCAAGGCCGCTCCCACGGGCGCTGAGGCGGTCGCAGATCCTCGTGGGAGCGGGTTTGCCCGCGACGATGACCTCAACGGGTGCGACGTTCGCGGCCAAGCCCGCTCCCACGGCATCGAGTTCGTAGTTCACGGTGAAGTCCCCGGCCTCTCCGTCCTCAGCCGGATTCCGTGCACCGGCGCACGCGGCCCCGGGGGGGAGGCAAGGCCCCACGGGCAGGAGTGCGCCCGGAGCCCGCTTCTGACGAGCAGGCAAGCGATGCAAGGCGCAGGCAAGACTCCACTGGGGTTTGGACTTCGTATTGATGAGTATCAGCGGTAGCATGACCGGGACCCTGGCGATCGAAGCCTGAACCCCGTCACAAGACAAAACAATGCAATGAAGGAGAAATGCCACATGTTGATCGGAGTCCCGCGCGAGACGGCGACTGGCGAGAAGCGCGTCGCCACCGTACCCGAGGTAGTGCAGAAACTTGCCAAGCTCGGCTTTGAGGTGGCAGTTGAAACTGGTGCAGGCGACGCGGCGAACTTTTCCGACGACGACTATCGTGCTGCCGGTGCAGAGGTGCTCCCAAGCGCGGCGGAGCTGTGGGCGAAGGCCGACATCGTGTTCAAGGTGCGCCCGCCGACCCTGGAAGAGGCCGGCTTGCTGCGCGAAGGCGCGACGCTGGTCGGCTTCGTGTGGCCGGCGCAGAACCCCGAGCTGATGCAGGCGCTGCAGGCAAGACGCGCCACCGTGCTCGCCATCGACTGTCTGCCGCGGCAATTGAGCCGGGCGCAGAAGATGGACGCGCTGACCTCGATGGCCGGCATCAGCGGCTACCGTGCGGTGATCGAGGCGGCGAACGCCTTCGGCCGCTTCTTCAACGGTCAGGTCACCGCCGCCGGCAAGATCCCGCCGGCCAAGGTCTTCATCGCCGGTGTGGGCGTCGCGGGTCTCGCCGCCATCGGCACGGCTGCCAACCTGGGCGCCATCGTGCGCGCCAACGATACCCGCGCCGAGGTCGCCGACCAGGTCGTGTCGCTCGGTGGCACCTTCGTCAAGGTCGACTACGAAGAGGAAGGCTCGGGCGGTGGCGGCTACGCCAAGGTGATGAGCGAAGGTTTCCAGGCCGCGCAGCGCGACATGTACGCGCGCGAGGTGAAGGACGCCGACATCGTCATCACCACCGCGCTGATTCCCGGCAAACCGGCGCCCAAGCTGATCACCGCCGACATGGTGAAGACCATGAAGCCCGGCAGCGTGATCGTCGACCTGGCGGGCGAACAGGGTGGCAACTGCGAACTCACCGTCCCCGGCGAGGCGGTGGTGCGCCACGGCGTCA
This sequence comes from Thauera sp., assembly GCA_017997795.1. Taxonomy (GTDB): domain Bacteria; phylum Pseudomonadota; class Gammaproteobacteria; order Burkholderiales; family Rhodocyclaceae; genus Thauera. The sequence continues at coordinate 23,685 of JAGOEI010000008.1, read as the reverse complement.
CCATCGTCGGCTACACCGACCTGGTCAGCCGCCTGGCCAAGCAGTCCTCGACCCTGTACTCGAACAACCTGCTGCGCCTCACCGAGGAGCTGTGCAAGGCCAAGGACGGCAACATCGTCATCAACTTCGAGGACGATGCGATCCGCGGCCTCACCGTGATCAAGGCCGGCGAGCTGACCTGGCCCGCCCCGCCGCCCAAGCTGCCGGCCGCGGCGACCAAGCCCAAGGCCGACGCCACGCCCATCACCGCGCCCAAGGGGCACGGCCACGGCGCCAGCGAGCCGATGTCGGTGAAGTCGCTGGCGATCGTGTTCGGCGTCGGTGCGCTGCTGTTCCTGCTGGTCGGGATGTACGCGCCGGCCAGCTTCCTGTCGCACTTCACGGTGTTCGTGCTGGCCTGCTTCGTCGGCTACATGGTGGTGTGGAACGTCACGCCTTCGCTGCATACCCCGCTGATGAGCGTGACCAACGCCATCTCGTCGATCATCGCGATCGGTGCGCTGGTGCAGGTGGCGCCGCCGCTGGCTGACAGCGTGACCGACCGACCCAACGGGTTGATCCTGTTCCTGGCCTTCTTCGCGCTCGCGCTGACGGCCGTCAATATGTTCGGCGGCTTCGCGGTCACGCGTCGCATGCTGGCGATGTTCCGCAAGTAAGGAGAAGACAATGACCTCAAGCATGGCCACTGTCTCGTATATCGGCGCCACCATCCTCTTCATCCTCAGCCTGGGCGGCCTCGCCCACCCCGAGACCGCGCGTCGCGGCAACCTGTTCGGCATGATCGGCATGGCGCTCGCGGTGCTCGCCACCGTGTTCGGTCCGCAGGTCTCCCTGAGCGGCGTCCCGTGGATCATCGTCGCGCTCCTGATCGGCGCCGGCGTCGGCCTCTACGCAGCCAAGACGGTGCAGATGACGCAGATGCCCGAGCTCGTCGCGCTGATGCACAGTCTGGTGGGCCTGGCCGCCTGCCTGGTCGGCTTCGCCAGCTACATCGACACCTCGATCGTGTTCCCCACCGCCGCCGAGAAGACCATCCACGAGGTGGAGATCTACATCGGCATCTTCATCGGTGCGGTCACCTTCTCCGGTTCGCTGATCGCCTTCGGCAAGCTGTCGGGCAAGATCGGCGGCAAGCCGCTGCTGCTGCCGGCACGCCACATGCTCAACCTGATCGGCCTCGTGCTGGTGATCCTGCTCGGCAACTGGTTCCTCGGCACGCACTCGACGGGCGTCGGCATGGCCTTGCTGCTGCTGATGACCATCATCGCGCTCGCCTTCGGGGTGCACATGGTGATGGCGATCGGCGGTGCCGACATGCCGGTGGTGGTGTCGATGCTCAACAGCTACTCGGGCTGGGCGGCCGCGGCGACCGGCTTCATGCTCAGCAACGACCTGCTGATCGTGGTGGGTGCGCTGGTCGGTTCCTCGGGCGCGATCCTGTCCTACATCATGTGCCGGGCGATGAACCGCAACTTCATCAGCGTCATCGCCGGCGGCTTCGGCTCCGGCGGCGGAACGCCCTCGGCAGCCGGTGCGGCCGAGCCGGAAGGTGAAGTCACGCCGATCAGCGCGGAGGAGACCGCCGAGCTGCTGCGCGATGCCAAGAACGTCGTCATCGTGCCCGGCTACGGCATGGCGGTGGCGCAGGCCCAGCACGTGGTGTGCGAGATCGTCAAGATCCTGCGCGACAAGGGCGTGACCGTGCGCTTCGCCATCCACCCGGTGGCCGGCCGCATGCCCGGACACATGAACGTGCTGCTGGCCGAAGCGAAGGTGCCCTACGACATCGTGCTCGAGATGGACGAGATCAACGAGGACTTCCCGGACACCGACGTCGCCATCGTCATCGGCGCCAACGACATCGTGAACCCGGCTGCCCAGGAAGATCCGGGCAGCCCGATCGCCGGCATGCCGGTGCTGGAAGTGTGGAAGGCGAGGACCTCGATCGTGATGAAGCGCAGCATGGCGTCCGGTTACGCAGGGGTCGACAACCCGCTGTTCTACAAGGAAAACAACCGCATGCTGTTTGGCGATGCAAGAAAGATGCTCGATGAGGTGCTGGGCGCGCTGAGCACCTGAGGTCTGCGACGGACGCATGAAACGAAACCGCCGCAAGGGTTCTCGATGCATGCCGCACGAGCCGCGGCCCTGGCGCCGCGGCTCGTGCGCACCAGCGCACACGGATCGAGCGCCGACACGCTGACAGATCAATTCCAAGGATCCACTGCCATGACTCATCCCCAACGCACTTCAAACCCGCCAGCGTCTCCCCGCATCGGGCTGTTCGTCACCTGTCTCGTCGACTCGATGCGCCCCAGTGTCGGCTTCGCAGCGCTCAAGCTGCTGCGCGACGCCGGGTGCCGTGTCAAGGTGCCGGATGCGCAAACCTGCTGCGGCCAGCCGGCCTTCAACAGCGGTGACACCGCCGATGCGGCCGTGCTTGCCCGCCATTTCATCGAGACCTTCGAAGGCTACGACTACGTCGTCGCCCCTTCCGGCTCGTGTGTCGGCATGACACGGGTGCACTACGCCGAAGCCCTGGCGGACGATCCCGCGTGGGCAGAGCGCGCGCGCAAGCTCGGCGAACGTACCTACGAACTGATGAGCTTCCTGGTGGACGTGATGCACTTCGCGCCCGCCGACGTGAAGCTCGACACCAGCTTCACCTACCACGACAGCTGCTCGGGCCTGCGCGAGCTCGGCGTGCACGACCAGCCGCGCGCGCTGCTCGGCAAGGTCGCGGGGCTCACCTTGAAGCCGCTCGAGGGCAACGACGTGTGCTGTGGCTTCGGCGGCACCTTCTGCGTCAAATATGCGGCGATCTCCAACGCGGTCGTCGGCGAAAAGGCCGAGGCCATCGAGCGCAGCGGCGCGAGGCTGCTGCTCGGTGGCGACCTCGGCTGCCTGATGAACATGGCAGGCAAGCTCAAGCGCCAGGGCTCGGGCGTGCGCGCCTTCCACGCCGCCGAGGTGCTCGCCGGCATGGGCGGCGGTGCGGCCATCGGCGAGGAGCGCTGAACCATGGAAGAAGCCACGCTCTCCTTCAAGGCCCGCGCCGAGCGCGCGCTGGCCGACCCCACGCTCAAGATCGCGATCGACCGCACCACCGGCACCGCCGAGCGCAAGCGCGCGGTGGCGATGAGCCAGTTCCCGCAGTTCGAGGCGGCGCGCGAGCGCGGCAAGCGCATCAAGGACCACGTGATCGCCAACCTCGATCACTACCTGCTCGAGTTCGAACGCAACGCCATCGCCTCGGGCGCCAAGGTGTACTGGGCCGCGACCGCCGAGGAGGCCTCGCAGATCGTCGTGCGCCTGTGCAAGGAAGCCGGCGCGAAGCGCGTCACCCGCGTCAAGTCCATGCTGGGCGAGGAGATCGGCCTGCCGCACGCGCTCGACGAGGCCGGCATCGAGCGCGTCGAGACCGACCTCGCCGAACACATCGTGCAGCTGGGCGGCGATCGCCCCTCGCACATCGTGTGGCCGTCGATGCACCGCACGCGCGAGCAGGTGTCCGAGATGTTCAAGCGCCTGCACCGCGCCCCGCACCAGGAAGAGACCATCGAGGCCATGGTCGACAGCGCGCGCCGCGAGCTGCGCGACAAGTTCCTCAGCGCGGACGTCGCCATCTCGGGCGCCAACTTCCTGCTCGCCGACACCGGCGCCACCTGCACGGTGACCAACGAGGGCAACGCCGAGCTCACCACCACGCCGCCGCGGGTGCACATCGTCACCGCTGGCATCGAGAAGCTCGTCCCCAGCATGGGCCACGCCATCGCCATGCTGCGCCTGCTGGTGCGCTCGGCCACCGGCGCGGACGTCACCCAGTACACCACCTTCCATTGCGGGCCGAAGCAGGCGGGCGATCGCGACGGCCCGGAAGAATTCCACATCGTGCTGGTCGACAACGGCCGCAGCCGCATGCTGCGCGAGGGCATGAAGGAGATGCTGCGCTGCATCCGCTGCGGCGCCTGCATGAACCACTGCGTGGTCTTCCGCCAGTTGGGCGGCCACGTCTATGGCGGCACCTACCCGGGGCCGATGGGCGCGGTGCTCACGCCGGTGTTCGACGGGCTCGAGCAGTCGCGCGACCTGCCGCACGCGTGCACGATGAACGGCAAGTGCCAGGAGGTGTGCCCGGTGGCGATCCCGCTGCCCACGCTGCTGCGCGGCTGGCGCGACCGCTCGTGGCGCGAGGGGCTGGAGCCCTCGGTGGTGCGCTTCGGGCTGGGCATCCACACCTTCGTGGCCTCGCGCCCGCGGCTGTACCGCCTGGGCACGGCGATCGCCATCCGCGTCATGCGCTTGTTCAGTCGCGGCGGCCTGGTAAAGGGGATGCCCGGCCTGGGCGCATGGACCGCCTACCGCGAGTTCCCCGCCCCGGCAAAGCGCACCTTCATGGAGATGTACAAGGATCAGGAGAAAGGCCAATGAGCGCACGCGATTCCATCCTCAACGCCGTGCGCAGCGGCCTCGGCAACGCCAAGGTCGATCCCGCGGCCGTGCGCCGCGACGCGGATGCGCTGCTGCAGGACCTGCCCGCCATCCGCCCGCCGCTGCTGGCCGACGGCCTGGTGGACGCTTTCATCGCCCGCGTCACCAGCCCCAAGGTGGCCGCGACCGCCGAGTGCGTCGCCAGCGCGAGCGATTTGCCGGCGGCCGTCGGGCGCTACCTCGAGGCGCGCGGGCTGCCCGCGGTGATCGCGCTGCAGCCGGCTGAGGCCTTGCAGGCCCTCGACTGGACGGGGTTCGAACTCCACGAGCGCGTGGCGCCGGACGAGATGATCGCGATCGGCGTCGCACGCTGGGGCATCGCCGAGACCGGCTCGCTCGTGTTTCACTCGGGCGCCGATACGCCGATCCTCACCAACTTCCTGCCGCTGCATCACCTCGTCATGGTTCGGGCGGACACCATCCTCCCCTTCCTCGACGACTACGCCGCGGCCACTGCCGGCCAGCGCCCGCCGCGCAACGTCAACATCGTCACCGGTGCCAGCGGCACGACCGACATCGAGGGCAGCCTCGTGCTCGGCGCGCATGGCCCGCGGTTTCTGCACGTGGTCATCGTCGGCGAGGTCGAACCGGCCGCCTGAGTGCGCGCCCGCGGCCTGACTCAAGACAACGCCCCATCATGACGCTGGCCGCTGACCAACACGCGCTCGTCCTCCAGGCCGCGCACCGCATCATGGAGGCGGAAGCCCTGCTGGTCGCTGCGGGCGCAGGCATCGGAGTCGATTCTGGACTGCCGGATTTTCGCGGACGCGAGGGCTTCTGGCGTGCTTATCCAGCGCTGGGCCGTGCCGGTCTGGCGTTCGAGCAGATCGCCAGTCCCGCGGCCTTTGCGCGTGATCCGACGCTTGCCTGGGGCTTCTACGGCCACCGCCTCGCGCTCTACCGGCGCACCGTTCCGCATGCGGGCTTTGCCATGCTGCAGCAGATCGGCGCCGCGCTGCACGGCGGTCTGTTCGTGTTCACGTCCAACGTCGACGGACAGTTCCAGAAAGCGGGCTTCGACGCGCAGGCGCTGGTCGAGGTGCACGGCTCGATCCATCACCTGCAATGCCAGCACGGATGTCGCAACGATATCTGGTCGGCCGAGCGTTTCGAACCCCAGGTGGATGAGGACGCCTGCCGCTTGTGCAATGAAGCGCCGCGCTGTCATGTGTGCGGCGACGTCGCCCGGCCCAACATCCTGATGTTCGATGACTGGGACTGGCTCGGTGGCAGGACGGCAGGCCAGGCGGCCCGGCTCGACGAATGGACCCGGCGCCAGGGTCGCTCGCCGCTGACGATCGAGATCGGTGCCGGTACGGGCGTGATCACCGTGCGCAATTTTGCCGAGCGCGCGGGCGGACCGCTGATCCGCATCAACCCGGATGCGGAGCCCGCCCTGCCCGCCGGCGTGCTGCATCTACGTTGCGGCGCGCTCGCGGGCATCGCGGCGATCCATCGGGTTCTGGTTTCAGAGGGTTTCCTGCAAGCGCCGGGGGCGCAAACTCACTGAGCGTTGCGCCGCCCTTGTGCCTGCCGACGCGGCGGCGACAGGCGATAGACGCGCGCCTCGAACGGCGCCAGCGACAGCTCATGAACATCCGGATGCGGCGCAACCCGCTGGTTGGCGAGCAGCAGTCCGGCGTGGCGCAGCACGACACCGCGATGCGCAAAGCGGGCCGCCCACGCAGTCAGGTTGACGATCACCACGATCCGGTCGACGCCGCAGCGGCGCTGGTAGGCGTAGATGCACTCGTCAGCCGGCATCAACAGGCGGTAATCGCCATGCACCAGCGTGGGCTCGGCCTTGCGCAGCGCGATCAGGCGGCGGTAGTGGTTGAGCACCGAATCGGGGTCGTCGCGCTGTTGCGCGACGTTGATCCGGTCATGGTTGGGATTGACCGCCAGCCAGGGCTGGCCGGTGGTGAAGCCGGCGTGCGCGGAGCCATCCCACTGCATCGGCGTGCGGGCGTTGTCGCGGCTGTTGAGCGTCAGGTCGGCGAGGATCGCTTGCACGGATTCCCCGGCTGCAAGGCGCAGGGCGTAATCGTTGCGCGCCAGCACGTCGTCGAAGTCGTCGATCGACGCAAACTCGCTGTTCGTCATGCCGATCTCCTGGCCCTGGTAGATGAAGGGCGTGCCTTGCATCAGGAAGTACACGGTGGCGAGCGCAGTCGCGCTCTCGCGCCACAGCGCGCCGGTGTCGCCCCACTTCGACACCACGCGCGGAATGTCGTGGTTCTCGAGGAACAGCGCGTTCCAGCCCCGGCCGTGCAGCGCGTGCTGCCAGCGCGAGAACACGCGCTTGAGCGCGCGCACGTCGAGCGGCCCGCCCGGCGCGCGTGACCACAGCGCCAGGTGCTCGAACTGGAAGATCATGTCGAAGCGCCCGCGGTCCGCACCCACCCACGCCTCGGCCTCTTCGGCGCGCACGCCGTTGGCCTCGCCGACGGTCATCACGTCGTAGCGCGCGAAGGTCTCTCGGCAGAGTTCGTCGATGTGCCCGAGCACGCCGTCGACGTTCATGTGCATGCGGTAGCACGGCACGCAGGCCAGCCGGCGCGGGTTGGGCATGTCGGGCAGCCCGGGCATCTTGCGGATGTGGCTCACAGCATCCACCCGGAAGCCGTCGATGCCCTTGTCCAGCCACCAGCGCACGGTGTCGAACAGCGCCGCGCGCATGGCCGGCTGCTCCCAGTTCAGGTCGGGCTGGCGGCGGGAGAACAGGTGCAGGTAGTACTGGCCGGTGGCGGCGTCGTGCTCCCAGGCCGGCCCCTTGAAGATGCTCTCCCAGTTGTTGGGCGGCTTGCCATCCCGACCGTCGCGCCAGATGTACCAGTCGCGGCGCGCACTGTCGCGTGCGGCGCGCGATTCGATGAACCACGGGTGTGCGTCGCTGGTGTGGTTGAGCACCAGGTCGAGGATCAGGCGCATGCCGCGCCGGTGCACCTCGGCGAGCAGGCGGTCGAAGTCCGCCATGGTGCCGAAGGTCGGGAGGATGGCGCGGTAGTCGCTGATGTCGTAGCCGTTGTCGTCGTTGGGCGACTGGTAGATCGGGCAGATCCAGATCACATCCACGCCCAGCCACTGGAGATGGTCGAGCCGGGACAGGATGCCGGCCAGGTCCCCGACCCCATCGCCGTCGGCGTCCATGAAGCTGCGCGGGTAGATCTGGTAGGCGACGGCGGACTTCCACCATGGGGCGCTGTCGGCGGCTTCGGGGTTGGCGCGGCGAGTGCGCGCGGCAACTGTTGCTAGGGGCGGGTGCAGCGCCATGGGAGGGTCTCGCGGGCGTGAGGAAGGCGGTGTGGCAGGAAGACGGTGACGGCGACGATCTTGAACGAGGCGAGGTTCAATAAGGCGATTGGCGTTTTGCTGCGGCTGCAAGACAATCGGATCGCATGGTGCTGGACTGGGATCGGTTTTACCAGGTGTGTGGCTTCACTACGCGTTTTCCCGCCCTGCCCGTCCATGCTGCCGCCGTTCGCGGAGTCGTGTCATGCCGCGAGCCTGGCGGTCTGGTTCCTTCGTCTGCTCCTCCGTCTCTCCTCTCCGTGCCTGAAGACGCCGTGCCCGAAACTTCCACGACTGCTCCCTCCCCCTCCGCCCCCTGGCCGCGCCTGGTCGCGGACATTGGCGGCACCAACGTCCGCTTTGCACTCATCGCGCACCCCGGCGCGGCACCGAGCGCGCTGCGCAGCTTGCACTGCGCAGACTTTGTCGGCCCTGGCGAGGCCTTGCAGGCCTGGCTCGCGGAGACCGGCGCTGCGCTGCCCGCAGTGGCCGCGTTCGGGATCGCCACGCCGATCAGTGGTGACGAGGTCGCGATGACCAACCACCCGTGGCGCTTCTCGGTCGGAGCGCTGCGCGCAGCGCTCGGCCTGCAGCGGCTGCGGGTGGTCAACGACTTCACCGCGCTGGCCCTCGGGCTGCCGGGGCTGGCAATTGATGCGTGCGAGCGCATCGGCGGCGGCGAGGCGCAGCCCGGCGCGGCCATCGGCCTGCTCGGCGCGGGCACCGGGCTCGGCATCTCGGGCCTGATCCCCGCACCGGGTGGCCCGGTGCCGCTGCAGGGCGAAGGTGGCCACGTCAGCCTGCCCGCCAGCACGCCGCGCGAGGCGCAGGTCGTGGCCTGGCTGGCCGCGCGCCATGGCCATGTCTCGGCCGAGCGCGTGCTGTCCGGCCCCGGCCTGCTTGCTCTGTACACGGACTTGTGCGCGCTGGACGGCGTGCCGGCCGAGACGCTGTCCGCCGAGGCGGTGAGCGCGCGCGGACGCGACGGAACGTGCCCGCACTGCGTCGAGGCCTTGTCGATGTTCTGCGCGCTGCTCGGCACCGTGGCCGGCGATCTCGCGCTCACGCTGGGCGCGCGCGGCGGCATCTACATCGGTGGCGGCATCGTGCCGCAGCTGGGCGAGTTCTTCGCCCGCTCGCCCTTCCGTGCGCGTTTCGAGGCCAAGGGGCGCTTCCAGCCTTACCTCGCGCGCATCCCGACCTGGGTGATCCGCTCGCCCCACGTCGCGCTCATCGGCGCATCGGCCGCGCTCGACGCGCAGATCGAGGTCGGATACACGGCCTTCGACCCCGTGCGGTAGAGGTGCGCATCGCGGGCGTGCAGGGTATGCGGGATATGCCCAACATGCTCGCGGACCCAAGCAACGGAGCCTGCCCGTGGATGGGGTCTTCCCAGAAAACGGAAAATAAAGCACGTTAAGCCGATTGGATTGCTCGCAACGGTCTGAACTTACCTGCGCCGATCTTGGCGCTGCTGCGCCAAAGGTAAGCCCTGGTCAGGTTGATGTGGTCCCAGCCCAGCGGCGACAGGTACAGCAACAGGGCGTCATCGACAGCGTGGCCTGATGTGTCGGGGAGAAATCCATAACCCCTGGCGGCATGCGTCCGTCAATGCGCAATTGGACTCGATCCTGACGCATTGTCGCCGGGCAGCCTGACACGCGGTTAGGGTATAGCCTAGCCTGACGCACACGAATGCCACCGGCTTAGCGCGCTCTATTTTCCGTTTTCCGAGACGCCTCCACCGTTGCCAGCGGCAGGAAGAGCGTGAACGGTGAGTCGGGCAAAGCGATGAAGCCATGATGTCGGTAGAAGGCTGCTGCCGCCTCGTCCTTGGCATCCACCATCAAGGCATAGGCGGCGATCTCGGAACGGACAGCACGGTCAAGCGCATCGGCCAGCAGTGCGCCGCCCAGCCCTTGCCCTTTGAAAGCCTGATCGACGGCCAAGCGGCCCATTCGAACCGCTGGGACGGTCGGATAGCGCGGCAGCTTCTTGCCGACGCTGGCCGGCAGATCGGGCAGCAGCAGGCTTGCCGACGCCAGCGTGTAGTAGCCCGCGATGCGCTGCCCTTCCGCCAACGCCACGAAGCAGGCAGCCACACGGCGGCGAATATCTTGGGTGACTTGTTCCCGGAGATAGCGCTCAAGCGGTTCTGAACCGCAGTTGAACGCTGCGCGAACATGCGTGGCATCGAGCGGCGTGAGCCGGAACGGTGCGCTGCTCATTCAGCACGCAAGAGCTTGCGGCGACGGGCGAAAGCGCGTTCCAAGGCCGGGGCCGGTTGCGGCGGCGACAGCAACGCTTGTGCAAAGCACTCCTGATCGGCCAGCGACAGGCGGATGACCTCGGCTTGCTCGATGGCGCGTTGCGCGGCGTCCTGGACGGCAGCGACCACGAAGTCAGTCATGGTGCGCCCCTGAAGTTCAGCGGCGCGCTTGAGCATCGAATGCAGATCGGTGCTGATCCGGGCTTCGAGGCGGGCGGTAGAAGTGGCTGCGGGCATAGTCTTATCCTCCTGCCGAAATTATACGGCAGATTGCCGTACAGGGCCACGCCATTACCATACGATTTTTCCGTTTCGTGAGCTGGCCCCCTCTACGTCACCCAAGGCGCGCTCGCCAGCCTCGCGCACAACCTGACCGGCACCGCGCAGGACCAGACCACCACCTACACCCGCAACCAGGTGCAGGAAATCGTGGGCCAGAGCTGGACGAACGATCTGTACCAATGGACGGGCTACGCCAACGGCACCCAGAGCTACACCGCCAACGGCCTGAACCAATACACCACCGCGGCCGGCGCCACGCTCACCCACGACGCCCGGGGCAACCTCACCGGCGACGGCGTGTGGACCTACACCTTCGACGCGGACAACAAGCTCAAGAGCGCGACCAAGACGGGCTACGCCGCCACGCTCGCCTACGACGCCGAAGGCCGGCTGCGCCGCACCACGCTGGCCGGGATTGTAATCGGGGACAGACCACGATTTTGGGGTCCCGCCGCGCGGTAGCGGCTGAACCGCCGCGAGGCCATGGTCTGTCCCCACGTTCAGCAGGAAATAGGGGGCGCACCACGGTTTGGGGAAATGACCTGACCGTGGTGCGTCTGACTACAGCGCCACCGGCAAGCTTCTGAAGGCCTGGGGCCCGGCGGTAACGGCCGCGGCCACCACCTGCCCGACAGCCGCCGCCCCGGTCGCGGTCACCGACTACGCCTACGACGACCTCGACCGGCTGATGCGCGTCACCGAGGCGCTCCCCGCGGCGGAGGGCGGCAACCGCGTCACCGAGACGGTGTACAACGCCGACGGCAGCGTGCATCAGGTCAAGCGGGCGGTCGGCACGGCGCTGACACAAACCTACGCCACCACCACCTACAGCGCCAACGGCCTGCCGGTCACGCTGACCGACGCCAAGGGCAACCGCACGACCTACGAGTACGACGGCCACGACCGCCGGGTGAAGCTGCGCTACCCGCACCCCACCACAGCCGGCACCTCATCGACCACCGACTACGAGCAGTACGGCTACAACGCCGTCGGCAGCCTCGTCAGCCACAGGAAGCGCAGCGGCGAGACGGTCACCTTCGCCTACGACAACCTGCACCGCCTGACCAGCCGCAGCTACCCCACGGCCGCGGACAACGTCGCCTTCGCCTACGACCTGCTGGGCCGTCGCACCCAGGCGAGCTTCGCCGACGCGAGCCACACCGTGGCCTACGTGTGGGATGCGGCCGGGCGCCTGACCAGCACCGCGGCCGGGGGCAAGACGCTCGCCTACCAGTACGATGCGGTGGCCAATGCAATCGGCTTAACGTGCTTTATTTCCCGTTTTCTGAGACGACCCCTGGATGACAAAAGCCCGCCCGGCCCGCGCCATTCAAGAGGCGAAAGCTTTATCCTAGCGGGCAGATGCAGCGTCGCAGCGGGGCCGCCCCGCCCGGTCCGTGCGGCGCGCGAACAAGAGAGGCTCAGATGCTCGGCCACGACCGGCGCAGCATGGCAGATGAAGTGATGCAGTCCGCCGACGGACTGCAAGCCTGGATCGACGAAGGCGCGCTCGCCGCCCTGATGACCGCCACCCACGGCGACCCGTTCTCGGTACTCGGCATGCATGTGGTGGCGGACGCCGTGGTGGTCCGCGCGCTGCTCCCGGGGGCCGATGCCGTCGACGCGACGGACGAGGCCGGGCGCACACTCGCCCGGCTTCAGCGCCAGGGCGACAGCGCCTTGTTCGCCGGCATTGTTGCTCGCGACGGCAAGACCTTTCCGTATCGCCTGAAGGTGAGCTGGTCCGCGCCCGACAAGCGCCACGAAAGCGCCGGCATTGACGCTGCGAGCAGCGCAGCGGACCTGTTCGACGATCCCTACAGCTTCGGCCCGCTGATCGAGGACCTCGATGTCTGGCTGCTGGCCGAAGGCAGCCATCACCGCCCCTACGAATGGCTGGGCGCGCATCCCTGCCGCGTCGATGGCATCGCCGGTACGCGCTTCGCCGTATGGGCGCCGGCTGCGCGCCGGGTCTCGGTCGTGGGCGGCTTCAACCACTGGGACGGGCGCCGCCACATGATGCGGCTGCGTCGCGAATGCGGCGTGTGGGAGATCTTCCTGCCGCGGGTGGGCGAAGGCGATTTTTACAAGTACGAGATCCTCGGCGCCGACGGCGTCGTGCGGCTCAAGTCCGACCCCTTCGCCTTCCGCACTGAGTTGCGCCCCCAGACCGCGTCGGTGGTGCAGCGCCTGCTGCCCGGCATGGCCTCCGACACGGCACGCCAGCGCGCCAACGCGCTCGATGCGCCGGTCAGCATCTACGAGGTGCACCTTGGCTCCTGGCAACGCCACGCCGACGGCGGCTGGCTCAGCTACCGCGAGCTGGCCGAGCGCCTGATCCCCTACGTGGTCGAGCACGGCTTCACCCACCTCGAGCTGATGCCGGTGCACGAGCACCCGTTCGACGGCTCCTGGGGCTACCAGCCGATCGGGCTGTACGCGCCGACCTCGCGCTTCGGCACGCCGGAGGACTTCCGCGCCTTCACCGACGCTGCGCACGCCGCGGGGCTGGGTGTGATCCTCGACTGGGTCCCGGCCCACTTCCCGAGCGACGCGCATGGTCTGGCGGAGTTCGACGGCACCCATCTGTACGAGCACGCCGACCCGCGCGAGGGCTTTCACCAGGACTGGAACACGCTGATCTATAACTACGGCCGCAGCGAGGTGCGCAACTACCTCGGCAGCAACGCCTTGTACTGGATCGAGCGCTTCGGCATCGACGGCCTGCGCGTGGATGCGGTCGCGTCCATGCTCTACCGCGACTACAGCCGCAAGGCCGGCGAGTGGGTGCCCAACCGTTTCGGCGGGCGCGAGAACCTGGAAGCCATCGACTTCCTGCGCCGCATGAACCACCTCGTCGGCACCCAGCGCCCGGAGGCAATCACCCTCGCCGAAGAATCCACCGCCTTTCCCGGTGTCAGCCGCCCGCCTGCGCCCGACCTGCAGGGCGGCGGCCTCGGCTTCCACTACAAGTGGAACATGGGCTGGATGAACGACATGCTCGCCTACATGGCGCGCGACCCGGTGCACCGCCAGCACCATCACGACCAGATCCGCTTCTCGCTGGTGTATGCGTTCACCGAGAACTTCGTGCTGCCTCTGTCGCACGACGAAGTGGTGCACGGCAAGGGCTCGCTGCTCGCCAAGATGCCCGGCGACGACTGGCAGAAGTTCGCCAACCTGCGCCTGCTGTACGGCTTCATGTGGGGCCACCCGGGCAAGAAGCTGCTGTTCATGGGCTGCGAATTCGCACCATGGACCGAGTGGAACGCCGACGCCGCCCTGCCTTGGCAGCTTGTCGAGCACGCGCCGCACGCCGGCATGCAGCGCCTGGTGCGCGACCTCAACCGCGTGCTGCGCGCCCATCCGGCGCTGTACGAGCAGGATGTGGCGCCGGAAGGCTTCCGCTGGATCAGCCACGACGACGCGGCGCATTCGGTGCTGGTATTCGAGCGCCGCGCGCGCAACGGCCATTGCGTGCTGGTGGTGTGCAACTTCACGCCGGTGGTGCGCGAGCACTGGCGCATCGGCGTGCCGGCGGCCGGCACCTGGCGCGAGCTGATCAACACTGACGATGCGGTCTATGGCGGCTCGGGCGTCACCAACGGCCCGCTGCACAGCGACGCGCTGCCCTGGCAGGGCGAGGCGCAGTCGATCGTGCTGCGCCTGCCGCCACTGGGCGTGGCGATGCTCGTGCGCGAGGACTGACGCGCCTGGACGCACGACCCAAGAGATCGCAGCGATGAGCGACCCGCTCCCCGACCTCCTCCCGATGCTGCACGACGCCCCTGGCCCCGACGGCCCCGCCCTGGCGCTACGTCGCGGACAGTCGTGGCCGCTCGGCGCCAGCCTGACCGAGGACGCCGGTGAAGCCGGGGTGAACTTCGCCGTGTGGGCGCCGGACGCCGAAGCGATCGAGCTCTGCCTCTTCGATGCCGAGGGCCGCGAGGAACTGCATCGCCTCGCGCTGCCGGTGTGCAGCGAGGGCGTCTGGCACGGCTTTTTACCCGGCGGCGCGGCCGGCCTGGTGTATGGCCTGCGCGCGCACGGCCCCTGGGCGCCGCAGCATGGCCATTGGTTCAACCCGGCCAAGCTGCTGCTCGACCCCTGGGCGCAGGAGGTGGTCGGCAACTACGGCCGCCAGGGTCCGGGCACGGCCGACGACTCGGCGCTCGCGGCAAGGCTCGCTGTATTCCCCGCCGCCCGCAGCGACGATCCGCGACTGCCCGACGCGCGCGACAACGCTGCCGTCGCGCCCAAGGCACGAGTGCCTTTCCCTATCGCACGCGTGCCTGTCCCCATGTCACGCGCGCCTGTCCCCATGGCGACGGACGGGCGCCCTCCCCGCCCGTGCATTCCGCGCGAGCGCATGGTGCTCTACGAGGCCCACGTGCGCGCACTGACGATGCGCCACCCGGAGATTCCGCCCGAACTACGCGGCAGCTACGCGGCGCTGGCCCACCCGGCGATGCTCGCCCACTACCGCTCGCTCGGCATCACCACGCTGAGCCTGCTGCCGCTGCACTTTCGCGCCGACGAGGCTGCCTTGCAGCGTCGCGGCCTGGCCAATCACTGGGGTTACGCGCCGCTCGCCTGGCTGGCGCCGGAGACGCGCTACTGGAGTAAGCGCCCCGGCACCACGCCCGCCGGCGAGCTCATCGCCGCAATCGACACCCTGCACGCCGCCGGCCTGGAAGTGGTGCTCGACGTGGTCTTCAACCACACCGCCGAGCTCGACGCCGATGGGCCGATGCTGTCGCTGCGCGGCTTGGCCAATGCGCGCGCCTACCATCTTGTCCCCGGCAACCCGGCGCACTACCAGGACTGGACCGGCTGCGGCAACAGCATCAACCTCGCCGAGCCGCGCATGGTCGAGCTGGTGCTCGGCGCGCTGCGTCACTGGGCCGGCCACTACGGCGTCGATGGCTTCCGCTTCGACCTCGCCACCACGCTCGGCCGTGATCGCCAGGGCAACTTCAACCGCGATGCGGGCCTCTTCGCCGCCATCCAGGCCGACGCGCAGCTTGCCGGCCTGAAGCTGATCGCCGAACCCTGGGACATCGGCGCCGGCGGCTACCAGCTCGGCGCGTTTGCGGCGGGCTGGATGGAGTGGAACGACCAGTTCCGCGACACGATGCGCGCCTGGTGGCTGCGTGGCTGCGGCGATCGCGGCACCTTCGCCCACCGCTTTGCCGGCTCGGCCGCTCAGTTCGACCGCAACCGCCGCGCGCCCATGGCGAGCGTCAACTTCCTCACCGCCCACGACGGCTTCACGCTGCGCGACCTGGTCAGCTTCGAGCACAAGCACAACCACGCCAACGGCGAACACAACCGCGACGGCCAGCACCACAACGCCTCGTGCAACTGTGGCGTCGAAGGCCCGACCGACGATCCGGACGTGCTCGCCCTGCGCGCCCGCCTTCAGCGCGCCCTGCTCGCCACGCTGCTGTGCGCACAGGGCACGCCGATGCTGCTCGCCGGCGACGAGATCGGTCACAGCCAGCGCGGCAACAACAACGCCTACTGCCAGGACAACGACACCACCTGGCTCGACTGGGCGCACGCCGACCACGCGCTGTTCGCCTGCGTGCGCCGCCTGCTTGCCCTGCGCGCAGCCCTGCCCGCCCTGCGCCACGCCGACTGGCTGCGTGGTGCGGAGCAGGCGGACGCCCCCACGGTTGCCTGGCTGGGGCCGGACGGCTTGCCGCTGCAGGCTACGGACTGGAACACGCACGACACACGGGCCTTGGCCATCCTGCTGCACCCGTCGCGCGTCCTTGCCGCGGCGACCGACCGACCGCATCACGGTTTGCCGCGCCCGACTGCGGTGTCGGAAGCGGCAGCCGAGGCAAGCGTGCTGATCTTGCTCAATCCGGAAACGGAAGACTGCCGCTTCACGCCCCCGCCCGGCTACTGGCACGCCGTCTTCGACAGCGCCGAGCAGGATGGCGCCCCACGGAGCGTGCCAGCGCTCCCTGCTTCACCGGCTACGATCACGCTTTCGGCGCGCAGCGTGCTGGTCTTCACCGACCGCGCGCTCGCGGACCCGGCGCTGACGCGGTCCGCCGCGCTGTCCGCCCCGGCTCGTGCGGACGGCGAATCTTCCACCCCCACCGTCGGGCAGCAGGCGCCCCATGGCGAACACGGCCCGACGGATCCCCAATCTCTACCCCTCCCCGGCCATCAAGCCTTGAAGCCATGAGCATCCAGACCGTCCCCACCCGCCCCTTCCCCGGCCAGCGCCCCGGCACCTCCGGACTGCGCAAGAAGGTCGCCGTCTTCCAGCAGCCGCACTACCTCGAGAACTTCGTCCAGGCGGTGTTCGACACCCTGCCCGGCCACGAGGGCCAGACCCTGGTGCTGGGCGGCGACGGCCGCTTCCACAACCGCACGGCGGTGCGCACCATCCTGCGCATGGCGGCGGCCAACGGCTTCGCCCGCGTGCTGGTGGGCCGCGGCGGGCTGCTGTCGACGCCGGCGGTGAGCGCGGTGATCCGCCGCCGCGCCGCCTTCGGCGGCCTCATCCTGTCGGCCAGCCACAACCCGGGCGGGCCGGACGGTGACTTCGGCATCAAGTACAACGCCTCGAACGGCGGCCCCGCCCCGGAGAAGCTCACCGAGGCGATCTACGCGCGCAGCCTGGAGATTGCCGAGTACCACATCGAGGACGCGGGCGCGGACATCGACTTCGACACGCTCGGCACCCGCACGCTCGGCGGCATGACGGTCGAGGTGATCGACCCGGTCGCCGACTACGCCGAGCTGATGCAGCAACTCTTCGACTTCGACGCCATGCGCGCCTGGTTCGCCGCCGGCCACCGCATGCGCTTCG
>JAGOEI010000008.1:0-6420 GCA_017997795.1 Thauera sp. | reverse complement strand
CGCACGCTCGGCGGCATGACGGTCGAGGTGATCGACCCGGTCGCCGACTACGCCGAGCTGATGCAGCAACTCTTCGACTTCGACGCCATGCGCGCCTGGTTCGCCGCCGGCCACCGCATGCGCTTCGACGCCATGAGCGCGGTGAGCGGGCCGTACGCGCGCGCCATCCTCGAGGGCCAGCTCGGCGCACCCGCCGGCACGGTGATCAACGGCGAGCCGCTGGAGGACTTTGGCGGCCACCACCCCGACCCCAACCCGGCGCACGCCGCCGAGCTGATGGCGGCGATGTCCGGCCCCGGCGCGCCCGACTTCGGCGCGGCCTCGGACGGCGACGCCGACCGCAACATGATCCTCGGCCGCGACTTCGTGGTCACCCCGTCCGACAGCCTGGCGGTGCTCGCCGAGCACGCGACGCTGGTGCCCGGCTATCGCGCCGGGCTGGCCGGCATCGCGCGCTCGATGCCGACCTCGCGCGCCGCCGACAAGGTCGCCGCGGCCCTCGGCATCCCCTGCCACGAGACGCCCACCGGCTGGAAGTTCTTCGGCAACCTGCTCGACGCCGGCCAGGCCACGCTGTGCGGCGAGGAGAGCTACGGCACCGGTTCCAGCCACGTGCGCGAGAAGGACGGCCTGTGGGCGGTGCTGTTCTGGCTCGACCTGCTCGCCGTAACCGGGCGCTCGGTCGAAGACCTGGTGCGCGCGCACTGGGCGCGCTTCGGCCGCCACTATTACTCGCGCCACGACTGGGAAGGCATCCCCACCGAACGCGCCGATGCGCTGATGGCCGAGCTGCGCGCGCAGCTTCCTGCGCTCGCCGGACGCGACTGCGGCGCCGGGCTGCGCATCGACGCCGCCGACGACTTCGCCTACACCGACCCGGTCGACGGCTCGGTCAGCACCCGCCAGGGCGTGCGCCTGCTGTTCGCCGACGGCAGCCGCATCGTCTTCCGCCTGTCGGGCACCGGCACCGAGGGCGCCACGCTGCGCGTGTATCTGGAGCGCTTTGAGGCCGACCCCGCCCGCCACGACCAGCCCGTGCAGCAGGCGCTCGGCGAACTCATCCGCATCGCCGACGACATCGCCGGCATCCGCCGCCACAGCGGCATGACGGCCGCGACCGTGGTGACCTGAGCCACCCGGCGCCCTCGCCCGTCCCCAACAGGAAGATTCTGGAACCACCGGGAAAACCCAGGCGCCGTTCGTCGCTGCCCGCTTGCGCGCAACCCTCGAACAGCCCGACCAGGAGTCCGCATCATGCCCCTCGAAGCCCTCAACAAACGCCGGCTGATCACGCGCCGCACGCTCGCGCTGGTGCTCGCCGGCGGTCGCGGTTCGCGCCTGCGCGACCTCACCAACGTGCGCGCAAAACCCGCCGTCCACTTCGGTGGCAAGTTCCGCATCATCGACTTCGCGCTGTCGAACTGCATGAACGCGGGCCTGCGCCGCATCGGCGTCATCACCCAGTACAAGTCGCACTCGCTGCTGCGCCACCTGCAGCGCGGCTGGAGCTTCCTGCGCAACGAGATGGGTGAGTTCGTCGACCTGCTGCCGGCGCAGCAGCGCATCGACGAGGAGCAGTGGTACCAGGGCACGGCCGATGCGGTGTATCAGAACCTGGACATCATCCGTGACTCGACCCCGGTCGAATACATCGTGGTGCTGGCGGGCGACCACATCTACAAGATGGACTACTCGATCATGCTCGAGGACCACGTCGACAGCGGCCGCGGCGTCACCGTGGGCTGCATCGAGGTGCCGCGTGAGGAGGCGAAGGCCTTTGGCGTGATGGCGGTCGACGAGCGGCGCAACATCACCGCCTTCGTCGAGAAACCCGCCGACCCGCCGTCGATGCCGGGCGACCCGGGCATGTCGCTGGCGAGCATGGGAATCTACGTGTTCACCGCGGACTATCTGTATCGATTGCTCGAAGCGGATGCACGCAACCCCGACTCCAGCCACGACTTCGGCAAGGACCTGATCCCGCGCGCGGTGGCCGAGCATCAGGCCTTCGCCCATCCGTTCGCGCTGTCGGCGATCGCCACCCCGCCCTTCTCCGGCCCGTACTGGCGCGACGTGGGCACGGTGGACGCCTACTGGGCGGCCAACCTCGACCTCGCCTCGACCACGCCGGCGCTCAACATGTACGACAAGGACTGGCCGATCTGGACCTACCAGGAGCAGTTGCCGCCGGCCAAGTTCGTGCACGATCTCGACGGCCGCCGCGGCGAGGCGATCAACGCGCTGGTCTCGGGCGGCTGCATCGTGTCGGGCTCGACGGTGCGCGAGTCGGTGCTGTTCTCCAACGTGCTGGTCCGCTCCTACAGCGTGATCGAGCAGGCGGTGGTGCTGCCCGACGTGCAGATCAACCGCCACTGCCGGCTGAAGAAGGTGGTGATCGACCGCCGGTGCACGATCCCCGAGGGGCTGGTGATCGGCGAGGACGCCGAAGCCGATGCGCGCCGCTTCCATCGCACCGAAGGTGGCGTTGTGCTGGTGACGCGCGAGATGCTGGACAGGCTCTGATCTGGCCGATGCCGAATCCACAACCAGCGCGTTTGGCGCTGCCGCGTCGCACCGCCCCACGGCTGAAACCCCCGCCTCCAACCCCCCTGACGCAAGGACGATCCGCGATGCGAATCCTTCAGGTCTGCGCCGAAATCTTTCCGCTGCTCAAGACCGGCGGCCTGGCCGACGTCGCCGGCGCGCTGCCGCAGGCGCTGCAGGCGCTCGGTGCCGAGACGCGCGTGCTGCTCCCCGGCTTCGCCCCCATCCTCGCCGGGCTGGCGGCGCCGCGCGAGCTCGCCCGCCTGCATCCGCCCGGCGCGATGGCCCAGGCCGGCGCCCGCCTGCTGCACGGGCGGCTTGCAGCGGTGGGTGTCGACGCCTATGTGATCGACGCCCCCGGCTACTACCACCGCGACGGCGGCCCCTACGCCGACGCAGCTCAGCAGCCCTACGCCGACAACCACCTGCGCTTCGCCCTGCTTGGCTGGGTGGCGGCCGAGCTGGCGCAGGGCGTGGATGCGGGCTGGCTGCCGGACGTGGTGCATGCGCACGACTGGCACGCGGGCCTGGCGCCGGCCTACCTGCAGGCGGCGGCCACGTCGCGGCCGCGACTGCCAGGCTGCGTGTTCACCGTGCACAACCTCGCCTACCAGGGCATGTTCGCGCGCAGCGCCTTCGACGAGCTCGGCCTGCCCGAAGCCTTCTTCTCCATCCACGGCGTCGAATTCCACGGGCAGCTCAACTTCATGAAGGCCGGCCTCTACTACGCCGACCGCCTCACCACCGTCAGCCCGAGCTACGCGCGCGAGATCCAGGGCCCCGAGCAGGGCTGCGGGCTCGATGGCCTGCTGCGCGCGCGCAGTCACGAGCTGTCGGGGATCCTCAATGGCGTCGATGCGGCGGTTTGGAATCCGGCGACCGACCCGGCGCTGGCGGCCTCGTTCTCCGCTGGGGACATGGCCGGCAAGGCGCGCTGCCGCAGCGCGCTGCGGCGCGAGCTCGGCCTCGCGGCCAAGGCCGACGGCCCGCTGTTTTGCGTGGTGAGCCGGCTCACCGAGCAGAAGGGCCTGCATCTGGTGCTGCAGGCGCTGCCCGAGCTCGTCGCCGGCGGCGGCCAGTTTGCGCTGCTGGGCAGCGGCGACGCCGCACTCGAAGCCGCCTTCCGCACGGCCGCAGCCGAGCAGCCCGACGCGATCGCCGTGCGCCTCGGCTACGACGAGACCTTCGCCCACCGCCTGATCGCCGGCAGCGACGTCATCCTCGTGCCCTCGCTGTTCGAACCCTGCGGCCTCACCCAGCTCTACGGCCTGGCCTACGGCACGCTGCCGCTGGTGCGGCGTGTGGGCGGGCTGGCGGACACGGTCGCGGACACGCGGCTGGAGACCATCGACATCGACGCGACCGGCTTCGTGTTCGACGAGTTTTCGCTGCCGGCATTGCAGCAAGCGCTCGCCCGCGCGTGCGCGCTGCATCGTCGGCCGGCGGACTGGAAGCGCGTGCGCTCGCGGGCGATGGCGCAGTCCTTCGGCTGGGACCGCGCCGCGCGCGCTTACCTCGGCCTCTACCGGGAGCTCGCCCCGCTCGCCTGACCCCATCCCCGAATAGGCGGCTGCGCGCCCGATCCGCCCGGAAGCGAGCGCGCCCCAACGTCTTCCAAGAACAAGAACATCACTCTCTCGCCCCCATGGACCTCGATCAATTCACCCACCAGTACGACCACCTCTCGACCGACATCGAGGCGCTCAAGCGCGCGATCTCCAACAAGCTGATGTACCAGGTCGGCAAGAACCTGGAATCCGCCCTGCCCGAGGACTGGCTGCACGCCGTGGCCTACGCGGTGCGCGACCACCTGGTCGAGCGCTGGATGAGGACCACGCGCGCGAGCTACGCGCAGGACGTCAAGCGCGTCTATTACCTGTCGATGGAATTCCTCATCGGCCGCAGCCTGGGCAACGCCATGCTCGCGCTCGAGCTCATCGGCCCGGTGCGCCAGGCCCTGCGCGAACTCGACATCGA
The DNA here is from genome assembly GCA_017997795.1 of Thauera sp. GTDB lineage: Bacteria > Pseudomonadota > Gammaproteobacteria > Burkholderiales > Rhodocyclaceae > Thauera. The sequence goes on along the minus strand of JAGOEI010000008.1, from coordinate 1,899 downwards.
CCCCGACAGCCTGCCCGAGCTCGAGCCCGACGCTGCGCTCGGCAACGGCGGCCTCGGCCGGCTCGCCGCCTGCTTCCTCGATTCGATGGCCACGCTCGGCTTGCCCGGCTTCGGCTATGGCATCCGCTACGACTACGGCATGTTCCGGCAGCAGATCATCGACGGCCAGCAGGTCGAGGTGCCCGACTACTGGCTCACCCACGGCAACCCGTGGGAATTCCCGCGCCCCGAGATCCAGATGCGCGTGCGCTTCGGCGGTCATCTCGAGGAGGACGGTGAGCGGGTGAGCTGGGTGGGCACCGAGGACGTGCTCGCCATGGCCTACGACTCGATCATCCCCGGCTATGGCACCGAGGTGACCAACACGCTGCGCCTGTGGTCGGCGCGCGCCACCGAGGAGATCGACCTCTCCGCCTTCAACCGTGGCAATTATTTCGGCGCGGTGGAAAGCAAGAACCATTCGGAGAACGTCTCGCGCGTGCTCTACCCCGACGACTCCACCGTGTCGGGCCGCGAGCTGCGCCTGCGCCAGGAATATTTCTTCGTCTCCGCCAGCCTGCAGGACATCCTGCGCCGCCACCGCGTCGGCCACAGCGACTTCGAAGCGCTGCCCGACAAGGTCAGCATCCACCTCAACGACACCCACCCGGTGCTCGCGGTGCCCGAGCTGATGCGCCTGCTGGTCGATGAGCACGGCCTCGACTGGGACGCCGCCTGGAAGCTGTGCCAGCGCGTGTTCTCGTACACCAACCACACGCTGATGCACGAGGCGCTCGAGACCTGGCCGCTCGACATGCTCGGCCGCGTGCTGCCGCGCCACCTGCGCATCATCTTCGACATCAACGCGCGCTTCCTCGCCGAGCTGACCGCGCGCTTCGGCCACGATGTCGAGCTGATGCGCCGCGTGTCGCTGATCGACGAACACGGCGACCGCAGGGTGCGCATGGCCTACCTGGCGATCGTTGCCTCGCACTCGGTCAATGGTGTGTCGGCGCTGCACTCGGCGCTGATGCGCGAGTCGATCTTCGCCGACTTCGCACGCATCTGGCCGCAGCGCTTCAACAACAAGACCAACGGCGTCACCCCGCGGCGTTGGCTCGCACACGCCAACCCGGGGCTCGCCGCACTGATCGACAGCCGCATCGGCCCGGGCTGGCGGCGCGACCTCGACCAGTTGAGCGGCCTGCGCGCGCTGCGCGATGACGGCGATTTCCTGCACGCCCTGCGCGCGGTGAAGCACGCCAACAAGCTGCGCCTCGCGCACTGGATCGGCGAGCACCTGGGCATCCAGATCGACCCGGCGGCGATGTTCGACGTGCACGTCAAGCGCATCCACGAATACAAGCGCCAGTTGCTCAATGTGCTGCACGTGATCACGCGCTACCAGCGCATCCTGGCCGAACCTCAGAACGAACCCCAGCCCGATCACGTGCCGCGGGTGGTGATCTTCTCGGGCAAGGCGGCGTCCGCCTACCAGATGGCCAAGCTGGTGATCCGGCTGATCAACGACGTGGCCGCGGTGATCAACGCCGATCCGCGCGTCGGCGACCGGCTGAAGGTCGTGTTCATGCCCAACTTCAGCGTCAGCCTCGCAGAGCTGACCATCCCCGCGGCCGATCTCTCCGAGCAGATCTCCACCGCCGGCACCGAAGCCTCGGGCACCGGCAACATGAAGCTGGCGTTGAACGGCGCGCTCACCATCGGCACGCTCGACGGCGCCAACGTCGAGATCCGCGAGCAGGTGGGCGAGGACAACATCTTCATCTTCGGCCACAGCGCCGCCGAGGTCGCCCACATCCGCAACAGCGGCTACCAGCCGCGCCAGCACTACGAGCGCGACCCGCAACTGAAGAAGGCGCTCGACGCCATCCGCGCGGGCGTGTTCAGCCCGGCCGAGCC
>JAGOEI010000313.1 GCA_017997795.1 Thauera sp. | reverse complement strand
GTCTCCCCGAAGGTTCGCAGCGTGCGCGCTGCACCCTCTACTTATAGCAAGCGAACGGCGTCCGAGCGCCAATCGCGGCGAAGCGCGCGGCGACCGGATCGCGGATCGGACTTGCGAGCGGGTCTGCGGCGTGGCGGACCTGCGCCCTCGGGTCGGCCGCTCAGGGCAGCGTTTCGAGGAAGGCGCGCACCATGGCGACCACATCGGCCTCGCGTTCGCGATGCGGAACATGGCGCGTGTCGGCCATCAGCTCCAGCCGCGCCGGGCCGCCGCTGAGCTCGGCGATCAGCGCCGGATGCACCGGCGAGCCGTACTCGTCATCGACGCCGTGGATGACCAGCGCCGGGCAGTCCACCTGCGGCAGCACGGGCCGCAAGGACCAGCTCGCAAACGCGGGGGCCAGCCAGGACTCGATCCAGGCGTCCAGCACCCAGCGCGCCTTGTCGCCGTGGTAGCGCTTGAGCCGATCGACCTGGCCGGGGTCCTTGAACAGCGCGCGCGCATCCTCCAGCCCCTCGACGGTGCGGTCCTCGACGAAGGCCTGGGCGGATTCGGTGATCAAGGCGACACAGGCCGCGCCGTGATGCGCGGCGCAATTCACCGCCATGCCGCCGCCCACGCTGTGACCGAAGACGATGAAGCGCGCGATGCCGAGCGCGCGGAGGACGGTGGCGAAATCGCCTTCGGCCTCGCTGGCGATGAAGTCCAGCGCCAACGTGCCCGGATGCGGGTCGGACCTGCCGAAGCCGAGGCGGTCGTAGGCGACCACCTGGCGGTCGGTGGCCTTGCACAGCGCCGACGGAAACCCACGCCACAGCTCGACGCTGCCGAGCGAGTCGTGCAAGAGCACGATGGGCGCCAGGTGCGAGGGCACCTCGGGCGACCAGGTGCGGACGAACAGACGGCCGTGCTGGCCATCGACCGCGGTGTCCTGGCTCGTGGTGTGTTGGTGTCTCGTGCTCATTTCAGGAGATTCGGAGGGTGGTCAGGGCGCCGGCTCGGCGCGATTGCCTTCGTCCATGCGGCGGATGGCCGCGCCGCCCTGCTGCGCGAGCGCGGCGAGGCGGTCGATCTGGGCGTCGAGCTTGGGCAGGGCCTCGCGGCGGTAGCGCGACAGGTCGTCGATGGCGCCGATCACGTCGGCGAAGGCCTGTTCGAGCTGGCCCATGTCGAGCATGGCCGAGGAGGCGCGGGTCTGGATGTCCACGCCCTGGGTGCGCAGCGCCTGCGCGGTGCCGGCGATGAGCGCGGAGGTGGTCTGGTTGAGCGCGGCGACGCGGTCGAGCACCAGGCGCTGGTTGGCCAGGCCGAGCGCCACGGTGACGGCGACGTTGAGCGCCGACACGGTGACGTTGATCGCGCGGTCCACGCCGCGCACCAGCTCGCGGTTGTTGCGGATGACGACCTCGAGCGCGAGCACGCCCTGCTGGCTCACCGCCACCTGCTGCTGCAGGTCGACGATGCGCTGGCGCAGCGGGAAGAGGAGTTCCTCCTCGACGAAGGCGCGCCGCGGCGCGGGCAGCGTGGCAGAGGCGGCCTCTCGGGCGAGGCGGCGGTCGATCATGCGACCGAGTTCGACCTGGCGTTCGAGTTGGGCGAGGATGGCGCGCAGGGATTGCTGGTCGTCGGCGAGGGTGAGGTTGTCGCGGCGCAGCATGTCGGCGCCGCCCTGCAGGTCGCCGATGATGGCGTCGAGCGCGTCCTGCGCCTTCTCGTACTTCTGGAAGTAGCGCTGCATCGGCTTGCCGACGCCGGGGATGAAGGACAGCGCGCGCGACAGACCTTCGCCGCTCAGCTTCTGGCGGGCGGGGTCGAGGTCCTGCATCTTGTCGCGCAGCGCGATGAGCGCCTGCGCCACCGGGCCGCCCTCGTCGCCCTGGTGGGCGAGCTTGCGGATCGGCGCCTGCAGCATCTCGCTGCGCCACGCGGCCTGGCGCTGCAGCTCGATGCCCATGGTGTCGACCGCCTCGCGCTGGCGGTGGAGCTCGGCTTCGCCGGCGGCGAGCGCGTCGCGCACGAAGGCGTCGGCGGTGGCGGCGAGAGCGGGATCTTCGGGCGCTTCTGCGGGCTGGAGCGGGATCGCTTCGCGCGCGATGTCTTCGATCGGGGGCAGTGACAGACCCGAGCGCGGTCGCGCGCCGGCGGGCTGGCCACCATCGCCCTGCTCGCGTGCAGGCGCCTGCAACACCGGATGAAGAAGAGACAGCAGCGGCAGACTCATCGGGAGATTCCTCGGTTCAGGGCTTGCGGCCGTACAGCCCGGCGCGCTCGGCGAAGCGGCGCAGTTCCTGCAGCGCCTGCTCCATGTTGCCGGCGGCGCCGGCCTGGCTGCGGCCGGTGTCGATGCGGGCGACGGCGACGGCGACGTCGTCGAGCGCGGTCAGCGCGGCCTCGTTGCCGGCGGCGATCTCGGCCAGCCGGCGCTCGGTCTCGTCGGCGATCGCCAGCCGGCGGCGCAGGGCCTCGCGCTCGGTGGGGTTGAGGCGCGCGGCCTCGCGCTCGAGCCGTTCGCGCACGAAATCGGCATCCAGCCCGGCGCTGCCGTGCACCAGCTCGACCATCGCCCCCAGCCCGGCGGTGGCCTCGCGGCCGACCTCGCCGACCAGGCCACGGGCGCGCTCGTAGGTGACCTCGCGCGCGTCGAACTTGTCGTCGAGCACGTCGAGCGCGCGGTGGTAGCGGGTGAACAGGCGGTCAGCCTGCACCGCGAGGTCGGGCCGGCGCAGGCCGACGAGCTCGCGCTTGACCTCCCACAACTGCATGACCACGGTGTCGGCACCGGTGGGCGCGAGATCCGGGTCCAGGGTCAGCAGGTCGCGCTCGCCGCGGGCACGGGCCAGCTCGCTGCGCTGGCGTTCGCG
>JAGOEI010000312.1 GCA_017997795.1 Thauera sp. | reverse complement strand
CGTTCTGCTGCCGTACCTCGAAGTCCTGCAGCAGCAGGCCCAGCAGCGTGGTCGCCGCGCCCATGATCAGCAGATAGGGCACGCCGAGTGTCGAATACACATTGGCGATGCTCTGCGCCGGGACCAGTCCGATCAGCACCATCGACAGCGCATGCACCGCGACCCCGAACGCGAACAGATTGACCGGTGTGCGCGTCACCCAGCCGCGCGCCCAGGCTGCCCGGTAGGCGATGCCGAGCGCCACCCCGAGCGCGATCACCGTGGTGCCGACCGCCATGCCGTTGCCCCCGAGCCACAGGCGGTAGGCACCAGCGATGGCGCCCGCGACCAGGCCGGTGACGGGGCCGCCGAACAGTCCGGCCATCGACAGCAGCACCGAGCGGCCATCCACGATCACGCCGGGTGCGAGGTTGATCGGGATCATCATGCCGATCAGACACACGCTGCCGAAGACCAGGCCCGACGCAATTTTGGCGAGCCGGGGCTTGCCGCCCAGGTGGCGCGCGACCAGCCCGTGCAGCAGGCTCAGCGCCAGCAGCAGAGCGACGGTTTGGATCAGTTCGAGGATCATCGACGGGCGCGGGGCTCAAGGAGCGGCTTAAGTCAGCCGGCCAGAGAGCTTAGCCCACGGCGTCGAGCGCCCCAAGTCGAGGAATTCACGGATGCGGCGAGATCGGGGGCGCCCCGCCGCGGATCGAGCGCCCCCGCCTCAGGCGTCCGGCCGATACGGCTTGCCCAGCGACACCGGCGAGTTGAGCCGGATGGTGCCCGCGTTGCGCGAGATCGCCACCAGCACCACGATGGTCGCCCAGTAGGGCAGCGACGACAGCAGTTGCGACGGAAAGTCGATCTGCAGCCCCGAGCCCTGGATGAACAACTGCGTGATCATCACGCCGCCGAACAGGTACGCCCCCACCATCACCCGCAGCGGCCGCCAGGTGGCGAACACCACCAGCGCGAGCGCGATCCAGCCGCGCCCGGCGACCAGGCCCTCGGCCCACATCGGGGTGTAGAACACCGACAGGAAGGCGCCGCCGATGCCGGCCATGGCGCCGCCGAACAGCACCGCCAGGTAGCGGATGCGGATCACCGGATAGCCGATCGCGTGCGCCGACGAGGGCGACTCGCCCACCGCGCGCAGCACCAGCCCGGCGCGGCTACGGTGCAGGAACCACAGCAGGCCCCAGAACAGCGCCCACGAGAAGTACACCAGCGCCTGCTGGTTGTAGAGCGCCTCGCCGATCAGCGGGATGTCGGCGATGAAGGGGATGCGGATCGGCGGCACCGCCTGCAAGGCCACCGCCTCATAGGGCTTGCCGACGAAGGCCGCCAGGCCCACGCCGAAGATCGCCAGCGCCAGGCCCGAGGCCACCTGGTTGGCCATCAGCGTGAGCGTGAGCACGCCGAACAGCAGCGCCATCGCCATGCCCGCGCCCATGCCGGCGGCCACGCCCAGCCAGGGGTTGCCGCTCTCGTGGGTGACGGCGAAGGCGGCGACCGCGCCCATGGCCATCATGCCCTCGGCACCCAGGTTGAGCACGCCGGCCTTCTCGTTCACCAGCAGGCCGAGCGCGACGATGATCAGCGGCGTGCCCGCCACCACGGTGGAGAACAGCATCGAGGTGAAGAGGCTGGCGTCCATTGCGGCGGCTCCTCCTCAGTGGCCCGTGGCCGCGCGGCGGCGCAGGCGCAGGCGGTAGTGGATGAACACGTCCGACCCCAGCAGGAAGAACAGCAACATGCCCTGGAACACCATCGAGATCGAGCTCGGCAGGTTGAGGTACTGCTGCGCCTGCTCGCCGCCGATGTAGAGCAGCGCCATCAAGAGGCTGGCGAGCAGGATGCCGAAGGCGTTGAGGCGGCCGACGAAGGCGACGATGATCGCCGCGAAGCCGTATCCGCTGCCGACCTTGTCGGTGAGCTGACCCATCGGCCCGGCCACTTCGCCCATGCCGGCCAGCCCCGCCGCGGCGCCGCCGAGCAACAGCCCGACCCAGATCATGCGCCGTGCCGAAAACCCCGCGTAGCGCGCCGCGTCCGGCGCCTCGCCCGCCACCCGCATGCGAAAGCCCGCGTAGCTGCGGTTCATGAAGGCGTAGCCCGCCACCAGCACCGCGAGCGCGATCACGAAGCCCAGGTGCAGGCGGGTGTTCTCCAGCACCACCGGCATCAGCGCCGCGTCGCCGAACATCTTGGTCTGCGGAAAGTTGAAGCCGTCCGGGTCCTTCCACGGCCCGAACACCAGCCACGACACGAACAACTGCGCCACATACACCAGCATCAGCGACACCAGGATCTCGTTGGCGTTGAAGCGCGTGCGCAGCAGCGCCGGGATCGCCGCCCACGCCGCCCCGCCCGCCGCGCCGGCCACGATCATCGCCGGCAGCAGCAGGCCGCTCTCCGAACCCTCGAAGTACAGCGCCACCCCGGTTGCCGCCACCGCGCCGAGCATGAACTGGCCCTCGGCGCCGATGTTCCACACGTTGGCGCGAAAGCCGATCGCCAGCCCGACCGCGCACAGCATCAGCGGCGTGGCCTTGAGCAGCAGCTCGGACACGCCGTACAGATCCTTCACCGGGTTGAGGAAGAAGATGCGGAAACCCTCGACCGGGTCCTTGCCCAGCACCGAGAACACCAGCACCCCGCCGGCCAGCATCAGCACCACCGCGAGCAGCGGCGACAGGAAGGACATCAGCCGCGAGGGTTCGGCGCGGGCTTCGAGTTCAAGCATTGAGGGACTCCGCGCGCTTCGTCGGCGGCCGGGGTTCGGAAGGCTCGGCGCCCGGCCACAGGCCGCTCATCCACACGCCGATGTCTTCCACCGTGGTCTCGGATGCGGGGCGGGTGGGCGACAGGCGGCCCTTGGC
>JAGOEI010000311.1 GCA_017997795.1 Thauera sp. | reverse complement strand
CCGCCTCGGGTGAGGCGGCGCTCGAAGCCCTGCGCGCGCAGCCGGTCGATGTGCTGCTGCTCGATCTGTCCCTCCCCGGGCAGAGCGGCGTCGACGTGCTGCGCGCGGTGCGCCAGCGTTTTGAGGGTACGCGCGTGCTGATGCTGTCGGGCTTCCCGGAAGAGCGTTACGCGCTGGCGATGATCCGCAACGGCGCCGATGGCTACCTGTGCAAGGACTGCTCGCGCGAGGAACTGCTGCAGGCGATCCGCACCGTCGCCCAGGGCCGGCGCTACGTCTCGGCGCGCACCGCCGAGCTGCTCGCCGAGGAGCTCGGCGGCGGCGGCAGCGCGGCGCCGCACGAGAAGCTCTCGGATCGCGAGCTGCAGGTCTTCCTGCGCCTGGCGCGCGGCGAGTCGGTGTCGGACATCGCCGACGTACTCAATCTGAGCGTGAAGACCGTCAGCACCTACCGCACGCGCCTGCTGGAAAAGCTCGGCGTCGGCAGCAATGCCGAGCTGGCGACCTACGCGCTGCGCCACGGGCTGATTGTCGACTGAGGATGCCGGGTCGATGACTGTGCCACTTCATTCCGAACCTGCCGCTGCGCCCGTGCTGCGCGTCGTGCTCGTGGAAGATTCCGCGATGCTGCGCGGCATGCTGTGCGAGATGCTCGCCGAGCTTGACCGCGTCAGCGTCGTGGCCGAGGCCGAAGACGAGCAGGGCGCGCTGGCTGCGCTCGAGGCGCAGCGGCCAGATCTGGCGATCATCGATCTCGAGCTGCGCACGGGCAGCGGCCTGGGCGTGCTGCGCCAGGTGCAGGCCGAGCCGGAACGCTTCGGCCGCCCGCGCGCGGTGGTGTTCTCCAACTACGGCCACGCGCCGGTGCGCGCGCGCTGCGAGCAGCTCGGCGTCGAGCGTTTCTTCGACAAATCATTCCAGCTCGACGAGCTGATCGACTTCGTCCAGGCGGCGATCCCGGGCTGATCGGTTTCACCCGCCTGCGTGCGCTGTGTCGACCGCTGCGCGCGTAGTGCTCGTCTGGCGATCGAGCGCACGCCTGTTGTTCGCGGGCTCGCGCGCGGCGCGTGATGTTTCAGTGCAGGCGCGCGAACGGCACCCGCGCGGTGATGCGCGTGCCCTTGCCCGGCGCGCTGTCGATCTCCAGCCGGCCGGCCAGCATCTGCACCCGGTGGGCCATGCCGGCCAGGCCGTGGCGGTTGTGTTCGCGCGCCGCCGGGTCGAAACCGATGCCGTCGTCTTCCACCGCCAGCACCAGCTCGTCGCCTTCGACGCCCAGGCGCAGCCGCACCGACTTGGCCTGTGCATAGCGGCGTACGTTGGTCAGCGCCTCCTGCGCGATGCGGTAGAGCGCGAGCGCGGTCTGCGCGGGCACGTCGGGCAGCGCATCGGGCAGCTCGATCTCGAGCCGGCCGCCGTGTTCGCCGATGTCGCCGCTGTCGGGAAGGGCGCGCAGCGCCTCGACCAGACCGAGTTCGGACAGCAGCGGCGGGCGCAGGTCGGCCACCACCTTGCGCTTGAGCGCGATGCCCTGGTTGAGCGTGTCGAGCAGGCGGTCGAAGCGGCTGCGCAGCGGCGCCACGGCTTCGGCCGGCAGCTTGCGCGCGATCCAGCCGGCGTCGAGCTTCGCGGCGGTGAGCAGGGCACCGAGCTCGTCGTGCAGCTCGCGCGCCAGGCGGGCTTGTTCGGCTTCGCGGGCGTTGGTCAGGTAGGTGGCGAGGCTGCTGAGTTCCTGCGTGCGATGGGCGACCTCGGTGTGCAGGCGCTCGTTCTCCGAGCGCAGCAGTTGCGCCATGCGTTCGCGCAGGCGGTCCTGGCGATGGAGCACCACGACCAGCACCAGCAGCAGCGCCAGCACGCTCGCGCCAAGCACGCGGTTCATCGTGCGCGCATCGGCAAAGCGCGCGAAGGCGCCGTCCTGGGTGGCGTCGATCTCGGCCTGGGTGGCGGCGCGAAGCGCCAGGATGCGGGTGCGGAGGTCGTCGGTGACCTGCTTGCCGGTGCCGCCGTCGGGCTGGTCGGCGCCGGGTGGCACGCCGCGCTCGATGGCCTGGGTGAGCAGGCTCCAGCGCATGTCGACCAGCAGCGCCAGGTGGTCGACGGTCTCGCGCTGGCCATCGTCCGTCCAGGCGTCGGTGCGCAGCGCGGCCAGCGTGCGTTCGAGCTCGGCCTGGCCGTCCTGGTACGGCGTCAGATACACCGGGTTCTGCGTCAGCAGGTAGCCGCGCACGCTCGACTCGGCGTCGAGCATCTGCAGCAGCAGGGTGTCGAGGTGATGCAGGCGCACCGAGCGCGCGCGCAGATCCTCGAGCGCGGCGCGGCTCGATTCGGACTGCCACTGGCCGGCGACCAGCCACGCCAGCCCGAGCACGAAGCTCAGCAGCAGCACGGCGATCAGCAGGCCCGCACGCGGGCGCGGCAGGCGGGACGGGGCAGGGGGCAAGGGCAGGGGCTCCGGATGAGCGTTCATGAACCTGTCCTATCCTAGTCCACGCCTGGGTGATTGTCCGGCGCAAGATCCGGTCGTGCGCAAGCGGCCTTGGCTCGTCGGATCCTGTCGGAGCGAGGTTTTTGTGGAAGCGGAGCTGTTGCGGGACGGAGCTGTTGTAGGAGCGGGCTTGCCCGCGAACATCGACCGCTCGGTCGCTGTATTCGCGGGCAGGCCCGCTCCTACATACCGTTGCTCCCACGAGAAAAGCCGGCCCCCGACTCATGCGGGGGCCGCGGCGCGTGTTCAGGGACGGATCACGATGTCGTTCTTCACCGCCTTCACGCCCGGCGTGGTGCGGGCGATCTCGACCGCGCGGTTGCGCTCGGCGGTGCTCTTGGCGAAGCCGGACAACTGCACCGTGCCCTTCAGCGTCTCGACGCTGAT
>JAGOEI010000310.1 GCA_017997795.1 Thauera sp. | reverse complement strand
CCGGTGGACTTCCGCATCGTGGCGATGAACCTCGACCAGAAGCAGCCCGGCTTCCCCGACCACGTGCTGCCGGAATACTTCGAATCGATCGGCGTCGAGTACCGCATCGTCACCGAGGACACCTACTCGATCGTCAAGGACAAGATCCCCGAGGGCAAGACCACCTGCTCGCTGTGCTCGCGCCTGCGCCGCGGCATCATCTACCGCACCGCGACGGAGATCGGCGCCACCCGCATCGCGCTCGGCCACCACCGCGACGACATGCTCGAGACCCTGTTCCTCAACATGTTCTTCGGCGGCAAGATCAAGGCCATGCCGCCCAAGCTGGTCAGCGACGACGGCAAGCACGTGGTGATCCGCCCGCTCGCCTACTGCACCGAGGCCGACATCGCCCGCTTCGCGCGCACGATGGATTTCCCCATCATCCCGTGCAACCTGTGCGGCTCGCAGGAGAACGCCCAGCGCAAGCAGATCAAGAACATGCTGCAGGGCTGGGCGCGCGACTACCCGGGTCGCATCGAGTCGCTGGCCACCTCGCTGAAGAACGTCGTTCCCTCGCACCTGGCCGACGCGCGCCTGTTCGACTTCGTCGGGCTCACGCAGCACACCGTGGTCGCCGAGGGCGACACCGCGTTCGACCCGATCGAACTGCCCGCTGCACCGCGCACGCAGACCGTGCGCCTGCTCCGGCCGGGCGCAGATGAGGACTGATCCGCTCGGCGCGCCCGCCGAGGGAGCGGAATCCCCTTGCGGGGCTGAGGGCCCCCGCTCATCATGCGGGCTGTTCACACCACGCTAGACCCGCCACCACGAAACCGGAATTGCCCTCGATGTCCGAGCGAAAGAACCTCTGTGTCCTCGTCGCCCTCCACCGCTGGGAGGGCAGCCTCGCGGACCAGCTCGGCGAGGACGAGGCGCGACACGCGAGCGAACGCTGCGCAAATCGCATCGAGCGTGCCATCAGCGCGCAGGGCGGAAAGCTCCTGTCTCTGGATTCCGATGAGACCGTGGCCGTGTTCGAACGCAGCGACGCGGGCGTGCAGGCGGCGATCGAAGCCCTGCAGCGCATCCGTAACCTGCCGCCGCTGCGCGGTGCACGCCAGCCGGTGCGGCTGGGCCTGCACTACGGCATCCTCGACGACACCGGGACGGACGCCGAGCCGGCGAGCGGGGAAGGCGTGACCGTGGCCCGCCAGCTCGCCAGCCTGTGCGAAAACGAACAGGCCCTGGTCTCGGGAACCGCCGTGATGGTGACCAGCAGCGCGACGCGCAACCTGATCAGCGCCCAGGCCCTTTCCGGCCCCAACTGGGCGCGGCTGGAGTGGCCGGTCTACGCGATCGGACAGCGCACCGGCCTGGTGACTTCGATCCCGGCCGCCGCGCGCCTGACCCAGCGCCTGCGCATTCGCCACCAGCACGACGTGCTGTTCGTCGAGGAATTGCGCCCGGTGGTGCTGCTGGGCCGCGAGCTCGGCAACGATGTCAACATCATGGACCCGCGCGCCTCACGTCAGCACGCACGCATCGAACGCCGGCGCGAGGGCTTCGTGCTGTTCGACCAGAGCACCAACGGCAGCTACGTCGCCATCGAGGGCCAGGCCGAGCGCCACATCAAGCAGGACCGCATGGTGCTCAACGGCCCGGGCCGCATCGGCTGCGGATTCTCGGCCGACGAGGTCGAGCGCGACCTGGTGTTCTTCGACATCGTCTGACCCGACCCGCGGTCGGGTTCGGCACGGTGGCCGACATCGGCGCCGGAGTCGGCCTCCGGCGCCGGAGCGGCATCACCCCTTCAGACACTCGGCGACGAAGGCCTTGCGCTTGGCGCCGCGCAGCGACTGCTCGGAGGCCGACCGGTTGCACGCCTTCGCGCGCGCCTTGTCTTCCGCGCTGGCAGTCTCGGCGGCCGCCACGGTGGTAGGTGCGGCCGTGGTGGGTGCGGCCGTAGTGGGTGCGGCCGTAGTGGGTGCGGCCGTAGTGGGTGCGGCCGTGGCCGCGGCCGGGACCGCCATCGCCGCGGGTGCCACCGCAGCGGCCGCGGCCACCGGCGCCTTCACCACCTCGCCCACCCCGTCCACGCCGGCGGCAGCCGGCGCCGCAGCAGGGGCCGCGCCAGCCGCTGCCGGTGCAGCGCCCGCTTCATGCCGGCCGCGCAGGCAGGTGCTCATGAATGCCTTGCGCTCCTCACCTTTCAGCGTCTGCTCCTTCGCTTCGGCATTGCAGCGCCGCATGCGTTCGTGCTGCGGATTGGCCCAGGCCTGGGCCGGGGTCAGCGCCATCAGTGCGAGGCTGGCGCACACTGCGCCGATAATGGTCTTCATCGATTACTCTCCTTGATCCGGTTTTACGCGATATGCGTATTGCAATTTTGCGTATGGCATTTTTTGCCGTCAATTACTTTGTCATTTTCCGGCAGGCCTTGCGCACCGCCGCCGATGGCGTTCGGCCATGCTGAGCAACGACCTTGCCGCCCTCGGCGGCCTGGCGCTGTCCGCGTTCCTCGCCGCGACCCTGCTCCCCGGCGGCTCCGAAGCCGTGTTCGCCGCGCTGCTGGTCCTGCGTCCGGAACTCGGCCTGGCGGCGGTGCTGACGGCGACGGTCGCAAACACGGCGGGCGGCATGAGCACATGGCTGCTCGGCCGCCTGCTGCCACGCAAGGAATCGACGCCGCGCCTGGCGCTGGTGCAACGCTGGGGCAGCGTCGCGCTGCTGTTGTCGTGGGTGCCGGTGATCGGTGACGCGCTGTGCGCCGCCGCCGGCGTGCTGCGCCTGAACTGGGCGGCGTGCCTGCTGTGGATGGCCGTGGGCAAGGGCCTGCGCTATGCCGCCATCGCCTGGGCCCTGCAGTAGCAAGCGCGGGCGGGGTGACCTGCGGGGTGACCT
>JAGOEI010000309.1 GCA_017997795.1 Thauera sp. | reverse complement strand
ACAAGGGATTCCCCCGCTTGAGCACCTGCGCCCGCCGCCGCACACTGCCACGCCATGCGCGCCTACCCCCTCGCGGTCATCGTCATCGCCCAGCTCTTCGGCACCTCGCTGTGGTTCTCCGCCAACAGCGCGGGCGACGACCTGATGCGCTCGTGGGCGCTCCAGACGGCCGACATCGGCCGGCTGACGATCGCGGTGCAGCTCGGCTTCATCCTCGGCACGCTCGGGTTTTCGCTCAGCGGCCTGGCCGACCGCTTTGCGGCGAGCCGGATCTTCGCCGTGTGCGCGGTGCTCGGCGCCGCGGCCAACGCCGGCTTTGCGCTGCTCGCGCACGGGCTGGGCGAAGGCCTGGCGTGGCGCTTCGTGGTCGGGCTGGCGCTCGCCGGCGTCTATCCGCTGGGCATGAAGCTGGTGGTGAGCTGGGTGCCGCAGCACGCGGGCGCGGCGCTCGCCTGGCTGGTCGGCATGCTCACCCTGGGCACCGCGCTGCCGCACGGGGTGCGCGCGCTCGACGTCGGCTGGGGCTGGCAGGCGACGCTGCTGGTGTCCTCGGTGCTGGCGCTGCTGGCGGCGGTGATGATCTTCGCGCTCGGCGACGGGCCGCATCTCGCCCGCCGCGCCGGCGCGCCGCGGCTGCGCCTGGGCGAAGGCCTGTATGCGCTGCGCGATCCGCGCTTCCGCGCCTCGGCCTTCGGCTACTTCGGCCATCAGTGGGAGCTGTACGCGTTCTGGACGCTGGTGCCGCTGCTGGTCACCGCTGCGCGCGGGGCCGCGGCGGGCTCGCCGTCGGGGCCGGCGTTCGCGGTGATCGGCATCGGCGCCGCCGGCTGCGTGCTCGGCGGGGTGCTCAGCCGGCGCATCGGCAGCGCGCGGGTGGCGGCGGTTGCGCTCGCGGTGTCGGCCTTGTGCTGCGCGATCTACCCCTTTGCCACCGACTGGCCGCCGCTGTTGCTCGCCGCGCTGATGCTGGTGTGGGGCGCGAGCGTGGTCGCCGATTCGCCGCACTTCTCCGCCCTGTCCGCGCGCGCCTGCGCGCCCGAGAGCGTGGGCAGCGCGCTGGCCTTCCAGAACGCGATCGGCTTCGCGATCACGATGGCCTCGATCGAGCTCACCACCCGCCTGTGGCCGCTGATCGGCGACCGTGTGGCGTGGGTGCTGCTGCCCGGGCCGGTGCTGGGACTGATCGCGCTGCGGCCGCTCTGGCGAGCGTCGTGAGCGCGCGCGCCGGGGTGTGCATGATCACACGCTGCGCCGGCCATATTTCTTGCCCAAATTGAGCAGTTGCTGCAGCATGCAGGACGCACCCGACGGTCTGGCGTCGCGCGTGATCCATTTCCCGAAAGGCGAGCATGAAACGCAGGCTGCCGATGTCGCTCAATCTCCGGCTGTGGGCCGTCGTGCTGGTCGCCGTGCTGCCGATCTTCACGATCGTGGTCCTGGACTACCAGGCGCAGCGGCGCGAACTGGCGAGCGAGCTCGAGGCCGATGTGCTGCGCATGCTGTCGGTGTCCGAACAGCAGGAAGCGCTCGCGCTGGAGTCGGTGCAGGGCACGCTCCAGGTCATGTCGCGCGCGAACGACCTGCAGGACCTCGAGCCGCAGGCCTGCTCGGCGCTGGCTGGGCGGATGCTGGAGAGTCTGGTCGAGTACAACAACCTCGGTGCGGCCTTGCCCGACGGGCGGGTTTTCTGCAGCGGCCGGGGGGCCGTCAGCGCGACCTCGGTGCAGGATCGAAAGTGGTTTTCCGAAGCGAGCGCGGCCACGGGGCTGACGCAAGGTGAGTTCGTCATCGGCCGCATCACCGGCCAGCCGGGCCTGGTGTTCGGCTACCCGGTGCGGGACGACGCTGGCACGCTGCGCGCGACCGTGTTTGCGTCGATCGGCTTTCGCTGGTTCGATCGTCTGATCGTCGGCTACGGACTGCCGGCGGGCTGGGAAGCCAACCTGATCTCGCGCACCGGCCTTCTGCTGGCGGGCTCGTCGATGGGCGAGCAGGGCCAGTCGCTGCCGCCCGAGCGCGTGGCTGCGCTGCTGGACATCTCGAATACGCCGGACCAACCGGCCGAGGTGAGCGACGCCGCCGGCAACGTCCGGCTTTATGGCGCGCGCGCGGTCAGCTTTGCCGGCGACGACATCCTGGTTGCGATCGGCGCGCCGCTCGGTGCCACCCTCGGCGAGATCCACCGCGACTTTCACTTCCGCGTCGGGGTGCTCGCCCTCGTCACCCTGGTCTCGGCCGTGCTCGCGCACCTCGTCGTCCATGGCCTGATCTGGCGCTGGGCGCGGCGCATCCGTGACGTGGTCGAGGCGATCGGCGCGGGGCGCCTGGATGCGCGGGTCAGGGTTGCTTCGCCGGTGAGCGAGCTGCGTGCGCTCGAGCAGGGCATCAATGCGCTGGCGGCCGGGCTCGAGCGCCGCGAGGCGGCGCTGGCCGAGCGCGATCACGAGCTTCGCCGCCTGTCGATGGCGATCGAGCAGAGCCCCGAGAGCATCGTCATCACCGACACCGCGGGGAGTATCGAGTACGTCAATGATGCCTTCGCCCGCAACACCGGCTTCGCCCGCGAGGAGCTGATCGGTCGCAATCCGCGCATCCTCAACAATGGCGCCACCCCGCGCGCCACCTACGAGGACCTGTGGGCGACGCTGCTGCGCGGCGAGGTCTGGCGCGGCGAATTCCACAACACGCGCAAGGACGGCACGCCCTTCATCGAGCTGGCCACCCTGGCGCCGATTCGCGATGCCGACGGCGTGGTGACCCACTATGTGGGCGTGAAGGAGGACATCACGCTGCGCCGGCGCTCCGAAGCGCTGCTGCATCGCCTGGCGTACTACGACCCGCTCACCGAGCTCCCCAACCGCGCCATGCTGCGCGACCGCCTGCAGCAGGCGATCCTGGCCAGCGCCA
>JAGOEI010000077.1 GCA_017997795.1 Thauera sp. | reverse complement strand
GCAAGCCCGCCGAACGCAAGCCCGGCTCGGGCAAGGCCACCGCCGGCCGGCCGGCCGCAGCCAGACCCACCGAAGGCAAGGCCGCCGCCGGTGCACCGAAGGCGCCCGAAGGCGCGGTGTCCCGACCCCTCTTCATCCAGGCCACGCAGGCGCTGGGTGCGGTGCTGGCCTTCGATTTTCCGGCCGACGCGGTGCTGTCGCGCCATTTCCGCGACAACCGCGAACTCGGCCACCGCGACCGCGGCTTCATCGCCGAGGCGGTCTACGGCGTGCTGCGCCGCCTGCGCTGGCTGCGCCGGCTGGCGGGCGACGAGGCCACCCCGCGCATGTTGCTGCTGGCGTGGTTCGCACGCGGTGAGGGCTGGCCGATGCGCAACTTCGAGGGGCTGGTGAGTGCTACCGAGCGCGACTGGGTGGCGTCGATCAAGGCTGCCGATCCGGGCGAGCTGACCCTGGCCGAGCGCGCCGACCTGCCCGACTGGCTGGCCGAGCGCCTGCTCGCGCAGATGGACGAGGCCGACGTGCTGGCGCTGGCCCATGGCCTGAACCGCGCGGCGCCGCTCGACCTGCGCGTGAACCTGCTCAAGGCCGACCGCGACACCGTGCTCGCCCGCCTGCAGGAAGACGGTATCGGCGCCGAGGCCGGCAAGCTGTCGCCGCAGGCGATCCGCCTTGCCGGCAAGCCGGCGCTGCAGAAGCATCCGCTGTTCCTCGACGGCAGCTTCGAGGTGCAGGACGAAGGCAGTCAGTTGCTCGGCCTGCTGGTGCAGCCCAGGCGCGGCGAATTGGTGGTGGATTTTTGCGCCGGCGCGGGCGGCAAGACGCTGCAGCTCGGCGCGATGATGCGTTCGACCGGGCGTCTGTACGCCTTCGATGTGTCGGAGAAGCGGCTGGCCAAGCTCAAGCCGCGCATGGCGCGCGCCGGCCTGTCGAACGTGCATCCGGTGCTGATCGCCCACGAGGCCGACGCCAAGGTCAAGCGCCTGGCCGGCAAGGCCGACCGCGTATTGGTCGATGCGCCGTGCACCGGCCTGGGCACGCTGCGCCGCAACCCCGACCTCAAGTGGCGCCAGTCGCCGGCGGCGGTCGAGGAGATGGTGGCCAAGCAGGGCGCCATTCTGGCCGCGGCGGCGCGCCTGGTGCGTCCGGGCGGCCGCCTGGTCTATGCGACCTGCAGCCCGCTCGCCGAAGAGAACGACGCCATCGTCGACGCCTTCCTCGCCGCCCATCCCGAGTTCCGGCCGCTGTCGGCGCAGGAGATCCTCGACAAGCAGGGCGTGAGCCTGGAGACCGGCGAGCGCCTGCGCATGTTGCCGCACGTGCATGACACCGACGGCTTCTTCGCAGCGGTGATGGAGCGTGCCTGAGCGCGGTGCCGATCTCGGTCGGCGGGGCGGGGCCGTTGGTAATGCACTGCTGACCGGGGCTGCGTTGCTCGCTGCTTCTGCCCTTGCCGTCCCGATTGCGCACGCCAGCCAGCGCTTTGCGGCCCAGGGCGAGGTCGAAGTGGCCTTTGCGCCGCGCGACGACACCGAAAAGGTGCTGATCGAGCTCATCCGCAGCGCGCGCAAGAGCCTGAAGGTGCAGGCCTACGTCTTCACCAGCCGCAAGATTGCCGATGCGATGGTGGCCGCGCACCGGCGCGGGGTGAAGGTCGAGGTGCTGGCCGACGCGCACATGAACCGGCGCGACAAGGGCAACGCGATCCCGCGCCTGCTGGCCGGCGGCGTGCCGGTCGCCTTCGAGACGCGCTACAGCGCCGCGCACAACAAGGTGCTGGTGGTCGACGCCGAGGGGCCTGGCTGCGCGGTGCTGACCGGCTCCTACAACTTCACCTGGTCGGCGGACAACCGCAACGCCGAGAACATGCTCATCGTGCGCGACCACTGCGCGCTTGCGCGCGCCTATCGCGACAACTGGCAGCGCCATCGCGCCGAGGCCACGCCGGTCACGTCGCTGCCATGGCGGCCCCGATAGCCGCGAGCGGACGTTGAACGCCTCGCCGCCAAGGCAGTCGGACGAAGGCGTGTCATCCTGCCCGGGGTGTCACCGGGCGAGCTTCCCGAGCGGTTGCCGCCGTCAGATCGCCTGCCGGGGTGCCCCGCAGTACGGCGTAGAATCACCGGGCTGTCTTTCTCAAGGATGTTGATCCGCATGTACAACGGCTTGTTCGATCTCCCCTGGTGGGGCTACGTCGTCGTCGCCCTCGTTCTCACCCACATCACGATCGCCGCGGTGACGATCTTCCTGCACCGTCATCAGGCGCACCGGGCGCTGGACCTGCACCCGATTCCCAGCCATTTCTTCCGCTTCTGGCTGTGGCTGACCACCGGCATGGTGACCAGGGAATGGGCGGCGATCCACCGCAAGCACCACGCCAAGTGCGAGACCGAGGACGACCCGCACAGCCCGCAGACGCGCGGACTGCGCAAGGTGCTGTGGCAGGGCGCGGAGCTGTACCGCGCCGAGGCCAAGAACCCGGAGACGCTGCAGCGCTACGGCCACGGCACGCCTGATGACTGGCTCGAACGCAATGTCTATCGCCATTCGGTGCTGGGCGTGTCGATCATGCTGGTGATCGACGTCATTGCCTTCGGCGCGCTCGGGCTGACGATCTGGGCGGTGCAGATGGTGTGGATTCCGTTCTGGGCCGCCGGCGTGGTCAATGGCATCGGCCACTACTGGGGCTATCGCAACTACGACTGCGTCGATGCCTCGCGCAACATCTCGCCCTGGGGCATCCTGATCGGCGGCGAGGAACTGCACAACAACCACCACAGCTTCGCCACCTCGGCCAAGCTGTCATCGAAGTGGTACGAGTTCGACATCGGCTGGATGTACATCCGCATCCTCGAGCTGCTCGGCCTCGCGAAGGTCAAGAAGATCATCCCGCAGCCGAAGTTCGGCGAGGCGAAGGCGGTGCCCGATTTCGACACGCTGCAGGCCATCGTCACCCATCGCTACGACGTGATGACGCGCTACATGCGCTCGCTCAAGCAGGTGTGCGCCGAGGAGGCCCGGCGCCTTAAGGCGGCGCACGGCCCGGCGCTGGATGCGCGCGCGCTGCGGCGCTGGGTGCTGGCGGGCGACGATGGCCATCTGAAGGCCGAGCAGAAGCAGCAGCTCGCGGTGGTGGTGAAGGAGAGCCCGGCGCTGGTGACCGCGCTGTCGATGCGCGAGGAACTCGCCGCGATCTGGGCACGCTCGAACGCCAGTCGCGAGCAACTGCTCGCGCAGTTGCAGGATTGGGTCGTGCGCGCCGAGCAGAGCGGCATCCGCCAGCTGCAGGAGTTTTCGCTGCGCCTGCGCCAGTACGCGGTCTGATTCCGCTCGAAGGCGGTGCTGGCGAGCGGGGTGCTCGCCGGTGCCGCCGTGTTGCGGGTCAGGGCCCGCACCGTCCTCAGGGCGCCAGGTAGCGCGCGAACAACGTCGCCATGGGTTTCGCCGCGGCGGAGAGCGGCACGCCGCGCAGGCGCAGGATGCCGAAATCCATCGCTGGCGGCAGCGGCGCCACCTTCAGGCACTGGATGCCGTGGCCGACCAGCCTGTCCGAAAACAGGCGCTCCGGGCCGATGCCGATGCAGTCCGTGCGCTGCATCAACTCGAGCATCAGCATCGTCGATGCGCAGCGGATCATGTGCCGCGGCGGGGGCAGGCCCTGCTCGCCCAGCCACGACAGGAGCGTGCCCCCGAGGCTGCCGGGGCTCAGGTTCATCACCCATTTCGCATCCCTCAGCTCGGCCCAGGTGGTCGCCGCGGCCAGCGGGTGTCCCTCGCGCGCGGCGAGCACGGCGTTTGCGGGGCCAAGGGGTTCGAACACGATCTCGTAGGGCAGGTCGGCCGCGTCGGCAACGGCGATCGCGAAGTCGAGCCGGCCCTCGATCAGATCGGGCAGTACCTGGGTCAGCAGCCCTTCGGTCAGGTGGATCTCGGTCTCCGGCTGCAGCGCCTCGTATTCGCGCAACACCCGCGGCAGCACCGTCGCCCCCACCATCGGCGTCACCGCGATCACCACCCGCGCCCCGGGCCCGCCGTGCAGCAGGCGGACTTCCTCCACCGCCTTGTCCAGGATCGACAGGGCCAGCCGGGCGTGGCCGAGCAACAGCGAGCCGGCGGCGGTGAATTCGATGCCCTTGTAGCTTCGGGTCAGGAGCTGGGCGCCGACGTCGTCCTCGAGCTCGCGCAGGGCCTTGGTCAGTGTGCTCTGGCTCAGGTTCATGGCGCGCGCGGCGGCGCGGATCGAGCTGCTCTCGGCCACATGCACGAGTGCTCGGAGCTGGTGGTCTTTCATGGGCTGGCGCCTGTTGGCCTCGGGGTGTCGCTCGCGCAAGGTATCGCCTCGCGCGCGCGCCTTCAAGCCGTTCCATAAACGAAGTAGCGACCATCCATAAGTGATTCGGGGTGATTCCAGACGGTGGTCATCGCGGAAAATGGAATGCCTTATTTTTTATGGGGGAATCCCTAGGATGGCGGGGCAGAAATTGATCAACCCGCCGCCTTTAGGAGACCACCATGACAGCCACTGCGGGTAAGGCTTCAACGTATCAAGGTAACGACAAGCTACTTTACGGCATCATCCTCGGGGTCATCACGTTCTGGCTCTTTGCGCAGACGACCCTGAACATCGCGCCGGCCATGCAGAAGGACCTTGGTCTGGATGCGAGCATGATGAACATCGCGGTGGCCATCACGGCGCTGTTCTCGGGCATCTTCATCGTCGTCATCGGCGGCCTCGCCGACCGCATCGGCCGCGTCAAGACCGTCCAGATCGGCTTCTACCTCAGCATCATCGGCTCGCTGCTGATCGCGCTGGCCCCCACCGGCAGCATGGCGACAGCCTTCCTGCTCGTCGGGCGTGCGCTGCAGGGCATGTCGGCCGCGTGCATCATGCCGGCCAGCCTCGCGCTGGTGAAGACCTACTGGGACGGTCCGGCGCGCCAGCGTGCGGTGAGCCTGTGGTCGATCGGTTCCTGGGGCGGTTCGGGCGTGTGCTCGCTGTTCGGCGGCCTGGTGGCCGACAACATCGGCTGGCGCTACATTTTCTTTGCCTCGATCGTCGTCGCCATCATCGGCCTGCTGATGATGAAGGGCACGCCGGAAAGCAAGGCGGAGACCAAGGGCGCGTACAAGTTCGACTTCGCCGGCGTGCTGACCTTCATGGTCACCATGGTCGCGCTGCAGATCGTCGTCACCCAGGGCAACAAGATGGGCTGGACCAGCCCGCTGATCCTGAGCCTGATCGCAGTGGTGATCGTCTTCGGTTCGCTCTTCTTCCGCATCGAGAACACCTCGGGCCAGCCCTTCGTCGATTTCAAGCTGTTCCGCAATCCCACCTACACCGGCGCGACGATCTCCAACTTCCTGCTCAACGGCGTGGCCGGCACGCTGCTGGTCTCGCTGCAACTGGTGCAGCTTGGTGGTGACCTGACCGCCCAGCAGGCGGGCACGCTGACCCTGGGTTATGCGGTCGCGATCATCGCCTTCATCCGCGTCGGCGAGAAGCTGTTGCAACGCTTCGGTGCGCGCAAGCCGATGATCTGGGGTTGCCTGATCACGGGCCTGGCCATCGTGCTGCTGTCGCCGGCCAACGTGCTGCTCGATGACTACAAGATCCTCGCCATGATCGGCTACACGCTGTTCGGTGTCGGTCTCGCCTTCTACGCCACGCCCTCCACCGACGCCGCGCTCTCCAGCCTGCCGGCCGCCCAGGCCGGTTCCGGTGCGGGCATCTACAAGATGGCTTCCTCGCTCGGCGCCGCCTTCGGCGTGGCGATCTCGGCGGCGATCTTCACCGCGCTCAGCGCCAACCCCGAGAGCGTCTCCTGGCTCGCCGGCGTGATCACCTTCGTCGGTCGTCAGGACAACCTGGCGGTGCGCGAGGCCGCGATCATCGCCCTGATGTTCAACGTCTTCATGGTGGCCGTGGCGATCCTCTCGATCATGCTCACCGTCCCGAAGGTGGCGGCGAAGACGGCCCCTTAAGAGCGAGACATCCATCGCACCAGATTCATCCTGCGCCCGCCGCGAGCGCGCAGGCACCGAACGGAGATCGAGCCCGGGCCGAGCGTGCCCTGAGCACAGCGCCCCGGGGGTCTCGACGATCGCTTTCAGATATTGAGGAGTCATCATGGACACGCTTATCAATGCCCTGTCGGCCGACCACGAAGAGATGAAGGCCTGGCGGCATCACCTGCACCGCCACCCCGAGCTGGCGTTCGATGAACACGGCACCGCGCGCTACATCGCCGAGCTGCTGCGCGGCTGGGGCTACGAGGTCACCGAAGGCATCGGCAAGACGGGCGTGGTCGCCCGCATGCGGTGCGGTGAAGGCGAGAAGTCGATCGGCCTGCGCGCCGACACCGACGCGCTGGCGGTGCAGGAGATGGTCGACAGCGATCACAAGAGCACCGTCGAAGGCAAGTCGCACACCTGCGGTCACGATGGTCACAGCGCGATGCTGTTGGGCGCGGCGCAGTACCTGGCGCGCACGCGGGCCTTCAACGGCACCGTCAACCTGATCTTCCAGCCGGCCGAAGAGATCATGGGCGGCGCGGTGGCGATGATCGAGGACGGCCTGTTCGAGCGCTTCCCGATGGACGCGGTGTTCGGCATGCATAACATGCCCGGGCTAGAGCGCGGCAAGCTGTATTTCACCGCCGGCCCGATCATGGCTGCGGTGGATAACTGGGAGATCGTGCTCACCGGCAAGGGCAGCCATGGCTCGATGCCCGAGAAGAGCATCGACCCGGTGGTGGCGGGCGCGTCGCTGGTGATGGCGCTGCAGACCATCGTGTCGCGCAACGTCGGCGCCAAGGACTCCGCGGTGGTGTCGGTCGGCGCCTTCCTGGCCGGGGACGCGGGCAACGTGATCCCGCAGACCGCGACCCTGCGCCTGAGCATTCGCAGCAGCGCACCGGAGACGCGCAAGCTGGTGCTGGAGAAGGTCAAGGCGATCACTGCGGCGCAGGCGCTGTCCTTCGGCGTGAGCCATGAGATTCGCGAGGGCGCGCCGGGGGCGGTGCTGGTCAATGATCCCGACCAAACGCTCGAGTGTGCGGAGGTCGCTCGTGCGCTGCTCGGCGAGGACCAGGTGGTGATGCCCGGCCCCACCTTCATGGGCAGCGAGGACTTTGCCTACTACGCGCAGAAGAAGCCGGGCACCTACTGCTTCATCGGCAATGGCGACACGCCGATGGTGCATCACCCGATGTACGACTTCGACGACCGCAATCTGCCCATCGGGGCGGCCTGGTGGGTTGCGGTCGCCGAGCACTTCCTCAACTAAGTCCTGTATAAGGACGGGCGGCACGCTTCGCGGCGCGGGGTGTGCCGCTTTTTCATGTGTAAAGCGGGTGCGGTGTGCGAGCAGTCGCGCCGCCCGCGCTGTGTCTGCGGCCGCACCCCGGGCCGCATTTCAGTTTTTGGTGCTGAATCGATGAAGTTTCAAACGATCCTTCTGGTGATCGAAGTGGGCGGCACGCTCGCGTTCGCCATGTCCGGCCTGCTCGAGGCGATCCGCAAGCGCATGGACATCGTCGGCGTATTCTCGGTCGCCTTCGTCAGCGCCTTTGGTGGCGGTACGGTGCGCGACTTGCTGCTCGATCGGCGGCCACTGTTCTGGGTTCAGAACCAGGAATACGTGTGGCTCGTGATCGCGCTGGCGCTGACCGCGCCGCTGTGGCTCAAGACCTTCCAGCATCGATTCACGGAAAACGCGATGGAGTTCGCCGATGCCTGCGGCCTGGGCCTGTTCGCCATCTCGGGGGCCTCGATCGCGACGGCGGCGGGGATGCCGCCGCTGGTGGCTATCCTGATGGGGGCGATCACCGCGGTGTTCGGCGGCGTCTCGCGCGACGTGCTGTGCAACCAGATCCCGAAGGTGTTCCACGACCATCGGCCCTATACCTTGTGCGCGGTCGTTGGTTGCGTGGTGCTGCTGGGGACGCACGCTTTGGGCGTTGCGCCGCAGGTCGCCATGGTGGCGGGAATCTGCACGGCGACCGGGTCGCGCCTGCTGGCGGTCGCGTTCGGATGGAAGCTGCCGACCTGGCCATCGCGCAAGGCCCGACCGCGTCCGTAGGGCACATCCTGGCGGCTCTTGCGCTTGGTCTGGGGCGCTGCCGGTGCGGTGAGCGGGACGCTGCAGGCTCAGGCGCGAATCGCGTCCGCCCAGCAGTTGGGTGTTTCGTACAGCCGCACGCGCTCGAGCCGAAGGTGGTTGCCGTAGCTGTCGCGGTAGGCCGGGTCGAGGATGCGGAAGGCTTCGGCGGCGAGGTTCTCTGCGGTGGGCACCACGTCGAGGACCACGGTCTTGTGCCCGGGCACGGCGGCGAGAAAGTCGGCCACCAGCGTATCGCCGCGATAGACGAGGAAGGCGTGGTCCCACTGATGGACCACGAGCTCGTTGGCGATGCGCTTGACGTCGGCGAAATCCATCACCATGCCATTGACCGCCAGGCCGTCGGCCTTGATGATCTCGCCGGACAGGGTGACTTCCAGCGCGTAGCGGTGGCCGTGCAGGTGGCGGCACTGGCTGGCGTGATCGGGAATCCGGTGACCGGCGTCGAATTCGAGGCGGCGGGTGATGCGCATGGCGGGTCTCTCTGAAATGGCCGCGGATTATAGCACCGGCAGGCCCTGTGGCCGCCTGGGTGATTTCCGCAAGTATCTGAGCGAACGATGAATTCTTCCAATTTGCGTGCTGCCGGCGGTGCCGCGGCGCTGACCGTCCGTAACCACGATCGCGACCTCGCCGGGCTCACGTATGTGTATCCGGTGCTGTCGCGCCGGGCGGGCGGGGTGTCGGTGGGCATCAACCTCAATCCCAACAATGCCTGCAACTGGCACTGCGTGTATTGCCAGGTGCCCGATCTCGTGCGCGGCAAGGCGCCCGAGATCGATCTCGCGCAGCTCGAGGACGAACTGCGCGGTTTTCTCGGCGACCTGGTGCATGGCGACTGGATGGCGCGCTTCGTGCCCGAAGGCCTGCGTGTGATCCGCGACATCGCGTTCTCGGGCAATGGCGAACCGACCAGCGCGAGCGTGTTTCCCGAAGCGGTGGCCCTGGTGCTGCGCTTGCGGGCCGAGTTCGGCCTGTCGCCCACCGAGGTGCCACTGCGACTGATCACCAACGGCAGCCTGATGGCGCAGGCGCGCGTGCAGGAGGGCGTGCGCCTGCTGGGTGAGGCGGGCGGAGAGGTGTGGTTCAAGGTCGATGGCGGCACGGCCGAGGCGATCGAGCGCATCAATGGCGTGCGCCTCGAGCCCGAATCGGTCGCGCGCAACCTTGCGCGCTGCGCGCAACTGTGCCCGACCTGGGTGCAGACCTGCATGTTCCGCTGGGATGGTGAGGCGCCTTCAACCGCGGAACTCGATGCCTATCTCGCTGTGCTCGAAGCGGCCGGCATCGATGCCCTGCAAGGCGTACTGCTGTATGGCATCGCGCGCCAGTCGATGCAGCCGGAGGCGGTGCGCCTTGCACCGCTGAGTGCCGACGAACTGGAGGCGATCGCAGCGCATCTGCGAAAAAAAGGGCTGACGGTGCGCGTCAGCCCTTGAACGTGGGCGCCATGCGCTCAGCGTTCCTTGCGCTTGGCGCGCGCTTCCTTCTTCAGCGTCTTGTATAGCTCGGGGTTGCTGGCCTTGAGGTACTCGGCCACATCCACGTCATCGCGCTTGACCTTGTTGATGTCGATCTGCTCGACATGGACGAGGCGGAGCAGCGCCTGGACCGGGCGCGGAATGTTGCGCCCGCTCTCGTAGCGCGAACCGCCACTCTGGGTCACACCGATCTTGGACCAGAACTGCGACTGGTTCAGGCCAAGTTTGCGGCGGATCTCACGAACATCCAGTTTCTCGGTAGCTTTCATCTGATTATCCTCATCGTTGAACAGAACCGGCGCTCGGCTCACGAAATTCCCGCTTCGCATTGACGGTAACCTATGACTAAAGTCATAAGACCGATGCAGTATAGGTTACTATTCTTTCAACATACAGCATGGATTTTGGCGATTTTGTTAAAAAAATGCGCAAATCTCCATCGCCTCGTTTTGCTTCTTTCCGGCCGCGCAAAAAGTCACGCGCCCGGGTGTGCTCACGCGCTTCATTGACTGGCGGTTGGATACGACAACGGCACGGATAGTTCAGATGCGCGACGTCGTCCCCGCGCGAAGCATCCCGCGCACCAAGGGCTTCTCGTTCGCGGTGCAGGGCGCTCGGGGCGGTGAGCTCGAGTTCGCCTTTCGGGCGCTGCACAAGGCTTTCGGCATTGAAGCGGCGCCTGCATTAAATCGATTCATCGCGTTTGACCGGCAGGCGCGAACTCGCTATGATCGCGCCTTCCTGATGGAGACGTGGCCGAGAGGTCGAAGGCACTCCCCTGCTAAGGGAGCATGCGGGCTAAAACTCGCATCGAGGGTTCGAATCCCTCCGTCTCCGCCAGA
>JAGOEI010000076.1:7021-10443 GCA_017997795.1 Thauera sp. | reverse complement strand
CCGATGTGGGCGAGGAAGGTGTTGCTGTTGGGGCCGGGATAGCTGCGGTATTCGTCGGCGTGGGGGTAGCGCGCGATGGCGGCTTCGATGGCGTCGATCATCGCGCTCACACCCTCGCCGCGGTGGTCGACGAGCACGCTCGGGGTGGCGCCGAACCACAGCCCGTCGGGCACGGCGTGGTTGCGGCGGACCACCGGACGGCTGCCCCAGCCGATGACGTCGTAGCGGGTGTAGGCGGTGTCGCCGGCGCGCTTGTAGATGATCCACGGATGCACGGCGAAATAGCCGCGCCAGCCGTAGGTCGCGGCGGCATAGACCTGCACGATCGCGGTGTCGGCGTGGCGCACCGGGTCGGGGGCGATGCCGGCCGAATGGCGGGCGGCGGTGCGCCAACTGCGCGCCTCGCCCGGCTCGACGGGGCGCGGGTCGTTGGCCAGGCTCAGGCCGACGGACAGCAACAACACGGCACTCACGCCGAGCGCGGCAAGGGAAGCGGGTTTCACAGGCACAGGGCGCCGGGGCGCCGGAGAATTGTCGATGGAAATCAGAACCCGAGCGGGCGCGCAAGTTCAGCCGGCGGCTGCCATACGATGCGCGCGGAGGGCCTCTTAATAACGCATCGTTCTATTCAATTTCCCAGCAAACCCTTCGGAGAATAAGGCCCCGCTCGTATCCTTCGCCTCCATCGCGGTACCCGCGCCCCTCTGGCGCGTGCGCGCTCACCGCCCCCGAACCGAAAATTCCTGTGGAGCAATACGCCATGCTGAAGCAAACCACCCTGCGCGCCCTCGCCCCGCTGTCCCTCGCCCTTGCCCTCGCCACCGGCGGGCTGGCGCTGTCCGCGCCCGCGCTCGCCAATCAGGCCGCACGCCCGGCAGAAGCCGTCTCCGCTTCCGCGACGCTCACCGCACCCGCGCCGCTGGTGAACGCGGCCGAACTCAAGACCCTGCTCGGCCAGCCCGGCGTGCGCGTGCTCGACATCCGCGCCGACAAGGACTACGCCGGCGGCCACATCCCCGGCGCGGTGAACACGCCCTACGGCAAGTACCGCGGCCCGAAGGAGAACCCCGGCCAGTTGCCCGCCGAGGCCGCGCTGACCCAGGTGCTGCAGGCGGCCGGCGTCGACCGCGACACCCACGTGGTCGTGGTGCATGCCGGCACCGACCACACCGATTTCGGCGCTGCGGCGCGCGTGTACTGGACGCTGAAGGTAGGCGGCCTCACCCGCCTGTCGATCCTCGACGGCGGCACCAAGGCGTGGAAGGGCGCCGGCGGCGCGCTCGAGACCACCGTGCCGCAGGTGGCGCCCAGCCAGTTCGCCTACCGCTACGACCAGGAGCAGATCGTGACCAGCGAGGAACTCGCCGCCGCCCTGCAGTCGAGCACCACGCCGCTGCTGGTCGATGCCCGCCCGCCGCGCTTCTTCAGCGGCGAGGCCCGGGTCGACGCCGCCGCGCGCTACGGCACGCTGCCCGGCGCCAGGTCCTTCGACAACGCGCAGTTCTTCCCCAAGGGCGCCGCCACGCTCAAGCCCGCGAGCGAGCTGAAGGCGCTGGTCGCGCTGTCCGGCGCCGACGCCGCACCCGCGGTGTCGTTCTGCAACACCGGTCACTGGGCGGCGACCAACTGGTTCGTGATGTCCGAGATCGCCGGCAACAAGGCGGTCAAGCTCTACCCGGCCTCGGTGGTGGAATGGAGTCAGGCCGAGCGCCCGATGCAGAACCAGCCCTCGCGCGTCACCGCGCTGGTGCAGGACGTCAAGCGCGCGTTCGACAAGTAAGGCGGGAACAGGACGATGCGCTGGCTCAACCGAACCTTCCTCATCAGCGGCGGCCTCGCCGGCGTGCTCGCGGTGACGCTGGCCACCGGCCTGCGCCAGGGGCTGCTCGCGCTGCTCGGCATCGGCTTCGGCGCGGTGCTGCAGGGCGCGCGCTTCGGCTTCACCACCGGCTGGCGCGACTTCATCGAGCGCCGCGACCCGCAGGGACTGTGGGCGCAGATGCTGCTGATGGTGCTCGCCGCGGCATTCACGCTGCCGCTGATCGCCGGTAGCGGCGGCGAGCTGGTGGGCGCGGTGGCGCCGCTGACGATCAGCCTGGTGCTCGGCGCCTTCCTGTTCGGCGCCGCCATGCAGCTCGCCGATGGCTGCGGCTCGGGCACGCTGTACAAGGCCGGCGCCGGTTCGCCCTTGTCCTTCGTGGTGCTGCCGACCTTCGCCTTCGGCAGCTTCCTGGGCGCCTCGCATCAGCCGGCGTGGATCGAGCTCGGCGGCCTGCCGGCGGTCGATCTGCTCGCCTTCGGCTGGCCGACGGCGCTCGCCATCACCGTGGCCGCGTGCGGTCTGGTCGCCTGGCTGGCCGGGCGCGCCGCGCGCAGCGCCAAGGAAGGTGTGGCGCCGGGCAGTGCAGCGCCGGCTACGCCGCAGGCGGTCGCGCAGCAGCTCGTGCGCGCAGGCACGGCGAGCTTCGTCGCCAGCGCGGCACCGCGGCAGGCGGTGCGCTGGGCGCGGCGCTGGTGGCTCGGCGCCCTGCTGCTGGCGGTGCTCTACCTGCTGCATCTGGTGGTCGCCGGCCAGCCCTGGGGCATCGTCTACGGCATGGGCGTGTGGGGCGCGAAGGCCGTGGCCGCGCTCGGCTGGGACCTGTCGGCCGACGCTTTCTGGGGCGTGGCACCGCATGCGCAGCGCCTGGTCGATCCGATCCTCGCCGACGTCACCTCGGTGACCAACATCGGCCTCATCTACGGCGCCATCGCCGCCTCGCGCTGGACCGGCCCGGCGGATTTCAGCCTGCCCACGGGCAGGCGCCTGATCGCCGCGGCGGTCGCCGGCCTGGTGATGGGCTACAGCGCGCGCATGGCCTTCGGCTGCAACGTCGGCGCCTACCTGGGCGGCATCGCCTCGGCGAGCGTGCACGGCTGGGTGTGGTTCGCGCTCGCGTTCGCGGGCTCGATCGTCGGTGTGCGCATCCGCCGCCGTGTCGACGCATAAGGGGGACGACATGGACAACAAGAAGCTCTTCCGCGTCGGTTTCGCGCTGTTCTGGGCGGTGGCGCTCGGCCTGCTCGTGCTCGATACCGCGGGCAGCGCCAGCGTGCGCGTCGAGCCGCCGCCAATCGCGCTCGGCAGCGGCCAGGCGGCATCGGGCGGTCACTGCTCGGGGCGCTGAATCCGCAGCATTCGCTCGTGGGAGCTGGAAGCGTGGGAGCGGGCTTGCCCGCGAACGGCGCCCATGCCGGCACCTGCTCGCTGGCAAGCCCGCTCCCCCAAAAGCCGCTTCCACCAGGACAATCGGCGTCAGCCGGCCGCGCCATCGACGCCGATCCACAGCATGCCGGCGACCAGGCCGAGTGCGACCGCGCCCATGCCCACCGCGGCCCTCAGCGCCAGCTCGCGGCCGCCGATCACCAGTGCCATGCCGAGC
>JAGOEI010000076.1:3441-6921 GCA_017997795.1 Thauera sp. | reverse complement strand
TCAGCCGGCCGCGCCATCGACGCCGATCCACAGCATGCCGGCGACCAGGCCGAGTGCGACCGCGCCCATGCCCACCGCGGCCCTCAGCGCCAGCTCGCGGCCGCCGATCACCAGTGCCATGCCGAGCTTGAAGCCGAGGTTGGCAAGCATGGCGATGCCGATCGCGGTCACGGTGACGCCGAGCGCCAGCCGCTCGAGCGCGAACAGGCGCAGGCTGGACAGCGTGATCGCATCGACATCGGTGAGGCCCGACACCAGCGCCAGCACGTACAGCCCGCGGTTGCCGGCGAAGTCCGACAGCCAGGCCGCGGCCACCAGCACCACCGCATAGACGGCGCCAAAACCGATCGCCGTCTTGAGCTCGGTCGGGTTGGAGGTCGTCGGCAGCACGGCTTCGCCGCGCTCGAGCAGTTGGCGCCAGTACCAGATCGCAGCGAGCGCGCCGAGCACCAGCGCCGGGGTGATGATCAGCGCGAGCGTGCCTGCCACTGCCGGCGCCACCAACGTGGCGATGACCCCCACGCGCAGCACCATCACCAGATTGGCCATCACGATGACGAGCGCAGCCATCGCCGTCATCGCCGGAAACTCGCGCGCCTGGCGGGCATAGAGCATGGTGGTCGCGGTGCTCGAGGCCAGGCCGCCGAACACGCCGACGAAGGCCGCGCCATAGCGCACGCCGGCGATGTGCAACGCCGCGTAGCCGGCCAGGCTGACGCCGGCGATCAGCACCACCATCCACCAGATCTGGTGCGGGTTGAGGGCGCCGTAGGGGCCCATCTCCTCGTTGGGCAGGATGGGCAGGATCACCAGCGACAGCACGCCGAACTGCAGGATCGAGATCCAGTCGCGCGCATCCAGCCGCGTCGCCATGCCGCGCAACTGGGCCTTGAAGTACAGCAGCACGGTGGTCGCCACCGCCAGCATCACCGCCAGTTGCGCATGGCCGAGCCAGGTCGCCGCGCCCAGGCAGTAGCACACGACCAGCGCCGCCACCGAGGTGGTGCCGGGGTCGGAGGGGTCGGGCTGGCGCAGGTAGGCGGCGATGATGGTGAGCGCGACGATCACCAGCCCCGCGACGAAGGGCGCGAAGCTGCCGAGCTGCTCGCCGAGCATCGCCACCAGCGCGCCGAGCATGCCGACCAGCGCGAAGGTGCGCAGACCGGCGCGCGCCGAAGGCACGCGTTCGCGCTCGAGGCCGATCAGCAGACCGATTCCGGTCGCGATCAGGAAGGCTTCGATCTGGGCGGCATCGAGCGGCAGGCTTTCGGGCATGGCGGCGAGCCGGGCGCGAACCCCGGGCGGCGGGACAAGGTTCGGGCCATGATACGCCGACCCCCGCCGGCAATGCGCCGAAAGCCCCGGCTCGCGATAGCATTGCGCCCCAGGCGCCCGGGACGAAACCGGCTGCGCGTCGAGGCACCTCGCCCGCGCGCCCCGGCAGCCTGAAATCGAGAGGACGACATGAAGCTTCTGCTGGTTGAAGACGACCCGACGCTGGCCGACGGCATCGCCGAATTCCTGCGCGGACAGGGCGACGAGGTCACGACCGAGGACGACGGCATGCGCGCCGACCGTCTGCTGCAGGAGAACGCCTTCGACTTCGTGCTGCTCGACCTCGGCCTGCCCGGGCTGGGCGGTTACGAGGTGGTGCGCCGGATCCGCAAACGCGGGCAGCGCATGCCGGTGATCCTGATCACCGCGCGCGACGCGCTCGACGACCGCATCTATGGCCTCGACCTGGGTGCCGACGATTACCTGGTCAAGCCCTTCGAGCTCGCCGAACTGAGCGCGCGCATGCGTGCGGTGCTGCGCCGCGGCGGGATGAGCGCGGAGCCCGCGCTCGGCTTCGGTCCGCTGGTGCTCGACATCACCGGGCGGCTGGCCGAGCTGGCGGGCGAACCCCTGGCGCTGAGCGGGCGCGAGTGGGACGTGCTCGAAGCCCTGGTGCGCGCCGACGGACGCACCGTCGCCCGCGAGCGCCTGCAGGGCGAAGGCAGCAGCAACGCGCTCGAGGTCTATATCTCGCGCCTGCGCCCGCGCCTGGAAGCCGCCGGCGTCGCCATCCGCACCGTGCGCGGCTTCGGCTATCGCCTCGAGCGCGTGAAGGAGCGCCGCGACGGTGCAGACTAGCCTTCGCCGCAACATCCTCAGCGCGCTGGCGGCGCCCACCGTGGTGCTGCTGGTCACCGCGGGCGCGGTCGCCTACAGCAGCGCGAAGTGGGTGGTGGGCAACGCCTACGACGGCAACCTGATCAACCTGGCGCAGGCCATCGCCACCCACGTACACGCCGCCCCGGACGGCCTCACCCTCACGCTCTCGCCCGAGGTCGAGGCGGTGCTGCGCACCGACACGGTCGACCGCATCTACTTCCGCGTGCGCGACCAGCAGGGCCGGCTGCTGGGCGGCGATGCAGGGCTGCCGCCCGTGGACGACAGCGACGCCCTGTCCAGCCTGCCCGTACCCTACACGCCGGTCGGCAAGGAGGCGCCGCCCGGCCGGGTGCCGATGCCCTCGTCCCGCCCGCTGTTCCGCGACCTCGCTCACGCCGGGCAGCCGATCCGCGCGGTCAGGCTGTACCGCGAGAGCGGCGCGAACGGCGCCAGCGGCTTCACCATCACGGTCGCGGAGACCCTGGGCAAGCGCGACGAGGCGATCGACCGGCTGGTGATCGGCTTCGCCTGGGCCGGCGCGCTGCTGCTGATCGCCGCCGGCGTGGTCGCGCGCTTCAGCATCCCGAGCGGGCTGGCGCCGCTCGAACGCCTGGAGAACTCTCTGCGCGTGCGATCGGGCACCGATCTGTCGCCGATCGATCCGGCCGGGGTGCCGCGCGAGGTGCGCGAGGTCATTGGCGCACTCAACGGCCTGCTCGAGCGCCTGCGCACCGCCAACGCCCATCAGCGCGCCTTCCTGCAGGACGCCGCCCACCAGTTGCGCACGCCGCTCGCCGGCCTGCAGATGCAGCTCGAGCTGCTCGAGGCGCGGCCGGCCGACGATGGCGCGCGCGCACGCCTGCGCCAGTCGGTCGCGCGCGTCACCCGCCTGGCCAACCAGTTGCTCGCGCTCGCCCGCGCCGAAGCCGGCGAGCGCCTGATCGCCGATGCCACCGAGGTCGACCTCGCCGCGCTGATCGACGCCATGGTCGAGGACTGGGTGGACCGCGCCGACGCGCGCAGCATCGACCTCGGCGTCGAGCGCGAACCGGTACGCCTGCATGGCGACCCCACGCTGCTGCAGGAACTGATCGCCAACCTGATGGACAACGCGCTCAAGTACGGTCGCGCCGGCGGCATGGTCGGGCTGCGTTGCGTCATCGAGGACGATCACGTGCTGATCGAGGTCTGCGACGACGGCCCCGGCATTGCGCCCGCCGTGCGCGAGCAGGTGTTCGAGCGCTTCTACCGCCACGCCGCCAGCCAGGCCGACGGCAGCGGCCTGGGGCTGTCGATCGCGCGCGAGATCGTGCGCAGCCACGGCGG
>JAGOEI010000076.1:0-3341 GCA_017997795.1 Thauera sp. | reverse complement strand
GGCAGCACCCTCGCGGATGCCACCCGAACAGCTTGCTGCTTAGTGCGACGAAGCCGACGACGCGCCGATACCGGTTTCCGAGCGCACCTTCTGCGCCATGTAGCCGGCACGGTCGAGCTTGGCACGCGGGCTGTTGTCGAGGATCGAGAACAACCAGATGCCGATGAAGCCCGCGGCCATCGAGAACAGGGCCGGCGACGCGTACGGGAACAGCGCCGAACCTTTCGGGTTGCCGAGCGTGACTTCCCACACCGACGGCGACACCACGGTCAGCGCCACCGCGGTGATCAGGCCGAGGAAGCCGCCGATCGTCGCGCCGCGGGTCGTGCAGTCCTTCCACAGCACCGACATGAACAGCACCGGGAAGTTGGCCGAGGCCGCGATCGCGAAGGCCAGCGACACCATGAAGGCGATGTTCTGCTTCTCGAACGCGATACCCAGCACCACGGCGACCGCGCCCAGCACCAGGGTGGTGATGCGCGACACCTTGAGTTCCGAGGCCGAGTCGGCGTTGCC
Organism: Thauera sp.; assembly: GCA_017997795.1. Classification (GTDB taxonomy): domain Bacteria; phylum Pseudomonadota; class Gammaproteobacteria; order Burkholderiales; family Rhodocyclaceae; genus Thauera. Next base: position 2,825 of record JAGOEI010000076.1, on the reverse strand, counting down.
CTTCTTGAACACCGTGGCGTACAGGTCGTGCGACACCGCCGAGGCACCCGACAGGGTCAGGCCGGCCACCACCGCCAGAATCGTGGCGAACGCCACCGCGGAGATGAAGCCGAGGAACACGTTGCCGCCCACCGCGTTGGCGAGGTGGATCGCCGCCATGTTGCTGCCGCCGATCAGGCCGCCCTTGGCATCAAGGAAAGCCGGGTTGGTGGACACCAGCACGATCGCGCCGAAGCCGATGATGAAGGTGAGAACGTAGAAGTAGCCGATCCAGGTGGTCGCCCAGAACACCGACTTGCGGGCTTCCTTGGCATCGGGAACGGTGAAGAAGCGCATCAGGATGTGCGGCAGGCCGGCGGTACCGAACATCAGCGCCATGCCGAACGAGATCGCCGAGATCGGATCCTTGATGAAGGAGCCCGGTCCCATGATCGCCTGGCCAACGGTGGAAGCCTCCAGCGCGGTCTTGCCCGTGGCAGCCGACACCTCGGTCTTGACGCGGACCGCATCGGCGAACAGCGCTTCGGGCGAGAAGCCGTAGTTCAGCAGCACCATGAAGGCCATGAACGACGCACCGGCGAGCAGCAGGCAGGCCTTGATGATCTGCACCCAGGTGGTCGCGGTCATGCCGCCGAACAGCACGTAGATCATCATCAGCGCGCCGACGATGACCACCGCCATCCAGTACTCGAGGCCGAACAGCAGCTTGATGAGCTGGCCGGCACCGACCATCTGCGCGATCAGGTAGAAGGCGACCACGACCAGGGTGCCCGAGGCCGCGAAGGCGCGGATCGGGGTCTGCTGGAAGCGGTAGGCGGCGACGTCGGCGAAGGTGAACTTGCCGAGGTTGCGCAGGCGCTCCGCCATCAGGAAGGTGATCACCGGCCAGCCGACCAGGAAGCCGATCGAGTAGATCAGGCCGTCATAGCCGCTCGCCATCACCGCCGCCGAGATACCGAGGAAGGACGCTGCAGACATGTAGTCGCCGGCGATCGCCAGGCCGTTCTGGAAGCCGGTGATGCCGCCGCCGCCGGTGTAGAAGTCGGCCGCCGACTTGGTCTTGGCTGCCGCCCACTTGGTGATGTACAGCGTGCCGAGCACGAACACGCCGAACATGATGATGGCCGTCCAGTTGGTGGCCTGCTTCTCGGCCTGGCCGAGGTCACCGCCCGCGGCCAGCGCCACCGAGGACAGCAGGGCGAGCGCGAGCCCGCCTGCGATTTTCGTGTTGGTACCGATCATTTGCCCGCCTCCTCGACGATTTCGCGGGTGAGCTGGTCGAACTCGGAGTTCGCGCGGCGCACGTAGAAGCCGGTGATCAGGATGGTGAAGACGATGACGCCGAAGCCGACCGGGATGCCGACCGTCATCACGCCCTCGCCCAGACGGGCAGCGAGCGACTCCTTGTTGAAGGCGATGAGCGCGATGTAGCCGTAATAGACGAACATCATCACCATCGTCAGGATCCAGCCGAAGCTGGAGCGCGTGCGTACCAGCTTCTGGTACTTGGGGTTTGCGGCGATTTTGGCCGCCATATCGTTTTCCATATCTCCCTCCTTCTGCGGTGAAAGGACCGGACGCCCGTCCGGTTGCACGCACCTTAGGACGGGAGACTTACATTCCGCTTACGCACGCATAAAACTTTTCTTTAATTACAGATACTTAATCAAAGCTTAACGAAGTCTTAAGACACAAGCCGGATCAGCCTGGCTGCTGCCGAATCGCTGCCCTACCCGCCGTGGCCCATCGCCGTGGCCAACGGATTCACCCGCGCTGGCGCACAACGCTCAAGGCAGGAAGCGCTCGAACTCCGCCGGCAGCGGCGCGTTCTCCAGGCTGCGCTGGGTGAACAGGAAGCGACCGTCGCAGACGAAGCCGAGGTCGGCCCAATCAACCGCGTTCAGGGCATCGCGGAAGGCCTCGATATCCACATCGGCACGGCGTGGGAGGACCGCCATCACCGCGCCGTCGTAGTCATTGCACGGATGCACGAAGAAGGGCTTTGCGACCCGCGTCTTGCCATTCACGTACACCCGCGGCTGCGTACTGCGGTAGTGCAGCCGGCCCCACATCCACCAGTTCGACTCGTCGAACTTCGTCACCTTGCGCTGCAGCAGGCGCGCCTTGTGCGGCAGCAGCGCGTGCGGCGCTCGCTCGCCGGGCTCGGAGAAGATCATGCGCCGGGTCTGGCCGGTGCTCACCGTGGACGAACACACGAACTCGCGGTTGCCCTGAAGCAGATCGGTGTACAGCTCGTCGGCGCCCGACACCGCGCCCACCTTGACGAAGGCCACGTCCGAGAGCCGCAGCGGGTAGTCGCCGCGGGCGAACATCAGGTGGCCGGCGCACTCGATGAAGTGGCGCGCCTCCCACGCCGGCGCAGCGAGCGCGGCGGCGAGGTCGTCGCCGACGCCGATCTCGCAGTAGCGCAGGCTGCGCTCGCTGCAACCTTTCTCGAAGCGCCAGATCAGGCAGTTCGGCACCGCGTCGGGGAACACGCGCGCATCCCCCAGCTCGATCGCGTCGGTGATGCTGCCCGCCTCGAACAGCAGGCGGTTGAGCTTGACCGCCGAGGTCGCCTTGAGGAAGTCGCGCGGCGTGATGAAGATCAGCTCGCCGCCCGGTTTCAGGTGGCGCAGGCACTTGTCGATGAAGAACAGGTAGAGATTGGCGCGCTTGTCCAGGCAGGCACCGTAGCGCCCGCGCGCGATCAGGGCCTGGGTCGCGGGCGGGATGTCCTGAAAGCGCACATAGGGCGGATTGCCGATGATGGTGTCGAACTGCTCGCGCTCGGGGTAGGCGAAAAAGTCGATCGCCTGCGCACC
>JAGOEI010000308.1 GCA_017997795.1 Thauera sp. | reverse complement strand
ATCGCACCGGATACACCATGAGCACCGAAATCTCGATCGAGTTCTTCCCACCCACCACCACCGAGGGCGCCGACAAGCTGCGCGCCACCTGCGCGAAGCTCGCCGCGCTCAAGCCCGCCTTCTTCTCTGTGACCTACGGCGCCGGCGGCTCCACCCGCGAGCGCACCTTCGCCACCGTGAAGGAGATCGCCGCCGCCGGCCACGAGGCAGCGCCTCATCTGTCGTGCGTGGGTTCGTCGCGCGACAGCATCCGCGAGATCCTGCAGGAATACGCCGACGCCGGCATCCGCCGCATCGTCGCGCTGCGCGGCGACCTGCCCTCGGGCGCGGGCGCGGCGGGCGAATTCCGCTACGCCAACGAGCTCGTCGAGTTCATCCGCGCCGAGACCGGCGACCGCTTCCACATCGAGGTCGCCGCCTACCCGGAATGGCACCCGCAGGCGAAGAGCCCCAGGGACGACCTCGCCGCCTTCAAGCGCAAGGTCGACGCCGGCGCCAACTCCGCAATCACGCAGTACTTCTACAACGTCGACGCCTACCTTCACTTCGTCGACGCGGCGCGCAAGATGGGTGTCGACATCCCGATCATCCCCGGCATCATGCCGATCGGCAGCTTCAGCAAGCTGGCGCGGTTCTCGGATGCCTGCGGCGCCGAGATCCCGCGCTGGATGCGCAAGAGCTTCGAGAGCTACGGCGACGACACCGATTCGATCCGCGCCTTCGGCCTCGACGTGGTCACCCGGCTGTGCGAGAAGCTGATCGCCGAGGGCGCACCCGGGCTGCACTTCTACAGCATGAACATGGCCGGACCGACCACCGAGATCTGCAAACGGCTGGGGCTGGCTGCCTGATCCGGGTAATCCGGTGCGTGATTCGCGGGCGGACGTGAAGTTTGTGGCTCAAGTCCTGGCGACAGGAACCGTAGACTGACGTTAAAGAAACGTCATTATTTACTGCACGTCCGCCATACGGGCGGCCAGGAGCCGCCATCATGCATCTTGCGCATTTTTCTCCCGCCCCTGCCCCCGGCAACGATCGGGCACAGCCTCAATCCGGTGATGAACTCGGCGCCAGACTTCCCAAACCCGCCACCCGGATCGCCCAATGAACCTTCGCTGCGCCGAAGGCGACACCCGCATGACGCTCGGCGAGAAGCTGCGCCGAGTCAGCCAGCGCGCGCTGGGCATCGCGGTGACACTGCTGGCGGTCGTGATCACGCTCGCCAGCCTGGTGATCAGCGCGCTCGCACTCGAAGGCAACACCCGCGTGATGGCCCGCGTGCTCGCCGACAACGCCGCCGCCAGCCTGATGTTCCTCGACAACGAGTCGGCGAATCGCGTGCTCGCCACCCTCGAGCGCCTGCCCGACGTGCGCGGCGCGGCGATCTACGACAGCACCGGCACCGAGTTCGCGCGCCATGGCGACTACAGCGCCGAGGGCCGCGAGGTGCCCAGCCTGTCGGCCGAGCACGCGCACTACAACCTGACCACGCTGCACATGACCCAGCCGATCGTCGAGAACGGCAACTCGGTCGGCGTGCTCGACCTCGACCTCGACCTGCGCCCGCTCTACCTGCAGGTGTTCGCCCACGGCTCGATCACGGTGATCGCCGCGGCACTCGCCCTGCTGCTCGCCACCGTGACCCTGCGCCGACTCAATGCCGCGGTGCTGCGTCCGCTGTCCACGCTGTCCACGCTGATGGAGCGCGTCGCCCATACCGAGGACTACGCCGCACGCGCCGAACCGAGCGCAATCACCGAACTCAACGCGCTCGCCAGCGGCTTCAACCGCATGCTCGGCCAGATCGCCGATCGCGACGCCCGCCTGGCCGCACACCGCGACCACCTCGAGGACGAGGTCGCCGCGCGTACCGAGGAGCTGGTCCGCGCCAAGGACGCCGCCGAGGCCGCCAGCCAGGCCAAGAGCGACTTCCTGGCGACGATGAGCCACGAGATCCGCACCCCGATGAACGGCGTGCTCGGCATGACCGAACTGCTGCTCGACAGCGAACTCAGCCACGACCAGCGCCACTTCGCCGAGGCTGTGGAGAACTCCGGGCGCCACCTGCTCGGCATCATCAACGACATCCTCGACTTCTCGAAGATCGAATCCGGCCACCTCGAGCTCGAGGCGGTGGAGTTCGAGCTCGGTGATCTGCTCGAAGGCACGCTCTCGATGTTCGCGCAGCCGGCCGAGAAGAAAGGGCTGGAGCTGATCGCCGACCTGCCGGCGGACGTCCGCCGCAGCGTGTGCGGCGATCCCTTCCGGCTACGCCAGGTGGTCGGCAACCTGGTCAACAACGCGATCAAGTTCACCGAGCACGGCGAGGTGGTGGTGCGTGCCCGCCTGGTCGAGGACGGCGCCGACGACTGCCGCCTGCGCATCAGCATCGAGGACACCGGCATCGGCATCCCGGCGCACGCACAACGCAGAATCTTCGATCAGTTCTCCCAGCTCGACGGCTCCACCACCCGCCAGTACGGCGGCACCGGCCTCGGCCTGGCGATCTGCCGCCGCCTGGTCGGCCTGATGGGCGGCGAGATCGGCGTCGACAGCACGCCGGGCGCAGGCGCCTGCTTCCATGTCGACCTCAAGCTGCCCAAGGGCCACAGCACGCCCGAGGCGCTGCGCTGCGGTGTCGAGCTCGCCGGCATGCGTGCGCTGGTGGTGGACGACAACGCCACCAACCGCGAGATCCTGCTGCGTCAGCTCGAGGGCTGGGACATGCGGGTGGCGTGCGCCGCCGACGGCGCCGCGGCGCTCGAGGCGCTCGCGCACGCCGCCGCTGCGGGCGAAGGCTTCGACATCGCCGTGCTCGACATGCACATGCCGCACATGGACGGCCTGCAACTGGCCACCGCGATCCGCGACAACCCCGCGCTCGCCGCCCTGCGCCTGGTGGTGCTGACCTCGA
>JAGOEI010000307.1 GCA_017997795.1 Thauera sp. | reverse complement strand
GCATTCCGGAGCCCAGCAATGCCCCTCACCCAGACCGAAAACCTCAACGTCCTCGCCTTCGACCACATGCCCTCGCCCGAGGAGATCAAGGCGCGCGTGCCCCTGACCGAGCGCGCGGCCGCGTCGGTGGTGGCCGGGCGCAAGGCGGTGATGGACATCCTCGATCGCAAGGATCCGCGCGTGTTCGTGGTGGTCGGGCCGTGTTCGATCCACGACCCGGTGGCTGGCCTGGACTATGCGCGCCGGCTCAAGAAGCTGGCCGACGAGGTCTCCGACACCCTGCTGCTGGTGATGCGCGTCTACTTCGAGAAGCCGCGCACCTCGACCGGCTGGAAGGGCTTCATCAACGACCCGTTCATGGACGACTCCTTCCGCATCGACGTCGGCATGGAGCGTGCGCGCAAGTTCCTGCTCGACGTGTGCGAGATCGGCCTGCCTACCGCCACCGAGGCGCTCGACCCGATCGCGCCGCAGTATTACGGCGACCTCATCGCCTGGACCGCGATCGGCGCGCGCACCTCCGAATCCCAGACTCACCGCGAGATGGCGTCGGGCCTGTCCACGCCGGTCGGCTTCAAGAACGCCACCGACGGCGACATGGACGTGGCGATCAACGCGATCATCTCGGCCGCCAGCCCGCACAGCTTCCTCGGCATCAACAGCCAGGGCCAGTCGGCGGTCACCCGCACGCGCGGCAACCCGTATGGCCACGTGGTGCTGCGCGGCGGCGGCGGCCGTCCGAACTACGACACGGTGTCGATCTCGCTCGCCGAACAGGCGCTGGCCAAGGCCAAGCTGGCCAGGAACATCGTGGTCGATTGCTCGCACGCCAACTCGTGGAAGAAGCCCGAATACCAGCCGCTGGTGATGAAGGACGTGATGCATCAAATCCGCGAGGGCAACCAGTCTGTGGTCGGCCTGATGATCGAGAGCAACATCGAAGCCGGCAACCAGCCGATCCCGGCCGACCTGTCGCAGCTCAAGTACGGCTGCTCGGTCACCGACGCCTGCGTGGGCTGGGACACCACCGAAGAGATGATCCGCAAGTCGGCCGCCGTGCTGCGCGAGGTGCTGCCGAGCCGGGAGCGGCGCGCATGAACCTGGTCGTGCTGGCTGCCGACGTCGACAGCGTCGCGCTGAAGAACGTCGCCAAGCTCACCGAGACGCGCGAGATCGAGCAGATCACCACGCGCTCGTTCCGGCTGCTCGGTGCCAAGCCGCACGAGGCGCTGGTCGCCACCTGCGCCGAGGGCGGGCTGGATCACGTGTGGCTGCCCGAAGGCCGCCAGTTGAGCGACTTCGGCCTCTTCGTCACCGACATGGACTCGACGCTGATCAACATCGAGTGCATCGACGAGATCGCCGACATGCAGGGCCTCAAGCGCGAGGTGGCGGCGATCACCGAGGCGGCGATGCAGGGCGAGATCGACTTCCGCGAGTCGCTCACGCGACGCGTGGGGCTGCTCGCCGGACTGCCGGAAAGCGCGCTCGCCGAGGTCTTCGATCACCGCCTGCAGCTCAACCCGGGCGCCGAGCGCCTGCTGCAGGGCCTGCAGCGCGCCGGTATCCGCACCATGCTGGTGTCGGGCGGCTTCACCTACTTCACCGAGCGCCTCAAGACACGCCTCGGCTTCGACTACGCGTACGCCAACGAACTGGAGATCATCGACGGCAAGCTCACCGGCCAGGTGCTCGGCGAAATCGTCGACGGCGAGGCCAAGGCCGCGAACCTCGAGCGCGTGCGCGATGAGCTCGGCCTCAAGCCCGAGCAGGTGATCGCGGCGGGTGACGGTGCGAACGACATCCCGATGCTGCGCGCGGCGGGGTTCGGCGTGGCCTTCCATGCCAAGCCGGTGCTGCGCGACGTGGCGCACTGCTGTCTGGATCACACCGGGCTGGACGGCATCCTGGACATCTTCGGCCCGGGCACGGAGTAAGCCGCCCTGCAGCACCCATTCGCGCCTCGCGGCGCTCCTGCATGAGGGCGTTCACCCTGTAGGAGCGCCGCGAGGCGCGAACACGGCCCCGTCGTATCCATCGACCACGTCGATCGCCGCACCGCGTCATTCGCGGCTTGCGCCGCTCCTACAGGGTGGTGCTTCCCGTGCTTTCCGCCTCGTTCAAGCGCCCCGCCTGCATTCGCAGCACGCGCCCGCAGCGGCGCGCGAGCGATTCGTCGTGGGTGACCAGGATCAAGGTCGTGCCCGCTTCGCGGTTGAGCGAAAACATCAGCTCGATGATCGCCTTGCCGGTCTCGGCGTCGAGGTTGCCGGTGGGCTCGTCGGCCAGCAGCACGCGCGGGTTGGGCGCAAAGGCACGCGCCAGTGCCACGCGCTGCTGCTCGCCGCCCGAAAGGTGCTTGGGATAGTGGCGCAGGCGGCTGCCGAGGCCGACGCGCTCCAGCCACTGGGTCGCCACTGCGCGCGCGTCGTTGGAGCCGGCCAGTTCCAGCGGCAGCATGACGTTCTCGAGCGCCGTGAGCGCGGGCAGGAGCTGGAAGGACTGGAACACGAAGCCGATCGATTCGCCGCGCCGCGCCGCGCGCGCGTCTTCGTCCAGGCCGAACAGGTCCGTACCCTGCAGCCGGACCGCGCCCTGTGTGGGAACATCGAGCCCGGCGAGCAATCCCAGCAGGGTCGATTTTCCCGACCCCGAGGCGCCGACGATCGCCACCGACTCGCCGGCGCCCACCGCAAAACTCACGTCCTGCAAAATGTGCAGGTCGCCCTGGCCGTCGGCCAGCCGCACCTGCTTGGACAAGCCATCGATTTCGATGACCGGAATGGAGAGTGCCGTGTCGCTCAGATTCATCGCTAGCTTCGTATTCATGTTGTTCTTTGCCGGCCTGGCCCAGGCCGCAGGAACCATCCTGGTCTGGGGTGACAGCCTGTCGGCAGGCTACGGCCTGGAAAAGGG
>JAGOEI010000306.1 GCA_017997795.1 Thauera sp. | reverse complement strand
ATCGGGCGCTACGCGCTCGACTACGCTGCGCGCGGCTGGCAGGCCGTGGTGGCGGTCGATGACGCGTTCGTGCGCGTGGTCGCGGTCCCCGAGCGCGGGGTCGAGCCCAAGGCCTACGTGCTGGGGCTGCTGCAAAACGGCTTCCTCGAGGATGCCCTGCCGGTGCTCGAAGCGCTCGACGGCATGCTGGACGACGCCGAGATCGCCTACAGCCACGGGCTGTGTTTGTCCGAACTGGGGCGACCGGCAGAGGCGGTCGCCCCGCTGCAGCGGGCGGTCGAACTCGACCCCACGCACGCGAACGCGCTCATCGCGCTCGGGGTAGCGTTCGCGCGCACCGGGCGCGCCGATGAGGCGGCCAACGCGTTGCGCGATGCGGTCAAACTCGAGCCCGAGAACGCCTTCGCCAAGCGCAACCTGGCGGCGGTGCTGATGCGCTCCGGCCGGGCGGCCGAGGCGCTGCCCTTCTTCCGCCAGGCGGCCAGTCTGGCGCCGGCCGATCCGGGGGCGCAGCTCGGGCTCGCGCAGTGCCTGGAGGCGCTCGGGCCGTCGCACGTGAAGGAGGCGGCCGAGCAGTACAAGGCGGTGGTCAAGCGCTTCCCCGAGCACCAGGCCGGCGAGATGGCCGAGGAGGCGCTCACGCGCATCGGTCACGAGGAGATGCGCGCGGCGGTCGACGGCGGCCTGCGCATGGACGCGGTGATGTACATGCAGGCGGCGCTGGACCGCTTCGCCACGCTCGACCAGGCGAAGGTCGGGCAGATCGTGATGGAGATCGCGCTGCTCGGCCGCAACGGGCTCGAGATCAACAAGCCGGCGGTGCGCTACACGCTCGAGAACCTCGAGGGCGAGTTCTCCGGCCTGGCGCTCCTGGCGTACATGCACGTGGGGTTCCGGATGTTCGACCCCAAGGGCGACGCCGGGACCGGGCTCGATCGCGAGTACGAGGCGGCGGTGAAGATGCGCCGCGAGCGCTGAGCCCGGCGAGGACCCCGATATGAGCCAGCTTCCTGAGCGCTACCGGGCGGCGGTCGCGCCGCTGATCGGCAAGGCGCGCGAGCTCCTCGAGCAGGGCGAGGCGCTCGTGCCGATGGCCTTCGTCGGCAACTTCACCACCGGCGCCACGATCCCCACGGCGCTCGTCATGCGCTCGCCGGCCGACAAGGACGCAGCGGCGCGCGCGGTGAAGCTGCTCGCCGAGCAGCTCGACGCCGACTTCGTCTTCGTGCTGATGGAGGCCTACAGCCTGCGCGCCGACAAGGTCGCCCGCTACGAGGAGATCCTCGACGAGTACGGCTCGCTGGCCGACTGTCCGGCGAGCTGGCGGATCGACGTGGTGAGCCTGTCGCTCGAGACCCGCCACGGCGTGTGGGTCGCCCAGGTGCCGATCAGGCCGAAGGGCATCAGCAAGAAGAAGCGCACGATCGGGGCGCCCGAGTTCCGCCATTACACCGAGGTGCAGGGGCGGTTCACGGATCTGCTGCCGGTGAAGGAAGGCGAGGGCGCCGCTGGCGGGACGCTGCACTGAGCCTGCCGCTCGGAAAACGGAAAATAAAGCACGCTAAGCCGCTGCCGGCTTGTCGATCGGCACGGCCCACCATTCCTGCGCGTGCTGGGCCGTGCCGGCCCCGTTCTTCGTGCTGACCTGGAAGCCGCGCAGCAGCAGCCCGCGCGGTGTGATGCGCAGCACCTGGACGTCGAACAGCGGCGGCAGCAAGCCGCGCCTGGCCGAGGTGCCCCACCGTTCCCAAAGCTGCGCCGCGTGCAACGGGCGTTTCTCGGCGGTTCCGACCGGAATGTCGCCTATGCTCAGGGTGCCGGTGATGCCGGGGTCGGCCAGGCACGCCTCGCGCGGGCGTCGCACCCCGGCCACCATCAATTCGACGACTCTGACGTGCATTCTGAGACTGTAAAAAAATACAGTCTATTTTCACCCAACGCGGTCGGTTTGGGGTGGCGGTCGACCGCCCGCTCTGGAGGCCAACGCCAATGTGCGGACGCTATGCGCTCTACGGTCCGGTCTCGCGCCTGCGCGAGACCTTCGACGCGGCGCCCGAAGGCTTCGAGTTCGAGCCGCGCTGGAACGCGGCGCCGATGCAGTGGCTGCCGGTGGTGCGCCAGCGGCCCACCGGCGAGCGGGTAATCCACCGCCTGCGCTGGGGCTTGGTGCCGTCGTGTGCGAAGGACGAGACGATCGCCACGAAGTTGATCAACGCGCGCGGCGAGTCGGTTTCTGAAAAGCCATCGTTTCGGGCGGCGTTCCGCAGCCGGCGCTGCATCGTGCCGGCCAACGGCTTCTACGAGTGGCAGCCGCTCGGTGATCGGCAGGGCGGCGGCAAGCAGCCGTTCTACATCCACCCGGTCGGTGGCGAGTTCTTCGCGCTCGCCGGACTGTGGGAGCGCTGGACGCGGCCGGGCGACGGCGAGGAGATCGACACCTTTACGATCGTCACCACCGAGGCCAACGCGGCGATGCGCCCGCTGCATGACCGGATGCCGGTGATCCTGGCGCCGGCAGATTGGTGGGCGTGGCTCAACGGGGCGACCGCCGCCGACCAGGTGCAGGCGCTCCTGCGCCCGTGCCCGGAGGCGGCGCTTGCGGCGTATCCGGTTTCGACCGCGGTGGGCAGCGTCCGAAACGACGCGCCGGCGCTGATACAGCCCGTTTGAGCGGCGTTTTCTCGGCGGCTCAGGCGACCCCCGGCGCGGGGCGCCTGAGCCGCCCTGATCGGGCGTGGTGGCGTCCGGGGAAAAGGCCCCTGAGTGAGCGGCGGGCAAATAATCGCTTGCATAATCATAATAATCATATTATTATGATTATTATCTAGTCCCGATTGGAGTGCCGTTATGAACCCGAATCTTCCGCTTGATGCCCGCGAGCGTGTTTTCGCCGCGGCGAGCCAGATTTTCGAAGAATCCGG
>JAGOEI010000305.1 GCA_017997795.1 Thauera sp. | reverse complement strand
GCCTTCGTCCTGATCTCGCTCGCGCTCGGCGTCGAGGCCTCGCCGCTCTTCGTCAGCAAGCACTTCCTGTGGGTGACCGGCTTCGTCGGCCTCAACCTGTTCCAGAGCGCCTTCACCGGGCTGTGTCCGCTGGTGAACATCCTGCACAAGCTCGGCGTGAAGGACGGCCCGGCGAGCTGCGGCTGAGGCTTCAGCCGCGCCGCAGCAGCATCCAGCCGGCGAAGAGCACGGTCGCGGTGAAGCTCACCAGCGACCAGTTGGCGATCGACAGGCCGAGGAAGGTCCATTCGATCACGGTGCAGTCGCCCGCACCGCGAAAGATCATCGGCAGCGCCTGCGCGAGCGGGAAGCTCTCGAGCATGAACTCCAGCCCCGGGCCGCATTCGGGGATCAGCGGTGGGTTGATCTGCATCCAGCTCTGGCGTGCGGCGATGGTGCCGCCGGTCAGCGCCGCGGCGCCGATCAGCGCGGCATAGACGCGCTCGCCTGTCCGGCCCGGGGCGTGGATGGCGGCGATCAAGCCGATCAGCGCGGCGGTCGCGAAGGCGTAGCGTTGCATGATGCACATCGGGCAGGGCTCCAGGCCCAGCCCGTGCTGCAGGTAGAGGCCGAAGCTCAGCAGCCCGGCCGCGACCAGGAACAGGGCGAGGTAAAGCAGCCGCGCGGGCAGGTGGAGGATTTTCAGAAGCAGGGTCATCTTGATTCAAGTTCCGGGAAGAGGCCGCCATTGTAGGCGTGGGCGGGGTTTCCGTCCGCACGCTCCGACCCGGGCGGCACGTGGCGCGTTCCGGGCTTGGGTGCTGATTTGCGCGCCGCGAGGCCTTTTTGCGGGTTTCCAGGTAGTCCGAGCTGCGGTTCAAGCTGCAAACGCCGCCTGCAGCATGTCCAGAAACGCACGCGTCTTCGCCGGCATCAGCTTGCGCCCCGGAAACACCGCCCACGCCGTGATCGACGGTGGGCACCACTCGGGCAGCACGCGCTGCAGCTCGCCGCGGCGCACATAAGGGCTCGCGAAGTAGTCCGGTACCGCGGTGATGCCGGCGCCGGCACGCGCGAAGCGGATCAGCAATTCGGGCGAGTTGGCGGTGATCGAGCCTGGCGGCACGCCCTCCCAGCGCTTGTCGCCGCGCAGCAAGGTCCACCCGATCGGCTCGCCGCTGCGCGCCAGCAGGCGCAGCGCGCGATGGCGGGGCAGGTCTTCCGGCCCCGACGGTTCGCCGTGTTCGGCGACATAGCCGGGTGAGGCGTACAGCCCCCACGGAAACTGCGCCAGCCGGCGCGCGGCGAGCAGGGTGTCGTCGGGCAGCTCGCCCATGCGGATGGCGACATCGAAGTTCTCGCCGAGCAGGTCCACCCGGCGCGGCGACAGGTCCAGTTCGAGCGTCACGGCCGGGTGCAGCGCCGAGAACGCCGCCAGCATGTCGGTCAGCAGCAGGTTGGCGAAGTCGTTCGGCATCGACACCCGCAGCCGTCCGCTCGGCCGCGCCTGCCGGCTCTCGGCGAGCGCCGCGACCGCCTCCACCTCGGTATCCACCTGACGCGCATGTTCCAGCAGCGCGCTGCCGAACTCGGTGATGCTGAGCCGGCGCGTGGTGCGCAGCAGCAGGCGTTCGCCAAGGCGTTCCTCGAGCTGCGACAGGCGGCGCGACACGGTCGACTTCGGCAGCCCGAGCCGGTCTGCCGCCGCGGTGAAGCTGCCTTCGTCGACGACGCGGGCGAAGATCAGCAGGTCATTGGGGTCTATTTGTTCCATGGGCGGAACAATGATGTTCGTTATAGGGGGTTAATGCAATCGGATGCGTCGAATAGACTCTGTCTCACTTGCTCCCCCAACCGATGAGGTCCCGAACATGAACATCCTGCAAATCAACGGTAGCGCCCGTTCCGAAGCCGGCAACTCCACCCGCATCGCCAGCGACATCGTCGCCCGCCTGCAGGCCGCCAACCCCGGCGCGACCCTGGTGCAGCGCGACCTGGCGCGCGACCCCGCGCCGGTGATCGACGAAGCGGCGCTCGGCGCACTGTTCACGCCCGCCGAGCAGCGCACCCCCGAGCAGGCCGCCCGCGTGGCCGCCAGCGACGCGCTGGTCGCCGAAGTGCAGGCCGCCGACGTGCTGGTGATCGGCGTGCCGATGTACAACTTCGGCATCTCGACGCAGTTGAAGAACTGGATCGACGCCATCGCCCGCGCCGGCGTCACCTTCCGCTACACCGAGAACGGCCCCGAGGGCCTGGTGAAGGGCAAGAAGGTGTACATCGCCTTCGCCCGCGGCGGTCGCTATCGCGGCACCGCCGCCGACACCCAGACCCCCTACCTGCAGACGGTGCTCGGCTTTCTCGGCATGACCGACCTCCACTTCGTCTACGCCGAAGGCCTGAACATGGGCGAGGACGCGGTCAAGCAGGGCTTCGCCGAAGCCGCGGCCGACATCGACGCCGCACTGGCCTGATCGACGAGGCGCGCCATGAGGCTGCAGGGCAAATACGTCCAGCCGGTGGTGATGGCGGGCATCATGGCGTTCCTGATGACCGCCTTCATCACCTGGTTCAACCTCGGTTTTCGGCCGGATTTCGTGTGGCTGTGGCTGAAAGCCTTCATCGTCGCCTGGCCGCTGGCTTCCGGCGCCGCCTTCATCGCCGGGCCCGTCACCCCCAGGATCACGCTGGCCATCCTGCGCGCGGCCGAACGCTTGCGCTGAATCGCGCCTGGACCTTGTCGAGGAGATCGTCCATGAACAAGCTCGCTACGCACGTCGCCGTGCGTCACCCCCGCCGCGTCGAACGCCTGGTCGTCGGCCAGGCGACCTCGGACGGCGCCGGCGTCAAGCTCACCCGCGTGCTCAGCCAGCCGCTGCAGCGCCGGCTCGACCCCTTCCTGATGCTCGACGCCTTCGGCAGCGACAAGGCCGACGACTACATCGCCGGCTT
>JAGOEI010000304.1 GCA_017997795.1 Thauera sp. | reverse complement strand
GTTCGACCACCTTGCGCTGGGCAGCGATGGCATCGTCGAGCTTGTTGATGAAGGCGCTGTAGTTGCGCCAGGCGTCGGGGCTGAGGCCGTCGCGCGCGGCCTGCACGAAGCGCTCGTTGTACTCCTGACGGTAGTCCTCGAGCATCTTCAGCCTCTGCGCGACGTCACGCTCGGCAGCGACGAGCTCGCCGAGCTTGCGCGCGGCTTCGTCGGTGCGGGTGTTGGCGAGGTCGAGCAGGGGCTGGAGGTGGAAGCGGGCGGTCATCGGGTGCGGATTTCTCGATTTGGGGAGTTGCCGCCGGAATTTTAGCCCGCGTTGCTGCGATGCGATGCGGACTTATGTCATGGTCAGCGCCGAACCGGACCGGGCGTGAATGCCGATCCCACGGAATGTGCTCCGGCTTCGAGGGCGGCGGCCTACGAGAACACCTGCGCCAGCTTCTGCAGCGCGCCGTCGTAGGTTTCGTGTTCGCTGATGCCCTGCTGCAGGAAAGCCTCGAGCCGGGGGTAGAGCTTGACCGCCATGTCGAGCAGCGGGTCGCCGCCGGGCTGGTAGGCGCCCACCGCGATCAGGTCGCGCGAGCGCTGGTAGCGCGAGAAGAACTGCTTGAACTGGCGCACCACGCCGAAGTGGTCGTCGCCCACCAGGCTGTGCATGGCGCGCGAGATCGACTGCTCGATGTCGATCGCCGGGTAGTGGCCCTGGTCGGCAAGGTTGCGCGAGAGCACGAAGTGGCCGTCGAGGATGGCGCGCGCCGAGTCGGCGATCGGGTCCTGCTGGTCGTCGCCCTCGGCGAGCACGGTGTAGAACGCGGTGATCGAGCCGCCGCCCTCGGGGCCGTTGCCGGCGCGCTCGACCAGCGCCGGCAGGCGGGCGAACACGCTCGGCGGGTAGCCGCGGGTCACCGGCGGCTCGCCGATCGCGAGCGCGATCTCGCGCTGCGCCATCGCGTAGCGGGTGAGCGAATCCATGATCAGCAACACCTGCTTGCCCTGGTCACGGAAGTATTCGGCCACCGTGGTGGCGTAGGACGCGCCCTGCATGCGCATCAGCGGGCTGGTGTCGGCCGGTGCGGCGACCACCACCGAGCGCGCCAGGCCTTCGGGGCCGAGGCTGTGCTCGATGAACTCCTTGACCTCGCGACCGCGCTCGCCGATCAGGCCGACGACGATGACCTCGGCCTCGGTGTAGCGCGCCATCATGCCGATCAGCACCGACTTGCCCACGCCCGAGCCGGCGAACAAGCCGAGGCGCTGGCCGCGGCCGACGGTGAGCAAGGCGTTGATCGCGCGGATGCCGACGTCCAGCGGCTGCGCGATCGGCGCGCGCGCGAGCGGGTTGATCGGCCGCCCCTGCAGCGAGCGCGTCTCCTGGGTGGCGAGCGGGCCGTGACCGTCGAGCGGGCGGCCGGCGCCATCGACCACACGGCCGAGCAGGGCGTCGCCCACCGGCAGATGCTTGGCGCGGTCGGCAGCGCGCCGGCGCGGGCCGATGCGCTTGCCCGGCACCAGGCGCGGCACGCCGACTTCCATCGGCAGCACGCGCGCGCCGGGCGCCAGGCCGAACACGTCGTCGGTGGGCATCATGTACAGCTTGTCGCCGTTGAAACCCACCACTTCGGCCTCGACCGAGCCGCCGCCGGGCACCAGCACCCTACAGCCCGAACCGAGCGGCAGCTTGATGCCGGACGCTTCCATGACCAGGCCGTTGATGCGGGTGAGCCGGCCCGAGACTTCCAGCGGGTTGCAGCTCTCCACCAGGCGCCGCCCGTCGCCGAGGAAGTCGCGCCACAGCGCGTCGTGGCGGCTCATGCCGGCGCCTCGCCGCCCTGGTCCGCGTTGGCGGCGTCTTCATCGGGCACCTGCCAGCGCGCGCGGTCGTGGCCGATCGATTCCAGCACCCGCCGCCAGCGCGTCTCCAGCGTCGCATCCACCTGCGCGCCCTGGCCGTCGATGCGGCATTCGCCGCGCTGCAGGCGGGCGTCCTCCTGCAGGCGGTGGCCGCCGTGGGAGAGTTGCTCGCCCAGGTGCTGGCGCACGAGCGCCATGTCGTCCGGATGGAGGTGGATCTGCGCGTGTCCCTGCGGCAGTTGCAGCAGCGCGCTGCGAACGGTCTCGAGCACGGTCTCGGGGTGTTCGGCGAGCGTGAGCTTGACCATGCGCCGCGCCATCTCGATCGCGAGCGCCATGATCTCTTCGGCGACCTCGTTGTCGAGCGCATGCAGCGCCTGGTCGAGGCCGTCGGCGAGGTGGGTCAGGCGCGCGGCTTCTGCCTCGGCGTGCGCCTTGCCTTCGTCGTAGCCCGCGGCGCGTCCGGCTTCGAGGCCTTCGGCGTAGCCCGCTTCGCGTCCTTCGGCGAAACCGGCCGCGCGCACCTCTTCATGCATGCGCTCGATCTCGTCGGCGGTGGGCAGGTGGAAGTCGGGTGGCAGCGACAACTCGGGCGCAGGTGCCGGATCCGCCGCAGCGGGCGCAGCGCCCGGCATCGAGGCTGCCTGGGGCGGGGTGCTTGTGCGTGCGGCAGTGCTCCGATCATCGGCCGCGGCGGGCGTCGCCGGCACGCGGGGCGGACGCTTGCCCCCCGCGCTGTTTGCGCCGGCAGGCTCGTCGCTGCCAAACTCCGCCGGCTCCCAGCGCCGGTAGGCGCCTACGGCCTGGTGGCGCGACACGCTCATGCCGGCCTCCGTTGCGCCGCCGCGCGGGAAGGGCGCCTGCAGCAACGCTCGCAGGCAGGCGGAGCAACGCGCGTCGAAACAGGTGTGGCGACGCGCGTGCGGGCACGCTTACACGAAGCCATCGTCTCCGCCCTTGCCGCCCAGCATGACCTGACCTTCCTCGGCCAGGCGGCGCACGGTCTTGAGGATCTCCTTCTGCTCGGCCTCGACCTCGGACAGGCGCACCGGGCCGCGCGCTTCCAGGTCCTCGCGCA
>JAGOEI010000303.1 GCA_017997795.1 Thauera sp. | reverse complement strand
CGCGAGCTCTTCGAGCAACGGATCCCCTTCAACGCATTGCTCGGCCTGAAGATCGAGGACATCGGCGGTGAGCGCGTGCATGGACGCATCGACATGCGCCCCGAACTGGTCGGCCACTTCGTGCATAACCGCATCCACGGCGGCGTCATTTCCGCCTGCCTCGATGCCATGGGCGGCCTCGCGGTGATGGCCGCGATCGGTGCCCGCCACCTCGACGAGCCGCCGTTCCAGCGCCTGCATCGCTTCGGCAAGCTCGGCACCATCGATCTGCGCATCGACTACCTGCGTCCCGGCATCGGCGAGCGCTTCGTGCTCGAGGCCGAGGTCCTGCGCCTGGGCTCGCGCGTGGCGTCGACGCGAATGAGCTTTCTCGATGCCCAGGGCAAGCTGCTGGCCAGCGGGGCGGCGGCGTACATCGTGTCCTGAAAGCGGCGGCGCGACATGCGTAAGCCGGTGCGCTGGAGATTGCACCGCCGACCTTTGCTGAAGTAGCCTCGGCCCCATGCAAGAACACAAAGTCAGTCTGATCGGGGTGCCCACCGACGTGGGCGCCGGGGTGCGCGGTGCCAGCATGGGGCCGGAGGCGCTGCGTGTCGCTGGCCTCGGGCGCGCGCTTGCGGCCTTCGGCGTGGATGTGCGCGACTGCGGCGAACTCGCCGGGCCACCCAACCCCGAACTGCCGGCGGTGGACGGCTTTCGCCACCTCGCCGAGGTCGCGGAATGGAACCGTGTCGTCCACGACGCGGTGCATGCCGAACTCGCGGGGGGCCGCCTGCCGATCGTGCTCGGCGGCGATCATTGCCTGGCCATCGGCTCGATCAGCGCGGTCGCGCGCCACTGCCGCGAGACCGGCCGCAAGCTGCGCGTGCTGTGGTTCGACGCCCACGCCGACCTCAACACCGCCACCATGACGCCGTCCGGCAACATCCACGGCATGCCGGTCGCCTGCCTGTGCGGCCACGGGCCCGACGTGCTGACCGGGATCGGTGGGCAGGTGCCGGCGATCACCCCGGACCAGATCCGCCAGATCGGCATCCGCAGCGTGGATGAGGGCGAGAAGCGCTTCCTGCACGAGCTCGAGGTCGAGGTCTTCGACATGCGCTACATCGACGAGATCGGCATGCGCGCGACCATGGAGCAGGCGCTTGCCGGCGTGGACGCGAACACCCACCTGCACGTGAGCCTGGACGTGGATTTCCTCGATCCGACGATCGCGCCGGGCGTGGGCACCACGGTGCGCGGCGGGCCGACCTACCGCGAGGCCGAGCTGTGCATGGAGATGATCGCGGACACCGGGCAACTCGGCTCGCTCGACATCGTCGAGCTCAACCCGGCGCTCGACCACTGCAACATGACCGCCGACCTGGCGGTGGATCTGGTCGAGAGCCTGTTCGGCAAGAGCACGCTGATGCGCATGCACCGCCATTACCGCTGACGCGGGGGCGAACGCCGCCGTGCGGGAATTTGCACCGAAGTCCCGGCCGACGATCGCCATCGACGTGCCAAAGACCCTAAAATGTCGGGCTTCTGTCGGTCTCCACTCCAGGCTGGAATTCAAGTCATGCAAAACTCGGGAAAGCTCAAGGTCACGGTCGAGAAGATCGGTGGCACGTCGATGTCGGCCTTCGGTGATGTGCTGCGCCACATCATGCTCCACGACAAAACGCGCATCTACGGCCGCATCTATGTAGTGTCGGCCTATTCGGGCGTGACCAACCAGTTGCTCGAGCACAAGAAGACCGGCGAGCGCGGCATCTACGCGCTGTTCGCCGAAGGCGCCGACTACCACGGCGCGCTCGACGGCCTCTCCGTCAGCCTCAAGAAGCTCAACGCCGGCTTTGCCGAGCTGGGCCTGGCGCTCGATGCGGCCGACGCCTTCGTCGATGCGCGCATCGCCGAGGTCAAGAAATACCTGGATGCCATGCACCACGTGCTCGCCAGCGGCTACATCAGCCGCCAGGACGTGCTGCTCGCCGCGCGCGAGCTGCTGGCCTCGATCGGCGAGTCGCACAGCGCCTTCAACACCGTCGAAATCCTCAGGGCGAACGGCGTCAACGCGATCCTGCTCGACCTCGCCGGCTTCGACGACGACATGGCGTGGACCATCGACGAGCGCATCCACAATCGCCTCAAGGGGCTCGACCTGACCCACAACGTGGTCGTCGCCACCGGCTACACCAAGGGCACCGAAGGCATCATGCGCGAGTTCGACCGCGGCTACTCCGAGGTCACCTTCAGCAAGATCGCGGTCGAGGTGCTTCCCGCCGAGGCCGTGATCCACAAGGAGTTCCACCTCTCCTCCGCCGACCCCAACATCGTCGGGCTGGAGAACGCGGTGGTCGTCGGTGCCACCAACTACGACGTCGCCGATCAGCTCGCCGACGTCGGCATGGAGGCGATCCACCCCAAGGCGGCCAAGCCGATGGAGCTCGCCGGCATCCCGATCCGCCTCAAGAACACCTTCGAGCCCGAGCACCCCGGCACGCTGATCACCAAGGACTACGTCGGCGAGCGCGCCCGCGTCGAGATCGTCACCGGCAGCGACAAGGTCACCCTGATCGAGATCCACGATCCGAGCATGGTCGGCACCGTCGGCTTCGACCTCGGGCTGATGGAGATCTTCTGCAGGCACGACATCTCCTACATCCTCAAGGCCACCAACGCCAACTCGATCGCCCATGTGCTGTGGGAGAGCTCGGTGACGCCCGAGCTGGTCGCCGAGCTGGAGGCGCGCTTCGCGGTCGTGACCGTCAAGCCGAGCGCGATCGTGTGCGCGATCGGCTCCAACATCAGCATCCCGGGCGTGCTCGCGCGCGCCGCGCAGGCGCTGGCCGATGCGCAGGTGAACGTGAACTGCGTGTCGCAGACCCTGCGTCAGGTGAACATGCAGTTCATCATCGAGCGCAGCGACTACAAGAAGGCGATCATCGCGCT
>JAGOEI010000302.1 GCA_017997795.1 Thauera sp. | reverse complement strand
GGCGCTGACGCTGCTGCAAAGCCTGGAGGAAGTGAGCCTCACCCGCTACGAGCTGGGCCTGCTGCCGCAGCAGGCGGTGCTGCGCATGCAGCGCGAGATCACCGCGCAGCGCCTGGCGCTGGTCGAGATCGAGCAGCGCCGCGCGGGTCTGGCGGCCGGGCTGAACGGTCTGCTCGGCCGCGCGCACGATGCGCCGCTCGCCGCGCCCGCCGATCCCGCGCCCTTGCCCGAGGGGCTGACGCCGGGCGCGCTGTTCGAGGCTGCGGCCAGCGCCAACCCCGAGGTCCAGGTCGCGGCCAACGGCATCGACGTCGCCCGCGCCGAGCGCGAGCGCACCTACCAGGACCGCCTGCCGGACTTTGCCGTCGGCGTCACCAACAACCGCCCCGATGAAGGCAAGGCGTCGTGGGACGTGATGTTCGAGGTGATGATCCCGCTGCAGCAATCCAGCCGGCGCGCTCGCGAGCGCGAGGCCGAATACCTGCTGCTGGCGGCCGAGGCCCGGCGCGAGGACGCCAGGGCGCGCGCCACGGGTGAGCTCGGCAGCGCGTGGTCGATGTACGCCCGGGGCCGCGAGACCCTGAGCCTGCTCGATCACACCCTGCTGCCGCAGGCCGAGGCCACGCGCGACGCGAGCCGCGCGGCGCTCGCCAGCGGCACGGTCGATTTCGACAGCGTCATCGAGGCCGAGCGCCAGCTCATCGACATCCGCACGCGACGCCTGCAGACCGAGCTCGAGGCCCGGCTGGCGCTGGCCGAAATCAGGAAACTGACCGGGGAATTCAAGTGAGCCTTGCGCTGCGGATGACGACGGTTGCGGTCGCGCTGGCGATCGCGGGGGGCGCGGGCTACTGGCTCGCGCGCGTGCAGCAGGGGGCGGCGCCGGCTGCTCACGGTCCGGGTGAGGGGGCAGGACTCGTTACGGGCGAGGGCGCGGGAGGCAATGCGGCTGGCGGTGCCAGTGGCGGCGAGCGCCAGATCCTCTACTACCGCAACCCCATGGGCCTGCCCGACACCTCGCCGGTGCCGAAGAAGGACTCGATGGGCATGGACTACATCGCGGTCTATGCCGACGACCGGCCCGACGACAGCGGCGCGGTGGCAGTCAGCCCGGCGCGCATCCAGACCCTGGGCGTGAAGACGGCCCTGGTCGAACAGCGCACGGTGGACGCAACGGTGCGCGCAAGCGGCCGCATCGAGATCGACGAGCGTCGCCAGGTGGTGGTGGCGCCGCGCTTCGAGGGCTGGATCGAGCGCCTGCATGTCGATGCCGTCGGCGATACGGTGAAGAAGGGCCAGCCTTTGTTCACTGCCTACAGCCCCGAACTGCAATCCACCGGCGAGGAGCTGCGCATCGCCGAGCGCCTGGCCAGCCAGAGCGCGGCCCATGATGCGCTGGCGAGCGAATCCGCCCGCCGCCTGGCCGAGGCGACGCGCGCGCGCCTGCGCAACCTGCAGGTCGCCGGCCAGGCCGGTGCGCGCCAGGTCTTCCACGCCCCGGCAAGGGGCGTCGTGCTGGAGAAGATGGCTATCGAGGGCGGGCGCTTCATGCCCGGCGAGGCGCTGTTCCGCATCGCCGACCTGTCGACGGTGTGGATCATCGCCGACGTGTTCGAGCAGGATCTCGCCCGCGTGCAGGTCGGCCAGGGTGCCCAGGTGACGCTCGAGGCCTGGCCCGGGCGCAGCTTCGCGGCGCGCGTCGACTACCTGTATCCCACGCTCGACCCTGCCACGCGCAGCACCCGCGTGCGTCTGGAACTGGACAACGCGCAAGGGCTGCTGCGTCCCGGCATGTTCGCTCAGGTCGCGCTCGCGGCGGGCGACGCCAGCCCGAAAACCGTGGTGCCGACGTCGGCAATCATCGACGACGGCGAGCGCAGGATGGTGCTGATCGCGCTCGATGAAGGCCGCTTCAAGCCGCAGCCGGTGAAGCTGGGCGAGCGCGGCCGCGAGCTGGTGGAGGTGCTCGAAGGCGTGGAGGAGGGCGATCGCGTGGTCGTTTCCGCCAACTTCCTGATCGACTCGGAGAGCCAGTTGAAGGCCGCGCTGTCGAATCTGATGGAGGCCGATGCCGAGGAGCACACCCCTGCGCCCAGCTACGAAACCGAGGGCACGCTCGACGCCATCGACGCCGAGGCGGGCAGCCTGACCCTGACCCACGTCGAGATCCCGGCGCTGAGCTGGCCGGCGATGACCATGGATTTCGTCATCGCCGACCCCGGCCTGGTGAAGGACATCGCGCCCGGCACGTCGGTGCGCTTCGTGTTCAAGGCCGGCGAGCCGGGCGAGTACATCGTCACCGGCATCGAGCCGCTGCCGGGTGTGGCCGCGCCGGAAGGGACGGGCGGGATGGGCGCCGATGGCGCCGGGGCAGCCGGCAGCACCGCCCCCGGTGCCCGCGACGACCACCGGGGGCATTGAGATGCAGCCGCCCCTGAACCCTCCGACCGCTGCACCAGCCACCGCCGGGTCCGTTGGCGCGGCGTCCATCACCGCGGACGCTGCGCAGCCCGGGCGTGCTGGCGATCCGCTCGCCGCCGATGCTGCGCCGCCGGCGGGCGCCTCCGCCGGCGTGCTCGACCGCGTCATCGACTGGTCGGCGCGCAACGTCTTCCTGGTGCTGCTCGCCACGTTGTTCCTGATCGGCGGCGGCCTCTACGCGGTCAAGCACACGCCGCTGGATGCGCTGCCCGACCTGTCGGACGTGCAGGTGATCGTCTACACCGACTACCCCGGCCAGGCGCCGCAGGTGGTCGAGGACCAGGTCACCTATCCGCTCACCACCTCGATGCTTGCCGTGCCGCGGGCCAAGGTTGTGCGCGGCTTCTCGATGTTCGGCGCGTCCTACGTGTATGTGATCTTCGAGGACGGCACCGACATCTACTGGGCGCGCTCGCGTGTGCTGGAGTACCTGAGTACCGCCGCCGCCCGTCTGCCGCAGGGCG
>JAGOEI010000007.1:27566-31173 GCA_017997795.1 Thauera sp. | reverse complement strand
ACCTCGTTGCCGGTGGCGGATTCGCTGAAATACGCATCCATGCCGAAGAAGGCGAAGGGGATGATCAGGATCGCCAGAATGATCTGCGCAATGCGCTTGTTGTTGCGGACAGCCTCGAACATCGTGAATTCCGTTTAAGCCACAAGGGAGCGTCGGTCGCCATGCACGGCGGCCGCGCGCGAGGCCGGAAGTTTAGCGCATTGCACCGCACTTCTGCCCCCGCGCATGCGATACGTCACGACGGACGCCGGAATGCGGCATTTATACTCGGGCGATGCACGTGCTCACTTCACCCTGGATCACGATCACCCTCGCCTACTGGCTCGCGGGCCACCTTGCGCTCGGTCTGGCCATTCCGCCCGGCTACACCGCGCCCTTCTTCCCATCGGCGGGCATCGCGCTCGCGGCGCTGATCATCTGCGGCCTGCGGTACTGGCCGGCGGTGCTGGCAGGGTCCGCGCTCGTGCAACTGGCCGCAGCCTGGCCGCTGATCGGCACCCCGGACTGGAGCCCGCTCGGGCCCATGCTCGTGCCGGTGGGGGCCACCCTGCAGGCCGTGGCCGGCGCCCTGCTCGCGCGCAGGCTGATCGGCTTCCCCAATGCGCTCGATACGCCGGGCTCCGTCGTCCGGCTGCTGGCGATCGTCGTTCCGGTGAGCGCGCTGGTGAGTTGCACGATCGGCGTGTCGGCGCTGGTGTGGGCAGGCGTGATTCCGCCCGCGAGCGCGCTCTTCAACGCCTGGTCGTGGTGGGCCGGGGACACCCTGGGGGCGCTGGTCGCCACCCCGCTGATGTTCGCGTTCTTCGGACGGCCGGCGAGCGAATGGCGACCGCGTCGGCTTGCCATCGCGTTGCCGCTGGCGGTCGCCCTCGTGCTGCTGACGCTGGCCTACCGTCAGGTCGTGCACTGGGAGGCGGTGCGCGTCCAGTCCCAGTTCGATCGCGATGCCGCAAACCTGGCTGGCCTGCTGCAGAAGCGCCTCGATCGCCACCTCGAGATGATGCGCTCGATCGAGCGCCTGTTTTCGGTCAGCGAAGCGGTGAGCGCGGACGAATTCGCCAGCTTCGTCACTCCCTGGATGGAGCGCCACGCCGGCACCCAGAGCTTCAGTTGGAACCCGCTGGTCCGCGACGCCGAACGCGATGCCTTCGAGGCCGGCGTGCGCAGGGACGGGCGGCCGGGATTCCGCATCCTCGACCGCGACGCCGAGGGCCGCACCACGACCGCAGCCCGGCGCGCGGAGTACCTGCCGATCCTTCATGTTGCGCCCGAGGGCAGCAACGCCAGTGCAATCGGCCTGGACCCGCTCTCCTACGCAGTCGCCGCCCAGGGGATCGCGAGCACGCGCTCGAACGGACAACCGGCTGCCACCGCCCGCATGCGCCTGGTGCAGGAGGCGGGAGACCAGAACGGCGTAGCCGTCTATCTCGCCGTGTTCGCGCCCGGCAGCGGCGCCGCGTCGGATCGCCTGCACGGCGTCGTCAGCGCCACCTTCCGCCTCGACGACGTGCTCGCCGCGGCGCTCCAGAGCGCCGCCTCCGCGCACATCGAGCGCTGCCTGGTCGAGCTCGACGCCCCTGCCACCTGCATCGCCGGTGCACAGGACGGCACCCACCCCGGCTGGGACAAGGACGCGCTCGTGCACGCCGCGCCGATCTCCTTCGCGGGCCGTCAGTGGGAGCTGCGCCTGCGCGCCAGCCCGGAATACATGCAGCAGTTGCAGAGCTG
Organism: Thauera sp.; assembly: GCA_017997795.1. Classification (GTDB taxonomy): domain Bacteria; phylum Pseudomonadota; class Gammaproteobacteria; order Burkholderiales; family Rhodocyclaceae; genus Thauera. The sequence goes on along the minus strand of JAGOEI010000007.1, from coordinate 29,445 downwards.
GGCGGCGTGGGCGACCGTCGCCGTCGGGCTGCTCGCCACCGCGATGCTCGGCGCGCTGCTGCTGATCACCACCGGCAGCAACCGGCGCATCAACGCGCTGGTGGAGCAGCGCACCGCCGAACTCGAGGCCGCCAGCGCCGATCTCGGCGAAAAGCAGGCTGCGCTGATCGATGCGCAGCGCATCGCGCGCATGGGCAGTTGGGAGACGGTGTCCGGCGTGTCGGGGCTGCGCACGTCGTCCGAGCTCCACCTGCTGCTCGGCGTCGAGGGCAGCCAGCTCCACAGCCTGACCGACCTCGTCGAGGCGGTCGCCCCCACCAGCCGCGCCGCCCTCACCAAGGCCCTCGACACCGCCGCGCAGAACCCGGGGCGGATCATGCTCGACTGCAAGACCGACACCCTGCCGCCGCGCACGCTGCAGTTCCGCATCGAGAGCGAGTGGCAGGCGGGCGCCCCGAAACGCCTGCGCGGCATCGCCCAGGACGTCAGCAGCGCGCGCGAGGCCGAGGCGAAGATCCAGTACCTCGCCCGCTACGACACCCTGACCGGCCTGCACAATCGCAGCGCCTGGCAGGAGCAGGCGCGCATCGCGCTGTGTTCGGCGGCACGGCACCAGGACAAGTTCGCCATCCTGTTTCTCGACCTCGACAACTTCAAGACCGTGAACGACTCGCTCGGCCACCCGGCCGGCGACCGCATGCTCGCGCTGGCGGCGAGCCGGCTGTCGCGCTGCGTGCGCGACGAGGATCTGCTCGCCCGTCTGGGCGGCGACGAGTTCGTCGTGCTGCTGTCACGCCTGTCGAACATGGAGGAAGCCGCGCTGGTGGCCGACCGCATGCTCGCCGCGCTCACCGAGCCGATGATCATCGACGGCCATGAGCTCCACCTGTCGGCCAGCATCGGCGTTGCGCTTTACCCGAACGACGGCGCCGAGGTCGACACCCTGCTCAAGCACGCCGACACCGCGATGTATGGCGCCAAGGAGGCCGGGCGCAACACCTTCCGCTTCTTCGTCCCGGAGATGAACACCCGCGCCACCGAACGCCTGCTGATGGAGACCGATCTGCGGCGCGCGGTCGAGCGCAACGAGCTGATCCTGCACTACCAGCCCCAGATCGAGGCAGCCACCGGCAAGCCCTATGGCTGCGAGGCGCTGGTGCGCTGGATGCACCCGCAGCGGGGCATGGTCCCGCCCGACCAGTTCATTCCGCTCGCCGAAGAGACCGGCCTGATCACCGCGCTCGGCGAATGGGTGCTGCGCGAGGCCTGCCGTCAGCAGGTGGAATGGCGCGCAGCGGGCCTGCCCGACCTGATCGTCGCGGTGAACATCTCGGCGCTGCAGTTCCGCAAGCGCGACTTCGTGGCGACGGTGGCGCGCATGCTCACCGAAACCGGCGCCGATCCGGCCTGCATCGAACTCGAGATCACCGAAAGCGCGCTGATGGAGCCGTCCGCCGAGCTCTCGGGTCGCCTGCAGGATCTGGTCGACCTCGGCCTCACCCTGGCGCTGGACGACTTCGGCACCGGCTATTCCAGCCTGTCGTATCTCAAGCGCCTGCCGATCGCCCGCCTGAAGATCGACCGCTCCTTCGTCGACGATCTGCCCGGCAACGCCGAGGACGCCGCGGTGACCTCGGCCGCGCTGTCGCTGGCGCGCGACCTCGGCATGCAGGTGGTGGCCGAAGGGGTCGAGACCCAGGCGCAGCGCCAGTATCTTTCCGAACGCGGCTGCCACGCGATGCAGGGCTACCTGTTCTCGCGCCCGCTCACGGTCGACGCCTTCGCCCACTGGATTCGCGCCAACCACTCGGTGTAAACGCAGCGGGGGCAAGCGCTCGCCTGCCCCCACGTGCCGGTCGCCCCCGAGGATTTCCGCCCC
>JAGOEI010000007.1:0-27466 GCA_017997795.1 Thauera sp. | reverse complement strand
GTTCTCGCGCCCGCTCACGGTCGACGCCTTCGCCCACTGGATTCGCGCCAACCACTCGGTGTAAACGCAGCGGGGGCAAGCGCTCGCCTGCCCCCACGTGCCGGTCGCCCCCGAGGATTTCCGCCCCCGGGGCGCCACGCCAGCCTCAGGCTGCGCGCGTGAACACGAGCTGCCCGCCTTCGGCATCCACCCGGATGCGGTCCTTGGGCGCGAACCTGCCCTCGAGGATGGCCTTGGCGAGCGGGTTCTCGATGCGCTCCTGGATCGCGCGCTTCAAGGGCCGCGCGCCGAACACCGGGTCGAAGCCGGCGCTCGCCAGCTCGGCGAGCGCCGCGTCGCTGATCTCCATGCCCATCTCCAGCCGCGCCAGGCGCTTCTCCAGATACTGCAACTGGATCTTCGCGATGCCGGCGATGTGCTTCTCGTCGAGCGCGTGGAACACCACCACCTCGTCGATGCGGTTGATGAACTCCGGACGGAAGTACGTCTTCACCTCCGCCATCACCGCGAGCTTGATCACCCCGTAGTCGTCGCCGGCCATGGCCTGGATCATCTGGCTGCCGAGGTTGGAGGTCATCACGATCACGGTGTTCTTGAAGTCCACCGTGCGCCCCTGGCCATCGGTCATGCGCCCGTCGTCGAGCACCTGCAGCAGCACGTTGAAGACGTCCGGGTGCGCCTTCTCGACCTCGTCGAACAGGATCACGCTGTAGGGCTTGCGCCGCACCTGCTCGGTCAGGTAGCCGCCCTCCTCGTAGCCGACGTAGCCCGGGGGCGCGCCGATCAGGCGCGCGACGGAGTGCTTCTCCATGAACTCGCTCATGTCGATGCGGATCAGGTGCTCCTCGGAGTCGAACAGGAAGCTCGCCAGCGTCTTGCACAGCTCGGTCTTGCCCACGCCGGTGGGGCCGAGGAAGAGGAAGGAACCATACGGCCGGTTCTCGTCCGACAGGCCCGCGCGCGAGCGCCGGATGGCGTCGGCCACCAGGCGCACGGCCTCGTCCTGGCCGACCACGCGCTCGTGCAGCTTGTCTTCCATCTTCAGCAGCTTCTCGCGCTCGCCCTGCATCATCTTGCTCACCGGGATGCCGGTGGCGCGCGAGACCACCTCGGCGATCTCCTCGGCGCCCACCTGGGTGCGCAAGAGCTTGTTGGGCGTGGCGTTCTCGCCGGCCTGCTCGGCCATCTTCAACTGGCCCTCGAGCTGGGGCAGCTTGCCGTACTGCAGCTCGGCGACCTTGTCGAGCTGGCCCTTCCTCTGGAACTCGGCCATCTGCGCGCGCAGCGCGTCGATCTCTTCCTTGATGTGGGCGGAACCCGCCGCCTTGGACTTCTCCGCCTTCCAGATCTCCTCGAGGTCGTTGTACTCGCGCTGCAGCTTGGCGAGTTCTTCCTCGATGAGTTGCAGGCGCTTCTGCGAGGCCTCGTCCTTTTCCTTCTTCACCGCCTCGCGCTCGATCTTGAGCTGGATCATGCGGCGGTCGAGCTTGTCCATGACCTCGGGCTTGGAGTCGATCTCCATCTTGATGCGCGCCGCGGCCTCGTCAATGAGGTCGATCGCCTTGTCGGGCAGGAAGCGGTCGGTGATGTAGCGGTGCGACAGCTCGGCCGCGGCGACGATGGCCGGGTCGGTGATGTCGACGCCGTGGTGGATCTCGTACTTCTCCTGCAGGCCACGCAGGATGGCGATGGTGGCCTCGACCGAGGGCTCCTCGACCAGCACCTTCTGGAAGCGGCGCTCGAGCGCGGCGTCCTTCTCGATGTACTTGCGGTACTCGTCGAGCGTGGTGGCGCCGATGCAGTGCAGCTCGCCACGCGCGAGCGCGGGCTTGAGCATGTTGCCGGCGTCGATCGCGCCCTCGGCCTTGCCGGCGCCCACCATGGTGTGGAGCTCGTCGATGAAGACGATGATGCGACCCTCTTCCTGGGCGATCTCCTTCAGCACCGCCTTCAGGCGTTCCTCGAACTCGCCGCGGTACTTGGCGCCGGCGAGCAGCGCCGCCATGTCGAGCGACAGCACGCGCTTGCCCTTGAGCGTCTCGGGCACCTCGTCATTGACGATGCGCTGCGCCAGACCCTCGACGATCGCGGTCTTGCCCACGCCGGGCTCGCCGATCAGCACCGGGTTGTTCTTGGTGCGACGCTGCAGGATCTGGATGGCGCGGCGGATCTCGTCGTCGCGGCCGATCACCGGGTCGAGCTTGCCGCTGCGCGCACGCTCGGTGAGGTCGAGGCAGTATTTGTTGAGCGACTCGCGCTGGCCCTCGGCGTCCTGGCTGCCGACATTGGCGCCGCCGCGCACCGCTTCGATGGCGGCCTCCAGCGCCTTGCGCGCGAGCCCGTTCTCCTTGAGCAGGCGGCCGGCCTCGCCCTTGTCGTCGGCGAGCGCGAGCAGGAACATCTCGCTGGCGATGAACTGGTCGCCGCGCTTCTGCGCTTCCTTGTCCGTGACGTTGAGCAGGTTGTTGAGATCGCGGCCGATGCTGACCTCGCCGCCGTGGCCTTCGACCTTGGGCAGGCGGCCGATGGCGCGCGAAACGGCGGTCTTGAGCGGCGGCACATTGACGCCGGCGCGCTGCAGCAGCGACACCGTGCCGCCGTCGTCCTGCTCGAGCAGGGCCTGGAGCACGTGCAGCGGCTCGATGAATTGCTGGTCGTTGCCCACGGCGACGCTCTGCGCATCGGCGAGGGCTTGCTGGAACTTGGTGGTGAGCTTGTCGAAGCGCATGGGGACGATCCTCGGGAGTCGTTGAACTGCACCCTATGTGGGGCGCATCCGGCGCGCTTCAAGTGCCCGCTTCAGAGCTGCGGACGTTCCTGCCCGGGCACATCGGGGTAGCGTACGTAGTCGACCAGGTCCTGGATCTCCTGCGGCGGCGGTCGGGTCAGCAGGCTGACCACGACGATGGTGACGAAGCCGAGCGGCACGCCGAAGACGCCCGCCGAGATCGAGTTGATGTCGAACCAGGCGTTGGTCATCGAACCGCCGAAGAACGGGTGCGTGCGCACCACGTAGAAGATCGTCACCGCCAGTCCGACCAGCATGCCGGTGACGGCCCCCGGCCGGTTGGCGCGCTTCCAGAAGATGCCGAGCACCAGCGCGGGGAAGAACGCCGAGGCCCCGATCGAGAAAGCCAGGCCGACCATGAACAGGATGTTGTCCGGCCGCATCGACGCCACCCAGGCGGCGACCACCGCCACCACCAGCAGTTGCGACTTGGAGATCACCAGGCGCCGATGCGCGGACGCCTTCGGATTGATGACCTTGTAGTAAAGGTCGTGCGATAGCGCGTTCGCGATCGTCAGCAGCAGCCCGTCCGCCGTCGACAGCGCCGCCGCCAGCCCGCCGGCAGCGACCAGGCCCGACACCACGTAGGGCAGCCCGGCGATCTCCGGCGTGGCGAGCACGATCACGTCGGTGTTCAGGCTCAGCTCGGCGAGCTGCAGGATGCCGTCGCCGTTGAGGTCCTCGATGCGCACCAGCCCGACCCGCCCCCAGGACGCCACCCAGTCGGGCAGGATGTTCAGGCTCGAGCCGACCACGTTGTGATAGACCTCCCACTTGGCGAACACGGCGTAGGCCGGCGCGGTGACGTAGAGCAGGAAGATGAAGAACAGCGACCACATCACCGAACGCCGCGCCTCCATCACACCCGGCGTGGTGTAGTAGCGCATCAGGATGTGCGGCAGCGCGGCGGTGCCGACCATCAGCACGAACATCAGGGCGAGGAAGTTGTTGCGCACGACCGCCGATTCGCGCTCGGTGGCGCCCGGATGGGCCTCGGCGTGCCGGGGCGGCGGCTTCGAGCGCTCGAGCGCGTCGAGCCGGGCGCGCTCCCAGATCTGCTGCGCCTCCGCGGGCGTGCGCGGCATGTCGCGCAGCGCACGCTCGGCGAGCGCGATGTCGCGCGCCGGCGCATTGCCGAGCCGCATCTCGTTGAGCGCATCGATCATGCGCCGGCGCTCGACCTCGAGCGAATCGGGCAGCCTGGCCATCTTGTCGGCAAAATCGTGCGCGCGCGCGGCGTACAGGCGGCGCACCTCGACTTCGGTCGGGGCCTCGAGCAGCACATCCTCGCGCGCGGTGATCTCCTGCAGCACCGTGCCATACACCGCCTGCGGGATCGGGATACCGGTGAGCTTGTACGACAGGATCACCACCGGGACCAGGTAGGCGATGATCAGGATCACGTACTGCGCCACCTGGGTCCAGGTCACGGCGCGCATGCCGCCGAGGAAGGAGCACACCAGGATCCCGGCGAGGCCGATGAAGAGGCCGATCTCGAACTCCACGCTGACGAAGCGGCTGGTCACCAGCCCCACGCCGTAGATCTGCGCCACCAGATACACGAAGCTCGCCAGCACCGTCGCCGCGAGCCCGACCAGGCGCGCGACGTTGCCCTGGTAACGCGCGCCGAGAAAATCCGGAATCGTGTATTGGCCGAACTTGCGCAGGTAGGGCGCCAGCAGCAGCGCCACCAGCACGAAGCCGCCGGTCCACCCGGTGACGAAGGCGAGGCCCTCGAAACCGCTGAAGTACAAGGTGCCCGCCAGCCCGATGAACGACGCCGCGCTCATCCAGTCGGCCGCGGTGGCCATGCCGTTGAACATCGCCGGCACGCGCCGGCCCGCCACGTAGTACTCCGACACGTCGGAGGTACGGCTCATGACCCCGATCGTGGCGTAGATCGCGATCGTCACGAACAGGAACACGTGGCCGATGACCTGCTGCGAAAGGCCCATCGACTCGCCGATCGCCAGCAGCAGCACGAAGAGCGCAAACGTCAGCGTATAGACGCCGTAATACCGGCGCAGTTGACGCGCGAAGCCGGCATTACGCTTCAAGGCCGGCCCCGCTCGTCGTGGCTGCGCTACGCCACATCAGTACTTGATCCGCGCGTAGTACGACTGCTCGGCCGCCTCGCGCGCCTCGCGCAGCGTGCGGATGCCCTTGTCGGCGAGCAGCGGCACCAGCTTGAGGAACACCTCGGCGGTCACGATGGCGTCGCCCAGCGCGGTGTGGCGGCCGACGATGGTCAGCCCCAGGCGCTCGGCGATCGCCTCCAGGCGGTGCGACTCCTGGTTGGGGTGGATCACCGCCGACAGCAGCAGGGTGTCGAGCACCGGATGGTCGAAACGCAGGCCGGTCTCTTCTTCCTTGAGCTGCAGGAAGCGCATGTCGAAGGCGGCGTTGTGCGCGATAAGCACCGTGTCGGCGGCAAAGGCGTGGAAGGCCGGCAGCACCTTGTCGATGGTGGGCTGGCCGCGCAGCATCTCGGAGGTGATGCCGTGGATCTTGGCCGACTCGGGCGCCAGCGGGCGCTGCGGATCGACGAGCTGCTCGAAGGATTCGCTGCGCAGCAGCTTGCCGTTGACGATGCGGGTGGCGCCGATCTGGATGATCTCGTCGCCCTGCGAGGGGTTGAGCCCCGTGGTCTCGGTGTCGAAGACGGTGAAGGTGAGCTCGGACAGCAGCCGGTCTTCCAGCCCGTGGGACTTCTCCGACCACGCGAAGAGGTCGAAGTCGTAGTACTCGGGGCGGCTCTCGCCGCGCAGGTAGGTGTCGGGCTCGGCCTGCTCCTGCGGCGTCGCCGCCGGCAGGAGGATGCGGAAGAAGGCGCGGTGGCGCACCTTCTCGCGCTCGAGCCACATCTCGCCGTCGTGACGGTCGATGACGTCGCGCACGGTGAGCGGGCTGCTCTCGTCCTCGACCTTCATCGCCTCGAGCTCCCAGCTCATCACCGTCTCGGTGCTCATCGCCTGGCCCGACCAGATCAGGTCGAGGTGCACCAGGCGCCCGGCTGCGCTCAGCCGGAAGCGCACCTCGCGCACCTCGAATTCGTCCGAAAGGCGGCTGGCCAGGTAGGTGATCGCCTGCATCAGCGAAAAGCTGTCGACCTTCAGCCACAGCGACTCGTCCACCTCCTCGAGCTTGGTCGGCAGGCCGATGCGGGCCTCGATCCGGCGCTGCACCGCGGCGATGAGGTCGGCGCCCAGCATCTCCTCGAGCTGCCAGCGCGCCTTCAGCGAATCGGCGAACTCGTTCGCGGTGTGGTCGAGGCGCTGGCTCATCGCCTGCACCTCGTCGCGCACCACCTTGCGGAAGCGCGTGCGCATGTCGTCGGTGAGGTCCTCGAACTCGAGCATGTCGGCCGCGGCGCGCACGTTGGCGAGCGAAGCGCGGTTGCCTTCGGTGAGGTTGTGCAGCAACTGGTCGCGGCGCGACTCGGTCTCGAAATTGCGCGTGATGTTGTCGAGCATCAGGATGAAACCGGTGACCGTGCGCTCGGGTGCGGCTGCGCTCGCCACTTCGGCAGCCTCGCCCTCGCCCGCCGCGGCCTTTTCCGCCACCGCGGCAACCGACAGCACCGGCGCCATCTGCACGCGCAGGAGCTGCCCGGCGCGCGTCGTGGTGACGAAGTTGGCCTGCGGCTGGGCCACGCCTCGGCGCAGCCGCTGCTGGATGGTGTCGAGCGCGTGCGCGATCAGGTTGCGCTCGAACACGCCATAGATCGAGCGCCCGAGGCCGATGAGCTCACCGCCCCCCGCCACCCCGGGTGCGTCGGACAGCGCACGGAACTGCGTGCGCGCGCGGTTGTTGTAGAGCAGCACACGGCCGTCGAGGTTGCACACCACCACGCTCTGCGTCAGCTCGGACATCAGGGTGGCGAGGCGATTCTTCTCGAGCTCGACCGACTCCTTGGCGCGCCCGATCTGGGCCTCGACGTCGCACATCAGCTCGTCGCGCTGGCTGGCGAGCTCGTTCATCGCCAGCGCCAGGGACTGCACCTCGGGCGGGCCTTCGGGCTGGACGCGGAACCCGCGGTTGGCACCGAGCATCAGGCGCAGGTTCTCGGACATGCGCAGCAGGCCCTGCACGTACTGCCGGAACAGCGTCCGCACCACGCCGATGCCGGCGGCGAAGCCGAGCGCGGTCAGCATCGTGCCCAGGCCAAGATGCGGCGCGAGCGTGTCGAGGAGGATCTGCCTGCTCTCGCCCTCGGTCTCCGCCCACACGATCAGTGCCGTCAGCAGGAACGGCCCGGTCATCAGCAGGAACAGCACGATCACCGCGAGAATGAAGCGCGCACGTGCCGACATGGATCATTGCTCCAGCATGCTGCGCACCTTGTCCACCAGCTCGCGGGTGGAGAAAGGCTTGGTCATGTAGGCATCGGCGCCGAGCGCGAGGCCCTTGGCGACCTCGGTGTCACGCCCCTTGGCGGTCAGCATCAGGATTCGCACCCCGCCGAGCGCGGGATCGGACTTGACCTCCTGGCAGACCTCGAAGCCGCTCTTCTTCGGCATCATCACGTCGAGCAACACCAGATCGGGCTGGTCGGCGCGGATGCGCCGGATCGCCTCTTCGCCATCGTTGGCGACCACCACCTCGAAGCCCTCCCGCTTCATGAGGAATTCGAGCGAAATGACGATGTTCTGTTCGTCGTCCGCAATCAATACTTTCTTGTTCATCGGTGACTCCTCCCCGGCGCTTATTCTAAGTCATTGCATGGCGGCCGCCGACGTCAGCGGCAACTCGAACGAGAACGTGGCGCCCTGCCCCGGCACCGACTCCAGCCACAGGCGGCCGCCAAAGTGTTCGACGATCTGCCGACTGATCGGCAGCCCCAATCCGGTGCCCTGCGGACGCGAGCGCTCGTCGCCGCCCTGGCGGAACTTCTGGAACACCACCCGTTGCTGCTCGAGCGCGATGCCCGGCCCGTTGTCCTTCACATCGACGCGCACGCGGCCATCGTCGCAGCGCAGGCTGACGTCCACCCGCCCTGCCCCCGAGGGCACGAACTTGGCCGCGTTCGACAGCAGGTTGAGCATCACCTGCAGCAGGCGGTCGTGGTCGGCACGCAGCGTCGGCACCGAATCCGGCAGATGGACGAACACCTCGGCGCCACAATCGCGGAAGAGTTGCGTAGTCGCATCCACCGAGTGCTGCACCAGCTCGCGCATGTCGATGTCGGTGTTGTGCCACTCGGCGTGGCCGGACTCGATCTTGGCCATGTCCAGCACCTGGTTCACCAGGCGCGTCAGGCGCACGGTCTCGGACACGATGATGCCGAGGAAGCGCTGGCGGTCGGCGACGTCGATGTCGGGGTCGTCGACCATCATCTCGGAGAAGGCGCGGATCGAGGTCAGCGGCGTGCGCAGCTCGTGCGTCACCGAGGACATGAAGTCGTCCTTGAGGCGGTCGAGCTCCTTCAACTGTTCGTTGGCCGCGCGCAGTTCGGCGGTCGCGGCCTCAAGGGCGCGGGATTTTTCCTCGAGCTTGTGCGAGTAGGCGCGCACCTGCGAGGCCTCGTCGAGGATGTCCATCACCTCGCCCAGCCCGAGCGGTTCCTCCTGCACCACCGTCGACACCATGACCCGCGCCGACGCGCTGCCGATCGCGCCGGCGAGCAGCGATTCGGCAAAATGCACGAGCTCGGGGTCGGCCTTGAGCTGCGCCACGTCCTGCAGTCCGTGCGAGCGCGCGTAGGCGCCGAAGGCCTCTTCGGTGCGGCGCTGGCCGAGGAAGCGCGCCACCAGCGGCACCAGGTCGCGCGACTCCGCCCCGGTGCGCCAGAAGCTGGCCGGCGGCGACTCGCCGCGCCGGAACACATCGACGAACAGCGCGCCCTGCGTGGCCTCCGAGCCGGTCGGCACGCGCGCGAGCGAGACCAGCACGTAGGCGCCGATGTTGGCGAGCAGGCTCCAGAACAGCGCGTGGCTGATGTTGTCCCAGCCGCCAAGGCCGAAGAGCTGCTCCGGCTTGAGCCAGGCCAGGCCGAACAGCCCCTGCTCGAGAAAGCCCGGATCGAGCCAGCCCGACTTGGCGAACGAGGGCAGCATCAGCGTGTAGCCCCACACCGCGAAGCCCGACAGCAGCCCCGCCAGCGCGCCCTCGCGCGTGCCCCCGCGCCAGTACATGCCGCCGAGCACCGCCGGCGCAAACTGGGCCACCGCGGCAAAGCTGATCAGCCCGATGCTGACCAGCGCGTAGGCCTCGCCCGCCAGGCGGAAGTACAGATAGCCGAGCAGCAGCAGGCCGACGATGGCCCCGCGCCGGATGCCGAGCAACAGGCCGGTGAGGTCGCGCTCGCGGGCAAGATTCAGGCGCCGGCTGCGCAGCAGCATCGGCATCACCAGGTCGTTGCACACCATGGTCGACAGCGCGATCGCCTCGACGATGACCATGCCGGTGGCCGCCGACAGCCCGCCGATGAACACGAACAGCGCGAGCGCCGCGTTGTCGTGCGCCATCGGCAAGGTGAGCACGAAGGTGTCGGGATCGACCGTGCCCTGGCCGAAATGCAGCAGGCCGCCGATGGCGATCGGGATCACGAAGATGTTGATCAGCAGCAGATACGCCGGAAACGCCCAGGTGGCGCGGCGCAGATGCTGCTCGTTGACGTTCTCGACCACCGCGATCTGGAACTGGCGCGGCAGGAAGATCACCGACAGCATCGCCAGCAGCACGTGGGCGAACCAGCCGCCGTAGCCCAGCCGGCCCACGCCATCGAAGGCGAGCACGTTGGCGAGTTCGGGCGCGGCCATGGCGCGCGCGTAGAGGTCGCCGAAGCCGTCGTACAGCCAGTAGGTGACGTAGATGCCGACCGCGAGGAAGGCGAGCAGCTTGACCACCGACTCGAAGGCGATCGCCGCCACCATGCCCTCGTGGCGCTCGGTGGTGTCGAGGTGCCGGGTGCCGAACAGCACCGTGAACGCGGCCAGGGTCAGGGCGATGTAGAGCGTGCCGTCCTGCCACCAGCCGGCCTGGCTCTCGATGCGGAACAGGCTGTCGTGCTCGCCGATCAGGAGCGCATAGCCGCTCGAGATCGCCTTGAGCTGCAGCGCGATGTAGGGAACGATGCCGACCACCGCGATGATCGTGACGAGCCCGCCGAGCAGATGGCTCTTGCCGTAGCGCGAGGCGACGAAGTCGGCGATCGAGGTGATGCGGTAGCTGCGGGCGATGCGGATCATCTTCAGCACCACCAGCCAGGCCAGCGCCAGGCCGAGGGTGGGGCCGAGATAGGTGGGCAGGAACCAGGTCCCGCCCGAGGCCGCACGGCCGACGCTGCCGAAGTAGGTCCATGCGGTGCAATACACCGCGAGAGACAGGCTGAACACCCAGGGGTTGGCGATGACCGAGCGCCCCTGGTCGGCTCGGCGGTCGCCGAAGTACGCCACCGCGAACAGCAGCAGCAGGTAGGCGAATGACGCCGCGATGATCAGCCAGCCCGGCAGCATTGGCGCCCCCGCATCAACGCGCGCCCCGCTCGACGATCCAGGCAACCGCCACGATCAGCCCGAGCCAGACGGAAAACAGATAGACGTGCAGCAACGGCAGTCCGAACAGGCTCGCAGGCCGGTCGAACAGAGACAGAATCGGATAGTTCAGCAACAGCATGCCGGCCAGAAACACTGCCACCAGACGCTGTCCGGCCAGTCCCTTGCGCATCATGTCACTCCCATGATGTCCGCCACGGCAAAACAGAAATGACGAGGCGCCGCCCTGCTCTTCAAGGCAGGTTCGGCGCTTCGCACGAACAGGATCACGCATTGCGCGTGTCCGGTCTCCCCCCGTGTCCGGCTACATGGCCGGATCTCCTCCTGTCGTTCAGTCGCGGCCGGGCCGCAGTGGCCCGGCCGGCTGGAGATCAGCCCTTGAGCTGCTCCAGGATGTGCGGGTTCTCGAGCGTCGAGGTGTCCTGGGTGACGTCCTCGCCCTTGGCAAGCTGGCGCAGCAGACGGCGCATGATCTTGCCCGAGCGGGTCTTCGGCAGGTTCTCGCCGAAGCGGATGTCCTTGGGCTTGGCGATCGGTCCGATCTCGTGGCCCACCCAGTTCTGCAGTTCCTTGATCATCTTCGCGGCTTCGTCGCCGGTCGGACGCGCGCCCTTGAGCACCACGAAGGCCACGATGGCCTCGCCGGTCAGGTCGTCCGGACGACCGACCACGGCCGCTTCGGCAACCTTCTCGTGCGCCACCAGCGCCGATTCGATCTCCATCGTGCCCATGCGGTGACCCGAGACGTTCAGCACGTCGTCGATACGGCCGGTGATGGTGAAGTAGCCGGTCTCGACGTCACGGATCGCACCGTCGCCCGCCAGGTACAGCTTGCCCTGGAAGTCGGCCGGGTAGTAGGACTTGACGAAGCGGTCGGGGTCGTTCCAGATCGTGCGGATCATCGACGGCCACGGCTTCTTGACCACCAGGATGCCGCCCTGGCCCCACGGCACTTCGGTACCGGTCTCGTCGACCACCGCGGCCATGATGCCCGGGAAGGGCAGCGTGCACGAACCCGGCACCATCGGCGTGGCGCCCGGCATCGGCGTGATCATGTGCGCGCCGGTCTCGGTCTGCCAGAAGGTATCGACGATCGGGCAACGGCCGCCGCCGACGTTCTGGTAGTACCACTCCCACGCGGCCGGGTTGATCGGCTCGCCCACCGAGCCGAGCAGACGCAGGCTGGAGAGGTCGTACTTGGTCGGATGAACGGTCGGGTTGTTGTCGGCGGCCTTGATCAGCGAGCGGATCGCGGTCGGCGCGGTGTAGAAGATGCTGACCTTGTGGTCCTGGATCATCTTCCAGAAGCGGCCGGCGTCCGGGTAGGTGGGCACGCCTTCGAACACGATCTCGGTCGCGCCGCAGGCGAGCGGGCCGTAGGTGATGTAGGTGTGGCCGGTGACCCAGCCGATGTCGGCGGTGCACCAGAAGATGTCATTCGGCTTGATGTCGAAGGTGTACTTCATCGACAGCACGGCCTGCAGCAGGTAGCCGCCGGACGAGTGCTGCACGCCCTTCGGCTTGCCGGTGGAACCCGAGGTGTAGAGGATGAACAGCGGATGCTCGGCCTCGACCCACTCCGGCTCGCACACGTCGGACTGGTTGGCGCAGGCGTCGTGGAACCAGGTGTCGCGGCCGGCGACGATGTTGCAATCGCCACCGGTGCGCTTGACCACGACGACGTTCTTGATGGTGTCGCAACCGCCCAGCGACAGCGCTTCGTCGGCGATCGGCTTGAGCGGCAGGGCCTTGCCGCCGCGGTGCTGGCCGTCGGAGGTGATCAGCGCGACGGCGCCGGCGTCCTCGATGCGGTCACGCAGGGCCTGGGCCGAGAAGCCGCCGAAGACGATGGAGTGGGTGGCGCCGATACGGGCGCAGGCCTGCATGGCGACCACACCTTCGATCGACATCGGCAGGTAGATGACGACGCGGTCACCCTTCTTGACGCCCATGCCGCGCAGGGCGTTGGCGAACTTGCTGACGCGGGCCAGCAGGTCCTTGTAGGTAATCTTGGTGACTTCGCCGTTGTCGGCTTCGAAGATCACCGCGACCTTGTCGCCCAGGCCGTTATTGACGTTGCGGTCGAGGCAGTTGTACGAGACGTTGAGCTTGCCGTCCGCGAACCACTTGAAGAAGGGAGCATTGGTGTCGTCCAGCACCTTGGTGAAGGGCACCTTCCAGTCCAGCATTTCCTTCGCGCGACGGCCCCAAAAGCCCTCGTAGTCGTCCTCGGCTTCCTTGCACAGCGCGCGGTACCCGTCCATGCCGGACACCGCTGCGTTCTTGACCATCTCTTCCGAGGGGTTGTAAATGCGGACTTGCTGATCGTTGGACATGCTCACCTCTCCTCAACTGTTCAAATGGTTGAAGCTGACCCTTGCGGGTGGGCTGGTTGAATCCAGCCTATAAACCGCCAGGATTGGAGTGAGGCCGGACGACCATCGCTCTCCCTGGCGCTCGAATGCCTTTGAAACGCCGGCAATTTAAGAATATCTATCTTACACAGGACTTACACTCCCACGCCAGACACGGCCGCGCCGCCCCGGTGATAGAATCCTGAGCTTTTCCGGACCATCCGGTCCGTCTGCGTCATTCTGCCCCCATGTCATTCCGGAGACCAAGCGCCATGACGATCATTCGCCAAGAAGACCTCATCCAGTCGATCGCGGATGCATTCCAGTACATCAGCTACTACCACCCGCTCGACTACATTCAGGCGCTCGGCGAAGCATACGCCCGCGAGGAGAGCCCGGCGGCAAAAGATGCGATCGCGCAGATCCTGACCAACTCGCGCATGGCCGCCGAAGGCCATCGCCCGATCTGCCAGGATACGGGCATCGCGGTGGTCTTCCTCAAGGTCGGCATGAACGTGCAGTGGGACGCGAAGATGAGCGTCCAGGAGATGATCAACGAGGGCGTGCGCCGGGCCTACAACGACCCCGACAACAAGCTGCGCGCCTCGGTGCTGCTCGACCCGGCGGGCAAGCGCCAGAACAGCAAGGACAACACGCCGGCGGTGGTGCACTACGAGATCGTCGAAGGCGATGACGTCGAGGTGATCTGCGCCGCCAAAGGCGGCGGCTCCGAGAACAAGACCAAGATGGTCATGCTCAACCCATCCGATTCCATCGTCGACTGGGTGCTGAAGACCGTGCCGACCATGGGCGCCGGCTGGTGTCCGCCGGGCATCCTCGGCATCGGCATCGGCGGCACGCCCGAGAAGGCGATGCTGCTCGCCAAGGAATCGCTGATGGACCCGGTGAACATCCACGAGCTGCGCGAGAAGGCCGCCTCGGGCGCCCAGCTCAGCCGCGTGGAAGCGCTGCGCCTCGAGCTCATGGACAAGGTCAACGCGCTCGGCATCGGCGCCCAGGGCCTGGGTGGCCTGACCACCGTGCTCGACGTCAAGATCATGGACTACCCGACCCACGCCGCCAGCCTGCCGGTGGCGATGATCCCCAACTGCGCCGCCACCCGCCACGTGCACTTCCACCTCGACGGCTCGGGCCCCGCGCACCTGCCGACGCCCAAGCTGGAAGACTGGCCGCAGGTCACCTGGAAGGCCGACACCAACGTCGCCACCCGGGTCAATCTGGACACCCTCACCAAGGAAGAAGTCGCGTCCTGGAAGCCGGGCCAGATCCTGCTGCTCAACGGCAAGATGCTCACCGGCCGCGACGCCGCGCACAAGCGCATCGCCGACATGCTGGAAAAGGGCGAGAAGCTGCCGGTCGACTTCACCAACCGCGTCATCTACTACGTCGGGCCGGTCGACCCGGTGCGTGACGAGGTCGTCGGCCCCGCCGGCCCCACCACCGCCACGCGCATGGACAAGTTCACCCGCATGATGCTGGAGAAGACCGGCCTCATCTCGATGATCGGCAAGTCCGAGCGCGGCCCGGTCGCCATCGAGGCGATCAAGGACAACAAGTCGGCCTACCTCATGGCCGTGGGCGGTGCAGCCTACCTGGTGTCGAAGGCGATCAAGGAAGCGAAGGTCGTCGGATTCCAGGACCTGGGCATGGAAGCGATCTACGAATTCACCGTGCAGGACATGCCGGTGACGGTCGCGGTGGACGCCAACGGCACCAGCGTGCACAACACCGGCCCGAAGGAATGGCAGGCGAAGATCGGCAAGATTCCGGTCACCGTGGCGTAAGCAGCCACGACCGGGGCGGCGACCAGCTCGCCGCCCACTCGGGGATCTGCTCGGCCGGCATTGGCCGGGCGATCCCGTAGCCCTGGCCGATGTCGCAGCCGAGCTGCAGCAGCAGCTCCCCGTGCTCGACCGTCTCCACGCCCTCGGCGATCACCTCGCGCCGGAAGGCACTGGCCAGCCCGAGGATCGCCTGCAGGATCGCCAGATCCTCGGCGTCTTCCGGCATCCCGCGCACGAACACCTGGTCGATCTTGAGCCGCGCCGCCGGCAGGCGCTTGAGATAGGCGAGCGACGAATACCCCGTCCCGAAGTCATCCAGCGCGAACGACACGCCGATGGCGGCGCACGCCTCGACGATGCGCGACACATGGGTGATGCTCTCGAGCGCGCTCGTCTCCAGCACCTCCAGCTCCAGGCTTCCCGGCCACACCTCGGGATGGCGCGCCAGCGCAGACTGCAGCCGCAGCATGAAGTCCGGCGCCTGCAGGTGGTGCGCGCTGATATTCACGCTCACCGGCAGCGCCAGCCCGTCCCGCTTCCACGCCACGATCTGCGCCAGCGCCCGCTCGATGACCCAATCGCCCAGCTCGATGGCCAGCGGGTTTCCCTCCACCGTCGGCAGGAAGCACGCCGGCTCGAGCTCGCCCTGCTCGGGGTGCGCCCAGCGGATCAAGGCTTCGGCACCCACCACGGCACCGGTGCGCATGTTCACCTTGGGTTGATAGACCATGCGGAACTCGCCGCCACGCAGGCCGCGCCGGATGCGGGCGAGATCCTCGTACCGGCCGCGCAGGCTGCGATCATGTGCGGTATCGAAGACGTGATAGCGGTTCTTGCCGGCCAGCTTGGCCTGGTACATCGCCAGATCGGCCTGGCGCAGCAACTGGTCGGCGTCGACATCGTCGGGCTGCGGGAACAGGCTCAGGCCGATGCTCGCCGAGACCTTCAATTCGTGCCCCACCAGCGGCACAGGCTGCGCCACCGCGGCGAGCAGGCGCTGGGTCAGCAGCAGGCAGGATTCGGTGTCGGGCAGGTCGATCAGCACCGCGACGAACTCATCGCCCCCGAGGCGCGAGATGGTGTCGCCCTCGCGCAGCGTGTTCTTCATGCGCGCGGCGACCGTCTTCAGCAACTGGTCGCCGACGTGGTGGCCGTGGGTGTCATTGACCGCCTTGAAGCCGTCGAGATCGATGTAGGCCAGTGCCAGTTGCTGCCCCCGCCGCCGCGCCTGAGCCATGCCGCGCTGCAGACGATCGTTGAGCAGCACGCGGTTGGGCAGACCGGTCAGCGGATCGTAGTGCGCGATGAACTCGAGCCGCGACTCGTGCTCCTTCTGGTTGGTGATGTCGTTGAGCGTGCCCGACAGCCCCACCACGCCGCCGCTGCCGTCGACCACCGGCCGCGCACTGAGCTCGAGCCAGCGGTGACCGCCCCCCGTGCGCATGAAGCGCACCGCCTCCGCGCAGGTGTCCACTTCCGCGCGCAACACCTGATCCAGCACCTCCGCAAGGCGCTCGCGGTCGTCCGCATGCACGTAGTCGATGAGCGCCGTGTCCAGCGTATCCTCGATCGCATACCCGGTCAGATCGGCCCACGAGCGATTGAGGAAGGCCCAGCGCCCCCCACCATCGAGCCGGAAGATCACCTCCTTGACGCTCTCGACCACCGAGCGGTACCGCGCCTCGCTCGCGCGCAGGCTGTCGTCCGCACGCTTGCGCTCGAGCACGCCGGTAAAGGCGTTGCCCACCAGCGTCATCAGCGTCTTTTCCTCGTCGAGCCAGACGCGCGCCGTGCGCACCGAATCGAGCCCGATGAAGCCCACCAGCCGATCGTTCGCAACCATCGGCACCGCCAGCAGCGACTGGATGGCTTGCGCCGCAAGTAACGCCCGGTCCACCTCGGCCTCGGCCGGGAGATCGTCGATGCTCGGGTAGTCGACGATCGCAAAGCGCTTGATCGTCCGGCAGAACAGCATCGCGTCGTCGAAGGGAACGTTCTGCAGCCTGTCGATCTGCGGGGCGATGCCCTCCGCGCACCACTCGAAGGTGTTGCTGATGAAGCGCCCGTCCGCGCTCACCTGGAACACGTAGGCACGATCGGCCTGGGCGAACGAACCGATCTCCTGCAGCGCGCGCGCAAGGCGGACCTCGAGCGCCTCGGGCTGGGCGAGGATGAGCTCGGACGAGATCCGCGCCACCAGGCGCTCGAACGCGATCCGGCGATTGAGCCTGTCCTCGGCGCACTTGCGTTCCTGCTCGATGCGCAGCGCGATGATCATGCTCGCGCAGGTCGCGGTCATCGGCTCGAGTTCGGTCAGCAGCGCCTCGTCGTAGCCGCCCGGCGCGTTGGCAAGCCCGACCATGCCGAGCATCTGGCCGCCGTGAAACAGCGGCAGCCCGAGGAAGGCATTGAGCACGGGATGGCCCGGGGGCACGCCGCCGCTGCGCGCATCCGCCGCGGGACGGTTCGAGATCACCGGCGCCTGCGTGCGTACCACCGTGCCGAACAGCGAGTCGAGGTTGTGGAACTCGAAGCCACCCGTACGCATGCGCTCGAACACCGTGCGCGAAGCCTCGCTCCACGAGATGTCGCTCAGGCCGTGCATGCGCAGGAAAGGCGCACCGGCCTCGTCGTACAGCACCTCGCTGATGAAGCCGTACTCGCTGCCGGTAAGCCGGACGAGCTGTTCGAGCATGTGTGCGAACGTGTCGCCCGACGAACTGCCCACAAGAAACCCGCGCTGCAGCGTAGTCAGCACCGACAGCATCTGCGCCTGCCGCCGCAGCCTGCATTCGAGCCGGTCCGCCGACGCGCAGTTCGCAAGGCCGGCGTCCAGCGCCCCGCCTGTTGCGGCGATGGCGCTGGGCTCGTCAGGTGACGCAGGGGCAAGGCTCGACATGATGACTCCCAGAACGGGAAGGACTTCAACGGCCGAATATTAACGGTTACACGCCGCGCAGACGTCCGCACCGCATCGCAGCGCCCACGAAAAAACGGGGCGAAGGCCCATCCGGCCCCCGCCCCGTCGGAGATGCGAACCCCGCGCCTTACTGCGCGCGGTGCGCGGCCAGCTTCAGCCAGGTATCGACCACCGTGTCCGGGTTCAGCGAGATGGTCTGGATGCCCTCGTCCATCAGCCACTCGGCCAGGTCGGGGTGATCCGACGGCCCCTGGCCGCAGATGCCCACGTACTTGCCGAGCTTGTTGGCGGCCTGGATCGACATCGACAGCAACTGCTTGACCGCCGGGTCGCGCTCGTCGAAGGCGTGTGCCACCAGGCCGGAGTCGCGGTCCAGGCCCAGGGTGAGCTGGGTCAGGTCGTTCGAGCCGATCGAGTAGCCGTCGAAGTGCTCGAGGAACTGCTCGGCCAGGATGGCGTTCGACGGGATCTCGCACATCATGATCAGCTTGAGCTCATTCACACCGCGCTTGAGGCCATGCTCGGCGAGCAGATCGACCACGCCCTTGGCCTCTTCGACGTTGCGCACGAACGGAATCATGATCTGCACGTTGGTCAGGCCGAGTTCGTTGCGCACCTTCTTCATCGCGGCGACTTCCATCTCGAAGCAGTCGCGGAAGCTGTGGGCGATGTAGCGCGAGGCGCCACGGAAGCCGAGCATCGGGTTCTCTTCTTCCGGCTCGTAGATCTCGCCGCCGAGCAGCTTGCGGTACTCGTTCGACTTGAAGTCGGACATGCGCACGATCACGGGCTTCGGGTAGAAGGCCGCGGCGATGGTGGCCACGCCCTCGACCAGCTTCTCGATGAAGAACTGCTTGGGCGTCGCGTAGCCGCGCGAACGGCGGTGGATCTCGTCGCGCAGGTTGGCCGGCACCTGGCCGATCTCGAGGATGGCCTTGGGGTGGATGCCGATCATGTTGTTGATGACGAACTCCAGGCGCGCCAGGCCGACGCCGCCGTTGGGGATCTGCGCGAACTCGAAGGCGAGTTCCGGGTTGCCCACGTTCATCATGATCTTCACCGGGATCTCGGGCAGATTGCCCATGTCGGTGGTGATGATCTCGAACTCCAGCTTGCCGCGGTACACGTAGCCGGTGTCGCCTTCGGCGCACGACACGGTGACCGACTCGCCCTCTTCCAGCACCTCGGTGGCGTTGCCGCAGCCGACGATGGCCGGAATGCCCAGCTCGCGCGCGATGATCGCCGCGTGGCAGGTGCGGCCGCCGCGGTTGGTGACGATGGCGCTGGCACGCTTCATCACCGGCTCCCAGTTGGGGTCGGTCATGTCGGTGACGAGCACGTCGCCGGCCTGCACGCGGTTCATCTCGGAGGCATCGCTGACGATGCGCACGGTGCCGGCGCCGATCTTCTGGCCAATCGCACGGCCGTGGGTCAGCGACTTGCCGTACTGCTTCAGGCGGTACTTCTCCATCACCAGGCCCTCGTCCTGGCTCTTAACCGTCTCGGGGCGGGCCTGCAGGATGTAGAGCTTGCCGTCGACGCCGTCCTTGCCCCACTCGATGTCCATCGGGCGGCCGTAGTGCTTCTCGATGATCACCGCGTAGCGGCCGAGCTCGAGCACGTCCGCATCGGTCAGCGAGAAGCGGTTGCGGTCGGCCTCGGGCACGTCCACCGTGCGCACCGACTTGCCGGCCACGGCCTTGTCGGTGAACACCATCTTGATGAGCTTGGAGCCCAGGTTGCGGCGGATGATCGCCGGCTTGCCCAGCGCCAGCGTGGGCTTGTGCACGTAGAACTCGTCCGGGTTCACCGCGCCCTGCACCACCGTCTCGCCCAGGCCGTAGGACGAAGTGATGAACACCACCTGGTCGAAGCCCGACTCGGTGTCGATCGAGAACATCACGCCCGAGGCGCCCGAGTCCGAGCGCACCATGCGCTGCACGCCGGCCGACAGCGCGACGTCGGCGTGGGCGAAGTTCTTGTGCACGCGGTAGGCGATGGCGCGGTCGTTGTACAGCGACGCGAACACTTCCTTCATCGCGTGCAGGATGTTCTCGTAGCCGTGGATGTTGAGGAAGGTCTCCTGCTGGCCGGCGAAGGAGGCGTCCGGCAGGTCTTCGGCGGTGGCCGACGAGCGCACCGCGAAGCTGCCCTCGCCTTCGGCGGTGATCTGCTCGTAGGCGGTCTTGATCTCGGCTTCGAGCTTGGCCGGGAAGGGCAGCTCGATGATCCATTCGCGGATCTGCGCGCCGGTCTTGGCGAGCGCGTCCACGTCATCCACGTCGAGCGCGTCGAGCGCGGCGTTGATGCGGTCGGCCAGGCCGTTGTGAGCGAGGAATTCGCGGTAGGCTTCGGCCGTGGTCGCGAAACCACCCGGAACACGAACGCTGGCGGGCAACTGGCTGATCATCTCGCCGAGGGAGGCGTTCTTGCCGCCAACCTGTTCGACGTCGGTCATGCGCAGCTCGTTGAAAGGAATCACGTATCGTGTCATGAGTGGCTTCCGCAAATGTTGGAGAGAAAGCAAAATATCGAAGCCCGGAGTTTATGGCTTTTTTTGCTGTGCTGCATCACAGGGTTTGCCCCAATACGCGACGCCCCCGACTCCCGGGGGCGCATCAAGGCTCCACATCATGACCGACATTCGCCGCCGCACCGTCTTCTTCGTCTCCGACGGTACCGGCATCACCGCAGAAACACTGGGACACAGCCTGCTTGCGCAGTTCCCCGAGGCAAAGTTCCGCCAGGTTCGCGCCCCGTTCGTGGACGACATCGACAAGGCCATCGAGTGCGCGACGCAGATTCGCGAGGCTGCAATCGACGACGGCGTGCGCCCGATCGTGTTCAGCACGCTGGTCAACCAGACCACGGTTGATGCACTGCACAAAGCCGATGCGCTGTTCCTCGACCTCTTCGACCGCTTCATCGGGCCGCTCGAGGTCGAGCTCGGCCAACGCTCCACGCATGCGGTCGGCCGCTTCCACGGCATCGCCGACAGCCTCAACTACAAGCACCGCATCGAGGCCATCAACTTCGCCATGGCGCACGACGACGGCATCTCGAGCGAGGGCGAACTGGCCGAGGCCGACGTCATCCTGGTCGGCGTGTCGCGCTCGGGCAAGACGCCCACCAGCCTGTACCTGGCCATGCAGTTCGGCGTCAAGGCGGCCAACTACCCGCTGATCCCGGAAGACTTCGAGCGCAACAAGCTGCCCGGCGAACTGCACAAATATCGCACCAAGCTCTTCGGCCTCACCATCGCGCCCGAACGCCTGTCGCAGATCCGCCAGGAACGCCGGCCCAACAGCCGCTACGCCTCGCTGGAGAACTGCCGCTACGAGATCGACGCCGCGCAAAAATTGATGCGCCGCGAGAACATCCGCTGGCTGGAATCGACCACCAAGTCGATCGAGGAAATCTCCGCCACCATCCTGCAGACCGTGCGCGTCGAACGCCCGAGCTTCTGACCGACACCCAACAACAACAAACACAACAGGAGTTCCCAATGAAAAGAACGCGCCTCAAGCGCCGCGGCGGCCTCGGCCGCACTGCCGAACAACTCGTGAGGCTCGCCAGCGGCCTGGCCGAATCCGGGAGCCGGGTCGAAGACCGCTACTGGGAGCAGCAGCTCTCCACCCTGATCGACGAGACGCTGACCGACAACGACGAAGAAGTGCTCAACACCGCGCTCGACCACCTCTACAGCGCCGACCCGCGCGCCTACGACGAGCTCGCCGACAACATCGAATCGCGCGCCGAATGTGCCGCCGGCGCCCTCCCCGAGCACGACGTGGTGTTGATCACCGCCCCGGTGCTGGCCTGGTCGCGCTACCGCATCGCAGCTACCAGCATCGCCCCCGCGGTGCTCGCCAACCTGCGTGTGCACCTGCAGGCCCACGTGCTGGCCAAGGGCGCGAAGCTGTCGGTCGCCGACTTCCTGTTCAGCCCCGACCAACTGCCGCAGGGCTACTGCTCGACGGCCGAATTCGCCAAGGTCATCTGCGGCGCCGCGCTCGACAACCTCGACCTGCACATCGAGACCGAGGGCATGCCCGAGACCGCGCAGTTCCTGTCCGACACCCGCTACCTGCTCGCCGCCGTGGCCGTGCCGCGCGGCACACCGCTGTTCCGCTGGCAGGAAGCCGACGGCAGCCGCGACAATTCGCTCGAGCAGTGGCGCGCCCAGGGCGGCGCCTGTCTGACCCCGCTGCTGCCGGGCTGTGCGGTCGACCTGGTGCTGCCCGAGTCCTACTTCGCCGCCAGCCGCGCCGCCGACAAGGACAGCCGGCCGTATTCGGTGCGCGCCTCGGTGGCCTTCCTCGGCACCACGCTCGAAACCCCCGCCGCCAACCTGCGCGCCGTCATCGCCCCGTTCTGGGAACGCACCCTCGAGGAGTACCGCATCGGCTTCACCGTGCGCGGCCAGGATGCCGTCGTGCATGGTGTGGTGTGGCCGCTGCTCGGCGCCGAGGACGAAACCACCGACTGCGCCGCGCAGATCGAGACCGTGCTGCGCGAATCCGGCGTCAACGACGTCGTCTTCCTCGACCACCAGTTCCCGATGGAATACTGCGACGACTGCGGCGCCCCGCTCTACCCCTCGCCCGAGGGCGAAGTCGCGCACGCCGAGATGCCCGAAGACCAGGCCGAACAGATGCCGCGCCATCTGCACTGAGAAGGCCCTCATTCGCGGGCAAGCCCGCTCCCACAGCACCGTCCGCCTCCGTGGGAGCGGGCTTGCCCGCGAATGCAGCCTCGAAGCCCTCCAACCAGGAGCCCCGACCATGCCCCCGAAAATCTCCAAACCCGATGCCGAATGGCGCGGCCAGCTCACCGACATGCAGTACCACGTCACCCGCGAAAAAGGCACCGAGCGCGCCTTCACCGGCGAGTACTGGGACGTCTGGGACAAGGGCGCCTACAACTGCGTGTGCTGCGGCGCCCCGCTGTTCCGCTCCGAGCACAAGTTCGACGCCGGCTGCGGCTGGCCCAGCTTCTGGACCGCGGCCGAGCCCGACAACGTCGAAAGCGCCGTCGATCGCAGCCACTTCATGGTCCGCACCGAGGTCCTCTGCCACCAGTGCGGCGCCCACCTCGGCCACGTCTTCGAAGACGGCCCCCAGCCCACCGGCTTGCGCTACTGCATCAACTCGGCGTCGATCAAGCTGGAGAAAGAAGGGGATTGACGAGGATCGCGGCTTGCGCCGCTCCTACAGGCCGCCCTGGAACCGCAAGGGGTCTCGTAGGAGCGACGCAAGTCGCGATCAACGCCGCGCCGACGTTCAGATAACGCATCCCCGACCCGCATACGACACCTCCCCGACCTACCGACGAAAAAAACCCGCGCCAGCCTCACGGCCGCGCGGGTTTCTGTCAGGCGAAAACTGCGTTTACACGCGTTCCCACACCGTGGTGATGCCCTGGCCGCCGCCGATGCACATGGTGGCGACGCCGTAGCGGCCATTCACGCGGATCAGCTCGTGCAGCAGCTTGGTGATGATCACCGAGCCGGTCGCGCCCACCGGGTGGCCGAGCGAGATGGCGCCGCCGTTGGGGTTGACCTTGGCGGTGTCGAGGCCGAGGCCGCGGTTCACCGTGATCGACTGCGCCGCGAAGGCTTCGTTGGACTCGATCACGTCGATCTGGTCCAGCTTCAGGCCAGCGCGCTGCAGCGCGAGCTTGGTGGCGGGGATCGGGCCCTCGCCCATCACGTCGTTGGGCACACCGGCGATCGCGTACGACACCAGGCGGGCGATCGGCTTGTGGCCACCGGCAGCAGCCTTGGCAGCGTCGGCAAGCACCAGGAAGGCGGCGGCGTCGTTGATGCCCGAGGCGTTGCCGGCGGTGACCGAACCGTCCTTCTTGAACGCCGGCTTCATCTTGCCCAGCGCTTCCATGGTGGTCATGCGCGGATGCTCGTCGGTGTCGAACACCACGGTGCCCTTGCGGGTCTCGAAGGTGATCGGGACGATCTGGCCCTTGAAGCGGCCATCAGCGATTGCCGCGGCGGCGCGCTTCTGCGACTCGAGCGCAAAGGCGTCCTGCTCTTCACGGGTGATGCCATGCTTGGTGCAAAGGTTTTCGGCGGTGATGCCCATGTGGCCGACGCCGAACGGGTCGGTCAGCACGGCGACCATCGAGTCGATGGCCTTGGTGTCGCCCATGCGCGCACCGTTGCGCAGGGCGGGCATCAGGTAGGCACCGCGCGACATCACTTCGACGCCGCCGCCGATGGCGAAGTCGGCATCGCCCAGCATGATGGCCTGCGCCGAGCTGACGATGGCCTGCTGCGCCGAACCGCACAGACGGCTGACCTGGAAGGCGACGGAATCCATCGACATGCCGGCGTTGATCGTGGCGACGCGCGACACGTAGGCATAGCGGGAATCGGTCGGGATGCAGTGGCCGACGGATGCGAACGACACGGCAGCGGGATCGACACCGGCGCGTGCAATCGCCTCCTTGATCACCACCGCGCCGAGATCCGACGGCTCCATATCCTTCAGCGAGCCACCAAAACCACCCACGGCGGAACGAACAGCACTCAGAACAACGACTTCACGATTTGCCATAACCCACTCCCTTGTTGTGAGATCAAAACCTGTTACCGGCCCACCCAGCCCGCAGCCGCGAGCAGGACAAGCAGGAACAAACACACCAGCAGTGCCCGCCAAACCAGGCCCACCGTGCTTTGCATGTGATCGACGCCCGCCTCGCTTCCCAGGCCCATCTCGGGCCGGTCGACGATGCCGCCGGATTCATGAACCGGCATGCCGAGCTTGACGCCCAGGGCGCCACCACCACTTGCAATCAGTATAGCCGACGACCTCTCGGGCCACAGCACCGCCTGCGACCGCCAGCAATAAACCGCATCCTCGAAATTGCCCACCACCGAGAACACCGTGGCGGTGATGCGCGCCGGCAGCCAGTCGATCGCCAGGAAAGCCCGCTGCGCCGGCACGCCAAACGCGCCGAACTCCGCATCCCGGCGCGCGCCCCAGGTCTCGGCCAGCAGCCGCGCCACGCGATACATCACCGCCCCGCTCGGCCCCGGCAGGATCACGAACCAGAACACCACGCCGAACAGCTTGCGATGCGCCGCCACCAGCGCCATCTCGATCGACAGGCGGGCAATCTCGCTTGCGCTGGCCTCGTCGTAACGCCCGCCACGCCACGCCCCCAGAAGGGTCTGCGCGCGCTCGAGCTCGCCCATGCGCAGCGCAAGGTGAATCTCGGTGAAGGCATGGCTGTCGTGGCGAAAGCCCATGCACAGGTACATCACCACGAGGTTGAACACGAAGGCGAACGCCGGCTGCAGCTCCCACAGCAGCCAGTACGCCACGGCCGCCGCAAAGGTGCTCAGCCCCACCAGCAGCAGCCAGGCCATCCGGCCGTGGGCGATGCTGCCGTCGTTCAGGCGCCGCGACAGGCCATCGGCAAGCGCTGCAACCGGCGCCAGCATGCGCAGCGCGCCACCCAGCGGACGAACCTGCTCGAGAATCAACGCGAAAATCAGCGCAAAAAGCGTCATGCAAACCGGGAAAGTGGCGATGAAGGACGGCCCCACAGGGCGCGCGACAACTGCGGGGAAGATAACACAAAGCCCCCCAGGCCAAGGCGGCGCGGCCGCGTCATGCGGGGCATCAAAGCGTCTCGACCTCGAAGCGCACCACTGCGCGCCGTTCGCGGCTGAACTCCACGCCGATCAGGTGAATTGGCGTCGTGCCGTCGCGGTACCTGTCGGCATAACCACGCGCCTTGAGCTGGGCCAGTGCTGCGCCCTCCGGCGCCAGTTCCACCACCTTGAACTCGAACAGATACACCTGCCCGTTGAACCGCAGCGCCATATCCAGCCGCCCCGCATTGCTCGCCTCTTCCGGCACGATGTCCAGCCCCAGCGCCGCGAAGTACGCATAGAACACGCTGGCGTAGTAGCCCTCGTACTGCGCGATCGGGTTGTTGCGGAACCAGTCGTGCGGAATCCCCGCGAAGAACGCGGTAAAAAGCGTCTCCATGCCCGCGAAGTCATTCGCTTCGAGCAGGCGGAACAGGCGGATGCGCTGTCGCACCGTCTCTTGCTCGTCGGCAGACCATCGGCCCAAAACGCTGCTCGCCAGCGCCTCGCGCACTTCGCGGTTCGGATACCCCAGCGTGTAATACGTCGTGCCCGCCAGCTTCTCCTTGCTCGCAATGGTCAGGTAGCCGGCCTGGAACAGCAGCGCCTCGATGCCGATATCGCCAACCTCGAACGCCGACAGCAGCGCCTCGGTGGCCTGCAAGCGCTCCAGATCGGGAAGGAAGCGCCGGCGCTCGGTCAGCAAATCCACCAGGAACGTGGGCGTGCCGGTTTCGAACCAGTACGGCCGAAAGTCGCGCTTCTGGAACAGCAGCAGCAGATCGAAGGGGTTGTACACCGCATCGCCGCCCCAGTTGTACCCGTTGTACCAGCGGCGGATCTCGTCCCGATCCAACCCCGGCAGTTCGGCGGCAAATACCGTGTCGACGTCCGCATCCGTGTAACCACAGATCGCCGAGCAGCCCGGATCCACCGTGATGTCATTGAGGTTGTTCAAGCCCGAAAACAAACTCACTTTGCTGAACTTCGACACCCCGGTGAGCATGGCGAACTTGATGTGCGCATCCTGCCCCTTGATCACCGAATACAGGTCGCGCAGCCCGTCGCGCATCTGCCGCGCCACCTCCGGCCGGGTCAGGTTGTCCAGGATCGGCTTGTCGTACTCATCGACCAGCACCACCACCCGCTGCCCGTGAAGCAATCCCGCCTGTTCGATCAGCGTGCTGAAACGGCTGGAAACCGAGCCTTGCACGAGTTCGCCGATACCCAAGCGCTGCGCGTTGTGGGCGAGCAAATAGTCGATTCGCTCATCGAGCGCCGCCCGACTCTCCATCACCCCTTCGGCAAAGCTGATCCTGATCACCGGATAGCGCACCGACCAATCCCAGCCACCGTGGCAATGCAGCCCGCGAAACAGCGGCTCGTTGCCCGCGAACAGTTCCCCCAGCGTGTCGATGAACAAGCTCTTGCCGAACCGACGCGGGCGCGACAGGAAGTAGTACTTGCCCTCCGTGATCAGCCGCAGCGCAAAACCGGTCTTGTCGACGTAATAGCAGTCGTCCTCGCGGATCTCGCGAAAGGTCTGGATGCCGATGGGCAGCTTCTTGCGGGTCATGGTGGCCATGCGGCGGAAACGAATGGAGACAGCCCGATTATAAGGCTGCCCCCGGCAACACCCCCAAGCTCACGGTCAAACAACTACCGCCCAGCATGTGGCCAAGCCTTAACCGGCACGGTCATCAGCTAGAATCAACACCGTTTCCACCACGCTCGGAGACCAAACCGTGACTCCACTCGTTCAACAGCACCGCGCCGAGATCGCTGCACTTTGCCGCCGCCTGGGCGTAAAGGAACTCGACGTTTTCGGGTCTGCCCTCCGAGAAGATTTCGACCCACAGACCAGCGACGTCGACTTTCTCGTCGAACTTCCCGCACAGGACGCCGAAGCGTATCTGGACACTTGGTTCGACCTGAAGGAGGAACTCGAAAAAATCACCGGTCGCAAGGTCGACCTGATCACGCCCGAGATGCTCACCAACCCCTACTTCAAGAAGCGGGTACTCGAGTCGCGCGAGTGCATCTATGCATCCTGACTCCGCAAAATACCTCTGGGACGTCCGCTACGCCGCCGCCCTCGTCGAGCGCTTCATTGCCGGCAAGGGCTTCGATGAGTACGCCAGCGATCTACTCGTGAAATCCGCGGTCGAGCGGCAGCTCGAAATCATCGGCGAAGCGCTGAACGCGCTCTCCAGGAAAGACCCTTCCGCGGCGGCCAACATCGCAGAGCTGCCGCGAATCGTCGCGTTCCGAAACTTGCTTATTCATGGCTACGCAAACGTCGACGATCGACTGGTCTGGGGCGTCGTCAAGACGAAAATACCAACGCTTCAAGCGGCAGTCGAACGACTGCTGACCCCCGACGCGGATTGAACCGTGCCTCACTCGAGCGCACCGCTCACCCCCGCAGCACCCGATACAGCGACATGATGATCCCCGCCGTCGCCCCCCAGATGAAGTAACCCTGGTA
>JAGOEI010000301.1 GCA_017997795.1 Thauera sp. | reverse complement strand
CGCGCCGAGATCGCCTGGTCGCTCGGCAAGCGCTACGCGCAGGACCAGCCGCTGGCCTGGGGCTGCGCCACCGAGCGCGCGGCGCAGGACATGCTCGCGTATTGCGCCCCCGGCGCCACCAAGAAGAAGCGGCCGCCCGCCGAGCGGCCCGAACCCGTCCCGCAGAGGTCCGCAGAATGATTTTTGAAACCGTGGTCAGCACCCTGTCGCCCGCGGGCGAGGTGCACCTCGCCCCGATGGGCGTGCGCTATGAAGGCGAGGGCGCCGAGGCTGTCGTCGTCCTGATGCCGTTCAAGCCCTCGAAGACGCTCGACAACATCCTCGCCACCCGCTGCGCGGTGCTCAACCTGACGACCGACGTGCGCGTCTTCGCCGGCTGCGTCACCGGCCGCCGCGACTGGCCGATGGTGGCGCTCGACGGCTTCGGCGGCAACCGCCTGCAGGATGTGCTCGCCTGGGTCGAGCTCACGCTCACCGGCGACCACGACGACGCGCTGCGTCCCACCCTGCGCATGCGCCGCGGGCGCCAGGGCGTGGTCGGTGCCTTCCCCGGCTTCAACCGCGCGCAGGCCGCCGTCATCGAAGGCGCGGTGCTGGTGAGCCGGCTCGGCATGCTGCCGCGCGAAAAGATCGAGACCGAGATGGATTACCTGCAGATCGCCATCGACAAGACGGCCGGCGAGCGCGAGCTCGAGGCCTGGGACTGGCTGTATGCGGCGGTGCAGGATTTTTTCGCGCGCACACCGGAGGTGCGCTGACATGCGCATGCTGGTGAGCGTGCGCGACGTCGCCGAGGCGCGCGAGGCGCTGCGCGCCGGCGTCGACTTCATCGACTTGAAGGAGCCGTCGGCAGGCGCGCTCGGTGGCCTGGCGCTGCCCGTGATCCGCGAGGTGGTGGCGGCGCTGCGGGCGGATGGTCGTGCCGAGGGCGTGGTGAGGCCGGATTCGGAAGGGCGCGGCGAGCGCGCTGCAAGCCCCGCAGGTGCGGTTGTCGGGTATGCCGATGCGGGAGCGAGCGGGACTGCGCAAGCGGGCGTCCGGGCGCATGTCCCGCTGATCAGCGCCACGATTGGCGACCTGCCGCCGGATGCGATCGAGCTGATCCTCGAGCGGGCGCGGGCGGTGGGCGCGTGTGGCGTCGATCTGGTCAAGGTCGGCGTGCCCGGCCGCGGCGCCGCAGCATGTGCGGTGCTGGAGGCGCTGGCCGCGCTGCCGCTGGCGATCGTGCCGGTGCTGATCGCCGACGACGGCCTGGATGCCGCGGTGATCGACGCCGCCTGCACCCCGGCCTTCGCCGCGGTGATGGCCGACACCCAGGCCAAGCGCGCGGGCAGCCTGCTCGAGCTGCTGGGGACGGACGCGCTCGCGGCCTTCATCGACCGCGCCCACGCCGCCGGGCGCATGGTGGGCCTGGCGGGTGCATTGCGCCTTGCCGACCTGCCGGCGCTGGCGCGCCTGGGGCCGGACTTCGCCGGTTTTCGCAGCGCGGTGTGCGACGGCCGCCGCGAGGGCCGGCTCGACCCGCGCCGGCTGGAAGCGCTGCACGCGGCGATTGCGATGCGGGCAAGCCCGCTCCCTCGGGGCCCTGCGACGGCCTCAGCGCCCGTGGGAGCGGCCTTGGCCGCGAAAAGACCTGTGAAGCGCGCATTCGCGGGCAAGCCCGCTCCCACGGACAGTTGCTCCCACGCGCCGGGCGCAACGGACAGGCTGGAAGCGCCGGGTGGGGCGGTTGCGATGACGCCGACGGCAGCGCCGGCGCAATCACGGGCGGCGGACGCGCTCGCCCCGTGAGCCGACGATGGCCGCGCCGCGCAATCCCGGCTCATCGGTCGCGCGCGCGTGCCGCGTGCTCGGGCTGCTGCTGGCGCTGATCTTCGCCGGCGGCGCGGCCGCCAACATCTTCGTCGCCGACCGCCGCGAATACCGCCCCGCCGACCAGCCGCTGCTGCGTTCGGTGGGCATCCTGGTCAATGCCCGCCGCCAGGTCGGCACCGCCTTCCTGGTCGGTGAATGCCACGTGATGACGGCCTTTCACTCGGCGTTCTTCCGTGACGCGCAGGCGATCTCCAGCGGCGAGCTCGTCGGTGCCCCGCGCACCGGCCATGCGCTCGCCTTCTACATCGGCCCCGACCCCGAACGGCCGGGGCTGTTTCGCCACCGCAGCGTGGCGCGCGTGGTCGACTACGGCAA
This sequence comes from Thauera sp., assembly GCA_017997795.1. GTDB lineage: Bacteria > Pseudomonadota > Gammaproteobacteria > Burkholderiales > Rhodocyclaceae > Thauera. The sequence goes on along the minus strand of JAGOEI010000301.1, from coordinate 764 downwards.
CTACCATCCCGCCGCAGCGCGCGGCATGACCGGCGACTGGGCCATCCTCCAGCTCGAGGACTGCCTCGGCCGCGAGTACGGTTTCCTGCCCACCCTGCGGCCGACCTCCGGCGACTACCTGCCGCGCGGCCCGCTGATGACGATCAGCTTCCCGTATTCGGGCTGGAACCGGCCAGGTGTCGCGGTCGAGGAGGGCTGCCGCGCACGCGAGGCCGGTCCGGTCACCGGCCTGATCGCGGTCGATTGCGCCTTCGAGGGCGGCATGTCGGGTGGGCCGGTGCTCGAGCAGCAGCCCGACGGCCAGTGGCGGGTGGTGGGCATCATGCAACTGCGCTTCAAGCCGGTGGAGCGCGTGCTGCCCGCCTTCGAGCACCGCCACCGCAACCAGATGGTGCACGCGGTGGCCTTCTTCCGTTCGCTCGAGCGCGTGCTTGCCGGCGCGCCGGTGCGCGAAGCGGTGGCCGACGCGGACGCCGAGCAGCGGCTGGCCTTCGAGCGTGCCGGGGTCGCGCTGGTGCTGGGTGCGCAGCGCGAGGGGGGGCTGCAGGTGCAGCGTGAGGGCGCCGGCTCCGCGGGCGAGGATTTCAACCGCGCCGAGGTCGGCGATGATGCCGCTGCCGACAACAGCATCGCTTCCTGGCGCGGAGACCTCGACGCCGATGCCGTCGATGAGCTGATCCTGCGCCTGTGCCGGCGCGACGCCGAGCGTGGGCAGCGTTGCGCGATCCACGTGCTCACCCAGGACCGCGCCGGGCGTCCTCGCC
>JAGOEI010000300.1 GCA_017997795.1 Thauera sp. | reverse complement strand
CGTCCAAACGGGACGTCGCAATGCATACGCAGATTCTCCATCGATTCAAAGGTCGCTCGCGAATGGCGGGTTTCTGCAGGAAGACGTCGCAAAGCCCTCGATTCAGCGACCGTCCGGTCTGGGTCGGTACTTCCAGTTGGCAGAATGGGGAAGCCGCCGTTCACCGTCGCCTGACGCTCGAACGGCAGATGAACAGCACATTGCTGCCTGACTGCGCCATCAACACACCGGCAGCTGAGGCCGAGTAGGAGCCCCACATCATCGCGACGTCAGAGGTGAAGCCAAGAGCGAAAGTCCAACCGATGAAGCATGTCCCTCGCTGTCGTTGCGTGTGCCATCGGAGTTCGGAATCACGGCACGCGGTGTTACGAATATATTGCCACTCGCGTTCTATTGATGGCCTAACGGGGGTCCTGTGTTACGATAATTTCGAGGATAATCCGGAAAAGTGGCGTCGCAGAAGCCGCATGAATGCTGGGTTGCCTGTTACGAATATATTGTGCAGAAACACGCCTGTTTCTGGACAATATATTCGTAACTTTTCCAGAAGCGTTGGCAGCATATTCGCAGAACAAGCGGGCGTCCTGGACGCCCGTTTCTCTTACTACTGCATGCGACGCTGCTGCATGTCGCTTCGCTGATGAACGCATCCCACATGGCCACGGCATCGCCATCGCGCAGAAGGATCGAGACGATATCGACCCGGCGGGGTTTGTCCCGTGGTCTGCGGCGAACGCCGCTATCGGCGGCTTCTTCCTCAGCGACCTTCTGCCACAGGAAGTCGAGCGCCCGCTCGCCCAACGCTTCGGCGTAACCCGGGAGCACCTCATGAAAGGTGTCCCATTGACCATCCAACTGAAAACCGTACAGCCGCTCGGCCAGAGCAAGGGGGCAGAGGTCATGCAGAACCTTGATGTCGTGTTCGGTGGGCGCAGTCAGGCAGCGACCCAGTTCTCCAGTTGCAGGCCGGGGTAGTCGCGGAAGTCGTCTTCGTTGTTGGTGACCAGCACCGTGCCGGCGGCGATCGCGTGGGCGGCGATGAGGCGGTCGAGCGCATCGCGGCGGCGGTCGCGGATGGCTGCGCGCAAGATCCCGAACTGCTCGGCAGCCGCTTCGGTGAAAGGCAGTACCGGAATGCGTTGCACCAGCAGCGCGAGCACCTTTTCGTCATGGTCGCGGTTACGCTGCTGCATCTCCAGGCCGGCCCGCAGCTCGGCGTAGGTGACGACCGACATCAGCGCTTGGCCCTGCGTCAACGCAGCCAGGCGCTGCAACACCTGCGGTGGATGACGCTGAATGAGGTGGATGCAGATGTTGGTGTCGAGCATGTAGGGCATCGCGCTCAAACCCCGTCGGTCGATTTTGGCGATTCATCCGCATCCGCGGGGTCGCTGCCGAACACGCCGCCCCAGTCGCGCTCTTTTTGGTCGTGAAACTCGCGCCCGCCCGCCATGAAATCGGGGCTGAAGGAGGCAAGAATCGCCGGTACATCCGCCAGGGTTTCACGCTCCACCGGGCGCAACACCAGGGTGTTGCCAACGCGCTCGATTTCGACCTCATCAGCAGGCCCCAGAAAGGCGAGCTCCTTGGGGATGCGCACCGCGAGCGAATTGCCGCTCTTGAACATACGCGTCAGCATGACGACCTCTCTGTAATGTATATACGGGATATACAAGCTTAGAAGATCAGTGAGCATTTGGCTACCTGAGCCAGCAAAAGCTGCTCCAGTTCAACAAGCCAGGCCCTGAGCTCATCGACATCGTTGAGGGTGGGCTGCGGCAGTCTGACCGGAGCTGGCCTCCGAATTTCGTCTTCCAACGTAGTCGTCGTACGATCGACGCAGCGACAGCAAGAACGACATGAAACGCATCCCGAAACAGCGATACACGGCCGTGTTCGAGGAGCAGGCCGTCAAGCGAGCCGACGAGGTCGGCAGCATCGCCCGCGTGGAAGGCGAAAAGCGCATGGCACCTCAAGCGACCTGCATTGGCTCCCTCGTTCTTTCTGACACTTCCTTGCCGGACACCGGCTTCCTCCGCTGAGTGGGTGCCTGGTCTTCGACCCCAGCCTCGCCCACCCTCGCCATAGACACGCCACATGCTCGACATCCTCTACCGCGACGACTGGCTGATCGCGATCCACAAGCCTTCCGGACTGCTCGTGCACCGCAGCCCGATCGCTGCGCACGAGCAGCGCTTCGCGGTGCAACTGCTGCGCGACCAGATCGGACAACGCGTTTATCCCGCCCACCGCCTCGATCGGGGCACCTCGGGGGTGCTGCTGTTCGCGCTCGAGCGCGAGGTGGCGCGCACGCTGGCGCAGCGCTTCGAGTCGCAGGCGGTGGACAAGCGCTACCTCGCGATCGTGCGCGGCCATCCACCCGAGCACGGTCTCATCGACCACGCGCTGGTGCGCCGGCTCGACCCGGTGGAAGTGCGCCGCGGCAAGGGCGCAGGGGCACGCGATGCACTGCCGGAGGATGTTGAGGAGGGCGAGGGCGGGCAATTTACGGCCGCCGAGCTGGAAGCCCTCCTGACGGGCGGAGCGGAAGGCGCGGTCGAGCCCGCAGCCCAAGCCGCGCGCACCCGCTTCCGCCGCCTGGCCACGGTCGAGTTGCCTCATGCGGTCGACCGCTACCCTACCAGCCGCTACGCACTGGTCGAACTCTTCCCCGAAACCGGCCGTCGCCACCAGTTGCGCCGCCATCTGAAGCACATCGCCCACCCGATCATCGGCGACGCCACCTACGGCAAGGGCCGCCACAACCGCCTGTTCCAGGAGCTCTTCGGCAGCCACCGCCTGCTGCTGGCCTGCACCCGGCTGGCGCTGGCGCATCCGGTGACGGAGGCGCCGCTGGAGATCGTGGCATCGGTGGCGGAGGATTTTGGGAGCGTCGCTGCGGCACTTGGCTGGACCAACCAGCTCGGCGCGTAGCATGTTGGGGCGCAGGCAAACACCCTCTGCGACCC
>JAGOEI010000299.1 GCA_017997795.1 Thauera sp. | reverse complement strand
GGGCTGGAGAGGCAGAACGTCAGCCATGCGGCGAGCAGCCCACGGCGCAGGAAGGTGGCGCCGCATGCGGCACCACGTCGGGAAAGAAGCATGATCTTGGACTCAAAAGCCGTCCTTCCAGGCGCGCAGCGCGGCAAGACATTCGGTCGCATCCTGCATCGGCCGGCCCGCATGGGCCGCTACCGTGGCCGCCACGCTCGGGCGGTCGCAGCGCAGGAAGGGATTGATTGCGCGTTCGCGGCCGATGGTGCTGGGCAGCGTGGGTTCGCCCCGGGCGCGCAAGGTCTCGCAGTGCAGGGCGTAGGCATCCCGTTCGGTGTTGTCGGGTTCTGCCACGCGCGCGAAAGCCAGGTTGGACAGCGTGTATTCGTGGGTGCAATACACCCGGGTGTCTGGGGGCAGCGCAGCGAGCTTGCCGAGCGAGCTGGCGAGCTGGGCCGGGCTGCCTTCGAAGAGCCGGCCGCAGCCGGCCGAAAAAAGCGTGTCGCCGCAGAACACGAGGCCAGGCTCGATGTCCATTGCGACGTAGGCGACATGGCCGGCGGTATGGCCGGGCACATCGAGGACACGAAAGCCGATTCCCGGCGCGGGCACCTGGATCTCGTCGCCTTCGAACACGGGGTGGCTGACGTCGTCGATCGCTTCGCCCGCGGGGCCGAAGACCGGTACGCGCGAGTGTGCGAGCAGCCGTGCCACGCCGCCAACGTGGTCGGCATGGTGGTGAGTCAGCAGGATCGCGCCGAGCTGCAGGCCCAGGCGACCGAGCGTGTCGAGCACCGGCGCGGCATCGCCCGGATCCACCACGAGCGCGTGGCGGCCGTCGTGTGCGAGCCAAATGTAGTTATCGCGGAAGGCGGGAACGGGGATAATGTCCATCCCGCGAATTGTGAGGACCTGAGTGCCGATGTCAATCCTCCAGTTCAAGGACTGGCTCGAGACTCCGCAGGGTCGGTATCTGCTCGGCTGGGAACAGGCCGCGCTCGACCGCGTGGTCGCGGACATTTTCGGCTACTACGCGGTGCAGCTCGGGCTGCCGCAGGTGCCGCTGTTGGGCGCGAACCGCATGCCTCATCGGCTGGTGTGCGCACCCGCGGACGCCGACGTGCTCGCCAACGCGTTCGAGCTGCCCTTCGCCACGGGCAGCCTGGACCTTGTGCTGCTGCCGCATGTGCTGGAGTTCTCGCCGCATCCGCATCGCGTGCTGCGCGAGGTCGAGCGCGTGCTGGTGCCGGAGGGCAGCGTCGTGATCAGCGGTTTCAACCCGTTCAGCCTGTGGGGAGCGCGGCGACTGGTGACGAGGCGCACGGCGGCGGTGCCGTGGACCGGGCATTTTCGCTCGGCCATGCGTATCCGCGACTGGCTGACGCTGCTCGGGTTCGAGGTGCAGGGCAGTGCCTTTGGCGCTTATGCACCGCCCGCCGGCAGTCCGCGCTGGCTCGAGCGCTGGCGCTTCATGGACCGCGCAGGGCCGAGATGGTGGCCGGTGCTCGGTGGCAGCTATCTGCTGCACGGGGTCAAGCGCGTACACGGCATGCGTCTGATCACACCCCAGTGGCGCGGTAACAAGGCCACCGCAAAAAGACTTTCGCCGATCGCCCAGCGCGACGGCAGTACGAGGAAGACGCAGTAAATGGAAGAAGTCGATATCTACACCGATGGTGCGTGCAGCGGAAACCCCGGCCCGGGCGGCTGGGGCGCGATCCTGCGTGCGGGGACGCACGAGAAGGAGATCTGGGGCGGCGAGCCCGCGACCACCAACAACCGTATGGAGCTGCTGGCGGTGATTCGCGCGCTCGATGCGCTCAAGCGCCCGGTCGCCGCCCGCGTGCACACCGACAGCCAGTACGTGCAGAAGGGGATCTCCGAGTGGATTCACGGCTGGAAGGCGCGGGGCTGGAAGACCGCGTCCAAGGAACCGGTGAAGAACGCCGACCTGTGGCGCGCGCTCGACGAAGCCGCGGCACGCCACAAGGTGCAATGGTTGTGGGTGCGTGGGCATTCGGGGCACCCCGAGAATGAACGTGCGGACGAACTCGCGCGCCGTGGCGTCGATGCGGTGCGCCGTGGCGGTGCCGCGGTGCAGGGCTGAGAGAGGGATTGGCGATGCGACAAATCGTGCTGGATACCGAAACCACCGGCCTGGACTGGCGCAACGGCGACCGCGTCATCGAGATCGGCTGCGTGGAGCTGCTCAACCGCAGCCTCACCGGCCGCCATTTCCACGTCTACATCAACCCGGAACGCGGCATCGATGCCGAAGCGGTCGCGGTCCATGGCATCACCGAGGAGTTCCTCGCCGACAAGCCGAAGTTCGCCCGCATCGTCAGCGATTTCGAAGACTTCGTGCGCGATGCCGAACTGGTGATCCACAATGCCAGCTTCGACGTCGGCTTCCTCGACAGCGAACTCGAACGCCTGGGTCGCGGCCGGCTGTCGGGGCTGTGCGCGGGGGTCATCGACACGTTGAAGCTCGCCAAGGAGCAGAACCCGGGCAAGAAGGCCTCGCTCGACGCCCTGTGCGACCGCTACGAGATCGACAACGCGCACCGCGAACTGCACGGCGCCTTGCTCGACGCCGAGCTGCTGGCCGAGGTGTATCTGGCCATGACCCGCGGCCAGGAAAGCCTGATGATCGGGCTCGAGGACGAGCCGAGCGCCCGTGAGACCGATGCCGCCGGCGTGCCGGTGGCCCGGGTCGCGCTCAAGGTGCTGCGGGCGAGCGATGCCGAAAGGCAGGCGCACGAGGCGGTGCTCGACGACATCGTCAAGGCGAACAAGGGCTTGTGTCTGTGGCGCCCGCCGGAGCCGGCCGAGGCGAGTTGATCGCAATCGATGGCCGGCCGGCCGCCGCGCAGTGCAGCGAGCGCCAGCAAGGGGCCGGCTATCGTCCCACGGCGCTCAGCGCGCCTCGCGTCTCAGCTTCTCGAGCCCCTTGAGGATGTCGCGGCGGGACAATTGCCCGATCAGACG
>JAGOEI010000298.1 GCA_017997795.1 Thauera sp. | reverse complement strand
AGCACATGTGCTCGGCGTCCGCGCGCGCCTTGCGCAGCAGCGCCCAGGTCTCGCGTGCGGCGCGCAGCACCGGCGCCTGCACCGTCTTCCAGCGCGGCTGCAGGGTGTCGTGCAGCGTGCGCCAGCGCGCCGGATCGGCGAAGTCGGGGTCGGACTCGGCAAAGGGCAGCAGCTCGACCAGGCCGGGGAAGTCGCGCACCAGGTCGACGATGTCATCCATGCCGCGGCTGCCGTCGGCGATCATCGCGCGCACCACCAGGCCACCCATGGAGTGCGCGACCAGATGCACCGGCTGACCGGCCTGCTCGGCCAGCGGCAGCCATTGCTCGAGCGCGTTTGCCAGCCGCGCGGCGGCCGTACGTACCGACTGTCGCCAGTCGTAGGGAAAGACCTCGACGCGGTGGGTGGCGGCGAGGAACTCCAGCAGCGGGCCGTAGAAGTCGTCGATCAGGTGGTCAGCGCTGATCTCGGGGCGGTCGATCGCGATCTCGCCCAAGCCGCCGCGCAGCAGGGCGCGGTAGTCGAGCCACACCGGGCGCCCGCCGGCCGACAGGCCACTGCCCATGGTGCCCGGGAGCACCACCGCGAGCGGGCGCGGCCCCGCGCCCTGCTGGCTGCGCGCCACCGCCTCGCGCCAGCGCGGCGGCGTGTGCGGGGCGTCGGCGATCGGCAGGAAGCCGCCGGCGTCGTCGTCGCGCCGGGTGAGCCCGGCGAGCAGCCAGCCGACGCTGTCCGGATTGTGGAAGTAGCTGAAGTGATTGACCTGTGCGCCGCGGTCGAGGCGGAAGCGGGCGCCGCCCCCGGCGCGGCGCAGGCCGCCCGACATGGCGCCGGTATTGACCACCAGGTCGTGGTCGGCACCGTAGAACCAGTCGGTGACCAGGAGCTTGATCTTCTGCCACGGCGAGGCGCCCTCGACGTCGCCGGCAATGACGCTGAGGTCGGCCGCGGTGACGAGATCGGGGTGGTGCAGCAGCCGGGTCAGCGCCGAGCCCGGCATCATCGCTTCCAGCCCGGGCAGGGTGCGCGGGTCGGTGCGCTCCTTGACCACCGCGAGCAGGAACTCGAGCGCGTCGGCGAAGGGGGACTCGCCCAAGGCCTTGCCGGCGAGGAAGTTCAGCATCGACAGCCAGCGGTCGAGCCGTCCGGAGGCGAGCGTGGTGCCGCGCGCCGGGCAGGCCACGCGCACGAAGCGGGTGACGCGGATCTCGCGCGTGGCCAGTTCGGCGAGGAGTTCGGCGAGGGCGGCGCGGTCGGCGGCGTAGGCGGCGTCGCGCTCCTTGAGTTCGTCCGGTGACAGCGGCAGCAGGCCGAGCTGGTCGGCGATCGTGCGGTCGGCGGCGAACAGTTGGGTGAGGCGGGCTGGGTCGAGCTGCGTCGCCACGCCCTCGCACTGGCCGAGGCACAGCAGCTCGCCGACCAGGCCGCCGCGCGAATGGCTGACCAGATGCAGTTGCGCGCCCTTGGGCAGGCGGCGCACAAGCGCGAGCGCATTGGCCACCGGGCTTTCGGTGAGGCTGCGGTGCTCGAAGGCGAAGGCGCGCCCGGCGTAGGTGGCGGCCAGGCGGGTGCGGGCGTCGCGGCCGGCGGCGTTGTCGGCAGCCCACAGCTTGCCGAAGCTGCCCTGCGTGCTGGAGGCGGTGCCGTGCAGGAAGATCAGCAGCGGCTCCGCGGTGGCCGGCAGCAGCGCCTCGTCGGCGAGCGGGGCGAGAGCGAAGGCGCCGTCCAGGCTCAGGGCGTGCAGGCCGGGTTTGCCGCCTTCGAGCTTGCGGTCCTCGAACCAGCTTCCGAGCTTGGTGGCCGCCTTTTCCTCGACGCGGATGCCGAAGAACTCGAGCACGCGGATGCCCAGCCCGAGCGCGCCGCGCTCGCTGCGACTGGTGTCGCCGGGGGTGGGCGCGAGGGGGTTGCCCAGCGTGTCGCCGAGCGTATCGAACTCCCAGGCGTCGCCGCCGCCGCGACCGAGGCTGCGCCGGCCATGCTCGCGCACCAGCGCGTCGGCGCGCGTCCACAGCTCGAAGCCGTTATCCAGTTCGACGCGCACCACCTCGTCGGCGGCGACTTCGAGCTCGCCGGTGACGCCGTCGCGTGCGCGCCCGGGGGTGAGCAGGCGGTGGCTGAGCACCGTGGCGGGGGCACCGGTGCCGGCGCTGCGGCGGGCGCTGTGTTCCGTGGCGGAGAAGTTGCCGCGGATGCGGAAGCTGCGTGTGGGCATGGAGAGGCTCCGGAAGCGTGTCGGGTCGCTGCTGCGCGTTTGGTGCAGGGAGTTCATGTTGTGCGCTGCGGGCGGGCGGTGTCGCTGCCCGCGCCATGGTCTTGATGAAGCCTAGTTCAGGGGCCTGCGCCCTGCCATAGCCGGCGGCAGTCGATGTGGATGACGTGGCCGTGGTGGCGCTGCACTTCGCCCACCATGTGCGCGGTGCCGCCGGCGCCGTCGCCGCTCTGGCCGTCCCACAGGCACAGCAGCCACACGCGCTCGCCGCCGCACGCGAGAGCCCTGTCGAGCAGCCAGCGGTTGCAGCGCTCGAAAGGGTTGTCGCTCGCGGGCTTGTCCAATGTGGCCTGGTCGAATGCGGCCTTGTCGAGCGTGAGGGCGTCGTGTGTGCCGCACATGGGGCCTGCACCGACGGCGGGCGCCGGCATGACCTGCGGCGGGCGGGCGAGGCGGGCGGCGACCGCGCGGTAGCGCGCCACCCAGTCCTCGCCGTCGCACACCGGCCGCACCGAGCGTTCGATGAACTCGGCCTCGTCGAATGGCTGCAGGAACTGCAGCGCCATGCCGCGCGCCTGCGCCGCCTCGGCGAACAGCAGGTCGCCACCGGCGGCGCCCTGGGTCAGGCCGACGTCGGCGGGACCGGCGTCGAGCGCGGCCAGCGCGGCGGCGATGCGCTGCGCCGCTTCGGGCACCAGGGCGGGCGGAAAACGCGGCGTCGCGCGCCCCGGCGCGTCCACCATGTGCCCCGAAAACAGG
>JAGOEI010000075.1:9027-10664 GCA_017997795.1 Thauera sp. | reverse complement strand
ACCAGCATCGCCGTGACCCGCCCCTCGAGCTCCTCGATCAGCACGCGCTCGATCTCACGGTGCGCCATGCGCGCGAAAGCGTCCGCCGGCTTCATCGCCGGGACCATGTCCGACAGGTACATCTCGGTGGTCAGGCGCGCGACGTCGTTTTCCTTGTAGAAGGTATGGATCTGGTTGCACAGATCCTTGAGGCCGACGCGCTCGTAGCGCGGGTGCTTGGCGATGAACTCGGGCATCACCCGCCACAAGGGCTGGTTGCGGTCATAGTCGTCCTTGAACTGCTGCAGCTCGGTCACCATCGTGTTCCAGCGGCCCTTGGTGATGCCGATGGTGAACATGATGAAGAACGAGTACAGGCCAGTCTTCTCGACGATGATGCCGTGCTCGGCCAGGTACTTGGTGACGATCGCCGCCGGGATACCGGTATGTTCGGCGAAGTCGCCGTCCATGTTCAGGCCCGGGGTGATGATCGTGGCCTTGATCGGGTCGAGGATGTTGAAGCCCTCGGCCAGATCGCCGAAGCCGTGCCAGCGCTCGCCCGCCTTCAGCGTCCAGTCCTCGCGGCTGCCGATACCCTCTTCAGCCAGGAACTCGGGCCCCCACACCTGGAACCACCAGTCGTCGTCGCCGAAGTCGGCGTCCACCTTGCGCATCGCGCGCCGGAACTCGACCGCCTCGGACAGCGATTCGTTGACCAGCGCCGGTCCGCCCGGCGCTTCCATCATCGCCGCCGCCACGTCGCACGACGCGATGATCGCGTACTGCGGCGAGGTCGAGGTATGCATCAGGTAGGCCTCGTTGAAGATGTCGCGGTCGAGCTTGCGGGTCTGCGAGTCTTGCACCAGGATCTGCGAGGCCTGGCTCAGGCCGGCGAGCAGCTTGTGTGTCGACTGCGTCGAGAACACCATCGACTCACGGCAACGAGGGCGGTCGGCGCCGATCGCGTGGTAGTCGCCGTAGAAGTCGTGGAAGGCGGCATGCGGCAGCCAGGCTTCGTCGAAGTGCAGGGTGTCGATCTCGCCGTCGAGCATGTCCTTGATGGTCTCGACGTTGTACACCACGCCGTCGTAGGTCGACTGGGTGATGGTGAGGATGCGTGGCTTCTTGTTCTTCGCCTCGCGTGCGAAGGGGTTGGCCGCGATCTTCTTCTGGATGTTCTCCATCGAGAACTCTTCGAGCGGGATCGGACCGATGATGCCGTAGTGGTTGCGCGTCGGGGTCAGGAACACCGGCACCGCGCCGGTCATGATGATCGAGTGGAGGATGGACTTGTGGCAGTTGCGGTCGACGACGACGATGTCGCCGGGCGCCACCGTGGTGTGCCAGACCATCTTGTTCGAGGTCGAGGTGCCGTTGGTGACGAAGTAAAGGTGGTCGCAGTTGAAGATGCGCGCCGCGTTGCGCTCCGAGGCCGCCACTGGCCCGGTGTGGTCGAGCAACTGGCCGAGCTCGTCGACCGCGTTGCACACGTCCGCGCGCAGCATGTTCTCGCCGAAGAACTGATGGAACATCTGCCCGACCGGGCTCTTCAGGAAGGCGACGCCGCCCGAGTGCCCGGGGCAGTGCCACGAATACGAGCTGTCGGCGGCGTAATGCACCAGCGCGCGGAAGAACGGCGGCGCCAGCGACTCGAGGTA
>JAGOEI010000075.1:0-8927 GCA_017997795.1 Thauera sp. | reverse complement strand
TCTGCCCGACCGGGCTCTTCAGGAAGGCGACGCCGCCCGAGTGCCCGGGGCAGTGCCACGAATACGAGCTGTCGGCGGCGTAATGCACCAGCGCGCGGAAGAACGGCGGCGCCAGCGACTCGAGGTAATTCTTCGCCTCGCGCACCACGTAGCGCGCGATGAACTCCGGCGTGTCCTCGAACATGTGGATGAAGCCGTGCATCTCGCGCAACACGTCGTTGGGGATGTGGCGCGTGGTCCGCGTCTCGCCGTGCAGGAAGATCGGGATATCGGCGTTGCGGAAGCGAATCTCGACAACGAAGGCGCGCAGGTCGGCGATCGCCTTGGCCGAGGCCTCGGGCGAAGAGAACTCCTCGTCGTCGATCGACAGGATGAAGGCCGAGCCACGGCTCTGCTGCTGCGCGAAGGAGGTCAGGTCGCCGTAGCTGGTCACGCCCAGCACCTCGATACCCTCCTCCTCGATCGCCTTGGCGAGTGCGCGGATCCCCAGACCGGACGTGTTCTCGGACCGGAAGTCCTCGTCGATGATGATGATGGGGAAGTGGAATCTCATCCTGGTCGTCTCCAGCGGGGTCCTTGCGGGACGGAAAAGTGAAAGTGTAACCCCCGCACCATTGCCCGGGCGTTACCGAATCTGAATCGAAAAAACACAAGGGGCCGTCAGCCGGCCCCGTTGAATCCGCTTGGTACCACCTCGACGCTCAGATCTTGGGCAGCGTGACGCCGGTCTGGCCGAGGTACTTGCCGCCGCGGTCCTTGTACGAGGTCTCGCACACCTCGTCCGACTCGAAGAACAGCATCTGCGCCACGCCTTCATTGGCGTAGATCTTGGCCGGCAGCGGCGTGGTGTTGGAGAACTCGAGCGTCACGTGACCTTCCCATTCGGGCTCGAGCGGGGTGACGTTCACGATGATGCCGCAGCGCGCATAGGTGCTCTTGCCCAGACACACCGTCAGCACGCTGCGCGGGATGCGGAAGTACTCGACCGTGCGCGCCAGCGCGAAGGAGTTCGGCGGGATGATGCACACGTCGCCGGTGAAGTCGACGAAATTGCGCGCGTCGAAATCCTTGGGGTCGACGATCGTCGAGTTGATGTTGGTGAAGATCTTGAATTCGTTCGCCACGCGCACGTCGTAGCCGTAGCTCGAGGTGCCGTACGACACGATGCGGCCGGTTTCGTTGGTGCGCACCAGGTCCGGCGCGAAGGGCTCGATCATGCGGGCCTGTTCGGCCATGCGGCGGATCCACTTGTCGGACTTGATGGACATTGGCGCAGGTTCCAGCGGTAGCGTTGCGACCGGTCGGCGGTCGGAAAAGCGGCGTAGTGTAGGACATGCGCCGCGAGGGCGAAAGCGCCCGCCGCAGCTTTGTTGCTGCAGCGCACACACGCGGCGCGGCGCGGAAGCATCCCGTTCGGCGCGGCCCGGAAACACGCCCGGGCCGCGATGCCGGGTCAGGTGCTCTTGATGACGATGTTCGGGAACTTGTGCGTCATGTCCTTCGAGCGCTCGGCGATGCGCACCGCCACCTTGCGCGCGATCTGCTTGTAGATCGCAGCGATGCGGCCGTCGGGGTCGGCGACCACAGTGGGCGCACCGCTGTCGGCTTCGGTACGGATCTGGATGTCGAGCGGCAGCGCGCCGAGGAAGGGCACCTTGAAGTCCGCGCACATCTTCTCGCCGCCACCCTGGCCGAAGATGTGCTCCTCGTGTCCGCACTGCGAACAGATGTGGATGCTCATGTTCTCGACCACACCGAGGATGGGCACGCCGACCTTCTCGAACATCTTCACGCCCTTGCGCGCATCCAGCAGCGCGATGTCCTGCGGCGTGGTGACGATCACCGCCCCGGTCACCGGCACGCTCTGCGACAGGGTGAGCTGGATGTCGCCGGTGCCCGGCGGCATGTCGATGACGAGATAGTCGAGGTCGTTCCAGGCGGTGTCCTTGAGCATCTGGTTGAGCGCCTGGGTCGCCATCGGACCGCGCCATACCATGGGCGTGTCGGGATCGATCAGGAAGCCGATCGACATCGCCTGAATGCCGTAGGCCTCGAGCGGGATCATGGTCTTGCCGTCGTCCGAAACCGGACGCTGGTCGCCGATGCCCAGCATCTGCGGCTGCGACGGGCCATAGATGTCGGCGTCGAGCAAGCCGACGCGCGCGCCCTCGGCCGACAGCGCCAGCGCCAGGTTGACCGCGGTGGTGCTCTTGCCCACGCCGCCCTTGCCCGAGGCCACGGCGATGATGTTGCGCACGCCCGGCAGCAGCTTGACGCCCTGCTGCACCGCGTGCGCGACGACCTTGCTGGTGACCTTCACCTCGACGCGATCGACGCCCGCCAGCTTCGACACGGCCTCGCTCAGCAGCGCACGGATCGGATCGTGCTGGCTCTTCGCCGGGTAACCGAGCTCGACATCGAAGCGGACCGTGCCGCCGTCGACGGCGAGGTTGCGGATGCTGCGGCCGGCGACGAAATCCTTGCCGGTGTTCGGGTCGATCACCTGCTTGAGCGCTTCGGTGACGGTTTGCTGGTCAAGACTCATCGCGTTTTCCTCGAAAATCGGTGCACCCGCTGCCGGGTGAAAGCGGCAGAATCATACCGGAGCGGGCAGTTTCACTCACCCGCGATCTGAGCAGGGTTTCTCCCTGCGGTTCCCCGTCTTGTCCCCAGCAGCCGCGCCTGCGCACTGCGAACCCATGCAACGCCCCGACATGAACACCCGACGCCTCATCCGTTTGCTGCCCGCTCTGGGCATCACCGCGCTGCTCGCCGCGTGCGCCACGCCCTCCACCGGCCCGACCATCGACGCCGTGAATCGCCATGCCCTCGTCCGCGTCCCCGCCCCCGAGCCCGACTGGCCGGCCCTGAAGCAGCGCCTCGCCGGCGCCACCAGCGGCATCAAGGGCATCGAGATCGGCCAGGCCGACAGGCAGGGCCTGCGCCTGCAGATCCCGGTCGCCGATGGTTTCGCGAGCGGCAAGACCGACATCCGCCCCGCCCTCGCAAAAGTGCTCGATGCGCTGGCCCCCGTCCTCGCCCCGGAGGAAGGCGCCGCCGTGAAGGTGGTCGGCCACACCGACAGCCAGGGCAGCGAGATGATCAACCTGCAGTTGTCGATCGCCCGCGCCGAGGCGGTGGTGGAGCACCTGCGCCAGCGCGGCATCGCGCTCGAACGCCTGTCCGCCGACGGCCGCGGCGAGGCCGACCCGCTGACCAGCAACGCCACAGAGGAGGGCCGCGCGCGCAATCGCCGCGTCGAACTCATCCTCAGCCGCCAGCCGTAGGCAGCGACGCGAGGCGCCCGATCGCCCATCCGGTGGACGCGGAGCCGCCCGCGGCCACAGCGCCCGGGTCCGCTTTGTTAAACTCTCGCCTTTACTCAGTCCACGCGCCCCCAGACACCATGTCCCGCAAGCTCCTCGTCACCAACGCCCTACCCTACGCCAACGGCGACATCCACCTCGGCCACCTGGTGGGCTACATCCAGGCCGACATCTGGGTGCGCTTCCAGCGCATGCGCGGCCACTCGGTGCACTACGTGTGCGCGGACGACACCCACGGCACGCCGGTCATGCTGCGCGCCGAGAAGGAAGGCCTCACGCCCGAGCAGCTCATCGAGCGCGTGCACGGCGAGCACCTGCGCGACTTCACCGCCTTCGGCGTCGCCTTCGACAACTACCACTCCACGCACAGCGCCGAAAACCGCTTCTACGCCGAAGACATCTACGGCAAGTTGAAAAGTGGCGGCCTCATCGACACGCGCTCGATCGAGCAGTACTACGACCCGGTCAAGGAGATGTTCCTCCCCGACCGCTTCATCAAGGGCGAGTGCCCCAAGTGCGGCGCGGCGGACCAGTACGGCGACAACTGCGAGGCCTGCGGTGCAGCCTACGCGCCCACCGAGCTCAAGAATCCGTACTCGGCCGTGTCCGGCGCCAAGCCGGTGTTGAAGACCTCGGAGCATTACTTCTTCCGCCTGTCGGACGAGCGCGCAGTGGCCTTCCTGCGCGAATGGACGCGCGGCACCAACGCCGCCGGCGAGCGCCGCCTGCAGATGGAAGCCGCCAACAAGATGAAGGAATGGCTCGGCGAGGAAGGCGAGAACAAGCTCTCCGACTGGGACATCTCGCGCGACGCGCCCTACTTCGGCTTCGAGATCCCGGGCGCGCCGGGCAAATACTTCTACGTGTGGCTGGACGCCCCGATCGGCTACCTCGCCAGCTTCCGCAACCTCGCCGAAAAGCGCGCCGCCGCGGGCGAAGCGATCGCCGTCGAGGACTACACCGACGCCGCCCACGCCGCCGCGACCGGCACCGAGATGGTGCACTTCATCGGCAAGGACATCCTCTACTTCCACGCCCTGTTCTGGCCCGCGATGCTCAAGTTCGCCGGCTACGCCACACCCAGCCAGTTGTGCGTCAACGGCTTCCTGACCGTCGATGGCGCCAAGATGAGCAAGAGCCGCGGCACCTTCATCACCGCGCACTCCTACATCGCGCAGAAGCTCAACCCCGAGTGGCTGCGCTACTACTTCGCCGGCAAGTCGAACGGCACCATGGAAGACGTCGACCTCAACCTCGACGACATGATCGCCAAGGTCAATTCCGACCTCGTCGGCAAGTTCGTGAACATCGCCAGCCGCTGCGCCGGCTTCATCGGCAAGCGCTTCGACGGCAGGCTGGGCGGATTCGACGCAAGCTTCGAGCTAGATTACAAGCTGCAGTGGCACTCGGCATTCAAGACCATCGTCCTTGCCTACGACGAGCGCGATTACAGCCGCGCGCTGCGCGAGATCATGCGCCTTGCCGACACTGCCAACCAGTACGTGAACGACCACAAGCCGTGGGAGCTGGCCAAGCAGGAGGGCCAGGAGGCCCGCCTGCACGTCGTGTGCAGCACCGCGCTGACGATGTTCCGCGACCTCAGCTGCTACCTCAAACCGGTACTGCCATCGCTCGCCGCAAAGGTCGAAGCCTTCCTTGCGATTCCCCCCATGAACTGGCAGGAGCACTGGGCGCCGCTGCCAGCCGGCCACGCCATCCAGGCCTACAGCCACCTGATGACCCGCGTCGAGCGCAAGCAGATCGACGCCCTGCTCGAGGCCAACCGCGAATCCCTCGCCCCGGCCGCCGCCGCGGCGGTCAAGGCGGAGGCGGTCGCCAAGGCGGCCTCCTCGCAGCAGCGCCACGCCGAGAAGCAGCAGCACGCCGCGCAGGCCGCCGAGACGCCCTCGCCGCACATCTCGATCGACGACTTCACCAAGGTCGACCTGCGCATCGCGAAGATCGTCAACGCCGAACACGTCGAAGGCGCCGACAAGCTCATCCGGCTACAACTCGACATCGGCGAGACCGACGAGGCCGGCAACCCGAAGCCGCGCCAGGTGTTCGCCGGCATCAAGTCGGCCTACGACCCGGCCACGCTCATCGGGCGCATGACGGTGATGGTCGCCAACCTGGCGCCGCGCAAGATGAAGTTCGGCATGAGCGAGGGCATGGTGCTCGCCGCCTCCGACGCCGAGGGCAAGACGCCGGGCCTCTTCATCCTGTCACCCGACGCCGGCGCACTGCCGGGCATGAAGGTGAAGTGACCCGCGCCGGGTAGCCGTCATGCCGCTCACACCCTCGAAACGCTGGATCGTCCTGCATCACGCGGGCCGAGGGTGACCGTCTCCGCAGTCCGCGCCGCTCGCCGTATTACCGGCGGCAGCGGCGCCGCCCGGGCCTCGCGCCCTGCCCTGTTCAAGTCCGCAGCGGAGACAGCATGAAACTCAATTTTCGTCCCAAGCTCTTCGACACCCTGCCCGGCTACGGCCGCGCAGCCTTCGTCGGCGACCTCTCCGCCGGCATCACCGTCGGCGTGCTCGCCCTGCCGCTGGCGATGGCGTTCGCGATCGCATCCGGCATGTCGCCCTCGGCCGGCATCTGGACCGCGATCGTCGCCGGCTTCCTGATCGCGTTGCTGGGCGGCTCGAAGGTGCAGATCGGCGGCCCCACCGGCGCCTTCATCCCGATCATCTACGCCATCGTCGCCGACCTCGGCGTGCAGAACCTGCTCATCGCCACGATGATGTCGGGCGTGCTGCTGTTCGCCATGGGCGCGCTGCGCCTGGGCAACATGATCCGCTTCATCCCGCTGTCGGTGGTGATCGGCTTCACCAACGGCATCGCGGTGGTGATCTTCATTTCGCAGATCAAGGACTTCCTCGGCCTGCAGATCGCCGACCTGCCGGGCGAGTTCTTCGCCAAGATGGGCGCACTGATCGAAGCGCTCCCCACCCTGCACCTGCCCACGGTGGCGGTGGCCGTGGTGTCGCTGGCGATCCTGGTGGCGTGGAACCGCCAGGCGGTGAAGACCGCCTGGATGCGTCGCCTGCCCGGCCCGCTCGCGGTGCTGATCGTGATGACCGCGGTCAACGCCTTGGTCGCGCTCCCGGTCGACACCATCGGCAGCCGCTTCGGCGGCATCCCGCAGGAGATCCCGCCCTTTGGCCTGCCCGAGTTGAGCCTGTCCACGCTCGGCAAGCTGATCGCGCCGGCGATCACGATCGCGCTGCTCGGCGCGATCGAGTCCCTGCTCTCGGCGCGGGTCGCCGACAGCCAGATCGACGATCGCCACGACCCCAACCAGGAGCTGATGGCGCAGGGCATCGCCAACGTCGCCGCGCCGCTGTTCGGCGGTTTCGCCGCCACCGGCGCGATCGCGCGCACCGCCACCAACATCCGCACCGGTGGCCGCACCCCGATCGCCGGCATGATCCACGCCGGCGTGCTGCTGGCGATCGTGCTCGCGCTCGCCCCCGCGGCCAGCCACATCCCGCTCGCCACGCTGTCGGCAATCGTGGTCATCGTGGCGATCAACATGGGCGAATGGCACGCCTTCGCGCCCAGGGAACTCGCGCGCTATTCGCTGAACTACCGCACCATCCTGCTCGGCACCTTCTTCATCACCGTGGTGTTCGACCTCACCCTGGCGGTCGAGATCGGCATGGCGCTGGCGAGCCTGTTCTTCATCTACCGGATGTCCGACCTCACCCGCATCGACCGCGTGCCGCTGGAAGACTTCTACGGCGTCGAGGCCTTGTCGCACGCCGACGGCACGCCGCGCATCGTCGCCTACAAGCTCAAGGGCAGCCTCTTCTTCGGCGCCGCCAACAAGCTCGAGAACCTGCTGCTCGGGCTGCCGGGCCACCCCGAGGTGATGGTGCTGGACCTGGACAAGGTGATCAACATCGACACCACCGGGCTGGACATCCTGCAGACCCTGCACCGCAACCTGCAAAAGCGCGGCGCCCACCTGGTGCTGTGCGGGCTCAACTCGCAGCCCGGGTCGATCGTGTTCCGCTCGGGCTTCAGCGACAAGCTCGGCGACGACAACATCACCGCCAACCTCACCGAGGCGCTGATCCGCGCCCAGCGCCTCGGCGGGCGGGAACCGGAGATTTCCTACGCCTGAGCGGGCATCTCAGGGATAGACCACCTCGACCGCCTCGGGCGCCAGCCACTCGCGCAAGCCCTCCAGCAGGGCGTCGTCCAGCCGCACGCGCCAGCCGTCGCCGAGCGGCAGGTCGGCCTCGGCGGCTTCGTTGCGGTAAGTCACGCGCACCGGGCAGCCGCCTTCGCGGAAGGGCTCGAGCAGGGTCTGCAGCTTGCCGGCGGCGGCCATCGCGCCGCCGCTCGCGCCCACCTCGCCGTTGATGCGCAAGGACAGCGCGCGCGCAAAGCGGCCACGCGCCTCGCCCAGCGTCAGCACGCGGTCGGCGATGATGCGCAGCCCGCCCGAGAAGTCGTCGTTGCTGACCTTAGCCTCGATCACCACCACCTCGTCGGTGACGATCTTGCCGCGGCTGGCGTCCAGCACCTCGGAATACACCGTGACCTCGCGCGGCTCGGTGCCGTCGTCGATCTGCACGAAGGCCATCTTGCCGCGGTTGCCGACCTTGGTGCGCTGCTCCATCACCACGCCGGCCAGCATCGTGATGTCGCGCGAGGGTTCAATCTGCGCCAGCGTGCGGCGCACGAAGCGGCGCACCTCGGCCTTGAAGGTGTTGAACGGATGACCGGAGAGGAAGAAGCCGATCGCGAGCTTTTCTTCCTTGAGGCGCTCGCGCTCGGTCCACGGGCGGATCTTCGCAAACTCGGGCGCCGCGCCCGCAGCCTCGGGCATCAGGTCGAAGAGCCCGCCCTGCATCGCGTTGGCCGCCGCCTGCTCGGCCGCGTCCATCGCCAGCGCCACGGTCGCCATCAGTTGCGAGCGGTCCAGGCCCTTGTGGCCCGCCAGCGCGTCCATCGCGCCGGCGCGGATCAACGCCTCGATCACACGCCGGTTCACCATGCGCCGGTCGACGCGCTCGCAGAAGTCGAACAGGTCGCGGAAGTCTCCGCCCTTCGCATGCGCGGCGAGGATCGCGCGCACCGCCGGCTCGCCCACGCCCTTCACCGCGCCCAGGCCGTAGCGGATCGTCTTGCGATCCACCGGCACGAAGCGGTAGTCAGAGGTGTTCACATCCGGCGGCAGCACCTTGATGCCGTTGGCGACCGTGTCCTCGAAGAAGATCTTGACCGTGTCGGTGTTGTCCAGGTCGGACGACAGGGTCGCCGCCATGAAGGCCGCGCAGTGGTGCGCCTTCAACCAGGCGGTGTGGTAGGTGACCACCGCGTAGGCGGCAGTGTGCGACTTGTTGAAGCCGTACTCCGCGAACTTGGTCATCAGGTCGAAGAGCTGCTCGGCCAGCGCCGGGTCGTAGCCCTTGTGCTTCGCGCCCTCGGCGATGGTGGCGCGGTGCTTGGCCATCTCGTCGGCCTTCTTCTTGCCCATCGCGCGGCGCAGCATGTCGGCGCCGCCAAGCGTGTAGCCGCCGATGATCTGGCTGATCTGCATCACCTGTTCCTGGTACACGATCACGCCATAGGTCGGTTCCAGGC
>JAGOEI010000297.1 GCA_017997795.1 Thauera sp. | reverse complement strand
CAGCTTCGACCGCTGCGTAGAACTCGGTCTCGATCGACTGGCGCTGGCGACTCTCGCCCAGTTTGTGCGTCCGCACGACCAGCGCCATCGCCTTGCCGTCCGTGGACGCCAGCCAGCCCGGCATGAAGCGGTCGCCGAGCACGCGCGCCAGGCGCTCGCCCTCGCCATCGGCCCCATCCTTGCTGCCTTCGTCCAGCGCCTCGGCATCGATCAGCGGCTCGACCACGAAGCCATCGGCCGTGCCGGAGATGTGATCGACGCGGGTCAGCGCGAACACGCGGTCAACGTCAGGGTGACCCTCCATGCGCGCGCTCACGCGATCGAGCGCGGCGAGCGTCGCTGCGCTGTACAGGCCCTCGCCAGCAAAGAGCCCGATCAGGATCTCGTCATTGGGGAATTCGGTGCGCAGCTCGCGCTCGAGCACCGTCGCCGGTGCGTCGTGGGGGAAGTAAAGCTCGGGCGCGTTGTTGAGGTCGAGCCGCAGCAGCACCAGCGCCGCGCCGATCGCCTGCACGACGACGATGATCGCCAGCGCCTGGCGCCAGCGCATCAGGCGCGGCTGCATCAGCCGCAGCAGCAGCGCGTGGAGTCCGTCTTTCAGCATCGCCACACGGCCGTCACGCCGACTCCCCTCATCAGAACTTCGCCTGCCAGCCGACCATCACCGAGTCGTTGCGCGAATAGTAGCCACCGAGCGTCTGCTCCGAACCACTGAACACATGGGCGGCGACGAAGAGTTCGTGCTGATCGATGCCGGTGTAGGTGAGCCGCGGGTTCAGGTACACGTCGCGCTCGCCCAGCCCGGCCATGAAGCGCAGGTCGGCGCGCCAGCGTCCGTGGGCAAAGGGGTGCTCGATCTCGCCGGTCATGACGTAGAACTCGGTGCGGTCGAGCACCGACACGTCCGTCAGCGTGCGGTGGCCGGCGAGCTGGAGCGTGACACGCGTCTCGCCGTCGCCAGGGAAGAACTCCGCCCCCACCACCAGATCGACACCGGGGTCGGTGCGGTACTGGAACCCGGGAGTGGTCAGCGGTACGTCGCTGCGCCACGCGAGTTCCATGCGCCACGTGGCACCGAGGCGCTCGGCCTCGATCTCGGCACCGATTACCGTGTCGTAAGGGTGGATCGCCGTCAGCACGCCCGGCGACACGCGGTAGTACGGCTGCGACTGGCGCACGCGCTGCACGCTGACACCGTAATCCAGGCCATCGCCACCGGCCGTCAGGCGCAGACCGCCGCCACCGCTGCCATCCTCATCGGCCTCGCGCACCTTCACGCCCGCAAGCCCGGGCAGCGTCCCGAAGCCGAGCAGGCGACCCTTCACGGTATCCACCGGGTGCCACACGCTGTCCCCATGCGGCATCACCGCCTCGTCAAACACGGGCAGCCACACCGCGTCGAGCTTGAAATCCTCGCCGAAATATTCCGCACGCACCGCCGGCACCGCACGGCGGCGATCGGGCAACTCGTCCAACATCGCGCGCGACAGGTCGACACGGCTCATGCGATCGATCGGGGAGATCTCGTCGACCCGGCCCCACATCACGTTCTGTGTGCCGAGCGTCAGCCGCAGGTCTTCACCCCGCCAGCGCAGGTAGTTCTCGGTGTAATCGGCCCGCACGCGGGTGAAATCCGCACTGCCAAACTGCGACAAGGCATCGAGCCGTGCACCCAGCGCGTAGCTCCAGTCACCCTCGCCGCCGCCGGCGCTGACCGCCATGCTCGCAAAAGCATCCCCCGAGGCTCGGGGGTGATCGGTGAAGCCGCCGACTTCCACCCGCAGGCTATCGACCTTGAGCCCAAGGCCCCCGTCTTCCGCGAGTGCGCCCGTCGCCAGCAGCAATCCGCTGGCGAGCGCAGTCATGCTGCTCAGCAGCCGGCCCGTGTGTTCACCCTGCATTTCCTGCCCCTTCCTTGCCTTCATCTGCGATGCCGGGGCCGCCAGCCGGCCCTCAGGGCAGCCCGCGCTCACGGCCGGAATTCCTTCTCGCCGCGCTCGTCCTCGAGCGCCTTCGAGCTGAACAGCCGCGTCGGCAAGCCGCGATCGTAAGCGATGCGCTCCACCACCAGCCGCGTGCGATGTCCGCTGCGCAGGTCGCTCATCGTGCTGTCCATCACCGTCCAATAGCCCTGCACCTGGTCGCGGACGACGACCTCCAGGCGCTTGGACGGTTGTTCGGCGTCCTTCTCGAAGAAATCGACCCGCAGCGGCAGCAGGCTCGCCGGGTCAATCCAGCTCACCCGGCGCAGATACACCGAATTGCCCGCCTCCACCGGCACACTCTCCAGCACGTCGCAGGCCACGCCGGCGATGGTCTCCTGACCGATCACACGGTGCGTATCCATCGTCGGCTTGCGGTCGCGCAAGTCCTCGAAATAGTAGTCGGAATTGACGAAACGCCCGCCCTTGCGGTTGGAGTCGACCCGGCGCACGCGCTGCATCGCAGGCAGATAGATCCACTGGTTCGACTCACCGTCAGCCTCATCCAGCGTCAGCAGCCCGGTGCCGGCGATGTCGGCGGGGCCGGTAAAGCGGATCAGCGTCGACACCTCGCCGTCCGTGGCGCTCGCGCGGTACAGCACCATGCTGCGCTCCCGCGCCTCGCGCCCCTCGGCAATCAGGGACATCGTCACCACCGAGCTCGCGTCCTTGCCATCCGCGCGGTCATACACACGCTGGGCGAGCGCCAGACCGGCCTCGTCCGCCTGGGCCGCAGAGCCGATGAGCAGACCGGCGCCAAGGCAGGCGAGCGCACGGACCACCGCATTGAAGAAACCGCGGCGCCCCTGCGCCTGAAAAACTTTCATCACTCCTCCCCGCCACCAGCGCGAATCCCTGCGGCATTCTAGCCCAGCAGCGTGTGCCCCGAAGGCAGCCGATCGATCAGCGCTGGGCGTCGAGCTTGGCCAGCCGGCGCTTGGCGATGTAACTCTTCAGGCGCTGCAAGGGGTTGCGGTTGCCCATCCACAGCCGGCGGTGATGAAAGCGGCCGACGCGC
>JAGOEI010000296.1 GCA_017997795.1 Thauera sp. | reverse complement strand
TCGGTGAAGGCGATGCCGCGCACCCCCGCCAGCACCGCACGCGCCTCCTTCAGGCCGCTGCGCTGCCCGCGCGCCAGGTCGACCTGAGTGAGGTCGCCGGTGACCACCGCCTTGGCGCCGAAGCCGATGCGGGTGAGGAACATCTTCATCTGCTCGGGCGTGGTGTTCTGCGCCTCGTCGAGGATGATGAAGGCGTTGTTGAGCGTGCGTCCGCGCATGAAGGCGAGCGGCGCGATCTCGATCAGGCTGCGCTCGAAGAGCTTGCCCACGCGATCGAAGCCCATCAGGTCGTAGAGCGCGTCGTACAGCGGGCGCAGGTAGGGGTCGACCTTCTGCGCGAGGTCGCCGGGCAGGAAACCCAGGCGCTCGCCGGCCTCGACCGCCGGGCGGGTGAGGATGATGCGCTCGACCAGGTCGCGCTCGAAGGCGTCG
This sequence comes from Thauera sp., assembly GCA_017997795.1. Taxonomy (GTDB): domain Bacteria; phylum Pseudomonadota; class Gammaproteobacteria; order Burkholderiales; family Rhodocyclaceae; genus Thauera. Next base: position 2,569 of record JAGOEI010000296.1, on the reverse strand, counting down.
ACTGCGCTCGCCACCGCGAGGTAGGTCTTGCCCGTGCCGGCCGGGCCGATGCCGAAGGTGATGTCGAATTCCTGGATGTTGCGCAGGTAATCCACCTGGCGCGGCGTGCGGCCGTGCAACTCGCTGCGCCGGGTCATCAGCACCGGCGCGGGCTGGGCCGGGTCGGCATTGCTGCCGCGGCTGCCGATCTCGATCAGCCCGAGTTGCACGTCGTCGAGCGACAGGTCCTTGTCGGCGCGCGCGTAGAAGTGCTTGAGCGCCATCTCGCCGCGCAGCACCTGCGTCGGGTGGCCGGTGAGCGTGAAATGTTCGCCGCGCCGGCTCACGGTGATGTCGAAGGCGTTCTCGATCTGGCGCAGGTTCTCGTCGAGCACGCCGCACAGGCGGGCGAGCCGCGGGTTGTCCACCGGCTCGAAGAAGACTTCCAGGGTTTTCGCCATTCAGGATTCCCGGGTGAGGATTTCGCCGCGCAGGCTGTGCGGCAGGGCGGCGGTGATGCGCACCTCCACGAACTGGCCGACGAGGCGGTCGCGGTTGGGCGAATCGGAGGGGAAGTTGACCACGCGGTTATTGTCGCTGCGGCCCATCATCTCGGCGTCCGCATTCTTCTTCGCCGTGCCTTCCACCAGGATGCGCTGCACCGTGCCGACCATGGCCTCGCTGTTGGCCTGGTACTGCGCGTCGATGCGCTTCTGCAGGCGGGCGAGCCAGGCGAGCTTGGTTTCCTGCGGCACCGGGTCTTCCAGGTCGGCCGCCGGCGTGCCGGGGCGTGCGCTGTAGACGAAGCTGAAGGAGCCGTCGAAGCCAATGTCCTCGATCAGCTTCATGGTCTTCTCGAAGTCGTCTTCGGTCTCGCCCGGGAAGCCGACGATGAAGTCCGAGGTCAGCGCCAGATCCGGCCGCGCCGCGCGCAGCTTGCGCACGACGGACTTGAACTCCAGCACCGAGTAGCCGCGCTTCATCGCCGCCAGCACGCGGTCCGAGCCCGACTGCACCGGCAGGTGGAGCTGCGACACCAGCTTGGGGATCTTCGCGTAGCAGTCGATCAGGCGCTGCGTCATCTCGCGCGGGTGCGAGGTGGTGTAGCGGATGCGCTCGATGCCGGGGATCTCGGCCACGCATTCGAGCAGGAAGGCAAAGTCGCCCTGCTCGCCATCCTCGCGCACCAGCTCGCCGCGCCAGGCGTTCACGTTCTGGCCCAAGAGCGTCACTTCCTTGACGCCCTGCGCGGCCAGGCCGGCCACCTCGGCGAGCACGTCCTCGAGCGGGCGCGATACCTCTTCGCCACGCGTGTAGGGCACGACGCAGAAGGTGCAGTACTTCGAGCAGCCTTCCATGATCGACACGAACGCGCTCGCGCCCTCGACCCGCGCCGGCGGCATCGCGTCGAACTTCTCGATCTCGGGGAAGGAGATATCCACCTGCGAGCGCCCGGTCTGCTTGCGCGCCTCGATCAGGCTGGGCAGCCGATGCAGGGTCTGCGGGCCGAACACCACGTCCACATAGGGCGCGCGCTTGACGATCGCCTCGCCCTCCTGGCTGGCCACGCAGCCGCCCACGCCGATGATCAGCCCGGGCTTCTGCTGCTTGAGCAGGCGCACCCGGCCGAGGTCGTGGAACACGCGCTCCTGCGCCTTCTCGCGCACCGAACAAGTGTTGAAGAGGATCACGTCGGCCTCTTCGGGGTTGTCGGTCTTGACCAGTTCTTCGTGGGCACCGAGCACGTCCGCCATCTTGTCGGAGTCGTACTCGTTCATCTGGCACCCGAAGGTGCGGATGTAGAGTTTCTTCATCTTGAAAGGAAATTCCGGCTGAGCCTTGCGGCGGGTCGGGCAGGCAGCGCGGCGCCCATCAGCGCTTGGGCTCGGGCATCGCCGCCTCTTCGGGGGTGAGGATCCACACCCGATGCACCTGGCCGCCCTTGTCGAGCAGCATGCGCACCGTGTAATCGCCGCTGATGTGGGAGGGCAGGACGATGCGATTGGACGTATCGCGGATCTGCGCGCCGGGGCTCAGGCGAAGCGCCTCGCCCTTCACCTGCACCACGCCAGCGGGCGAAAAACGCATCTTCGCCTTCACCGCATCATCGGGAATCGGCCGCGGCAGCGCGGCGATCGCCAGCGAAGACGCCAGGCCAAGCACGCTGGCCACCAGAACGGAAAGAGAATGCGGGCGCAAGGGCGAGCCGGACAGATCCGGAAACGGTAGGGAACAGGCGTCGGATGATCCCCGATCGCCCCGCGCATGTCAATGCAAAAGCCTTATAAATCAAGCGCTCCACCGGCGCAAAGCCGCGTCGCTGCGAGCACTCGCCGCCCGTCCCGTGCAGCCTCGTGGGTGCGGGCTTGCCCGCGAACGAGCAGCGCCATGGCCTCATTTTGCGGGCAAGCCCGCGCCCACGAGGGCCGCCCAAGCTCAGCGCGCAGCCAACTCGCCAGCGAAGAGGCTATTGACGCGAACGGAACATACCCGCTATATTCGCGCGCTCTGTTGGTGATGTAGCTCAGACGGTTAGAGCGATGGATTCATAACCCATAGGTCGGCGGTTCGATTCCGCCCATCACCACCA
>JAGOEI010000295.1 GCA_017997795.1 Thauera sp. | reverse complement strand
TCGAACAGGGTCAGGTGCTCGATCTCGTCGTCGAACATCTCGATGCGCACCGCGAGCTCGGCGTTCTCGGCCGGGAAGACGTCGATCACGTCGCCGCGCACGCGGAAGGTGCCGCGGCGGAAGTCGATGTCGGCGCGGGTGTACTGCATCGCCACCAGGCGCTGGATGAGGTCGCGGTGCGCCAGGCGCTCGCCCTCGCGCAGGTGCAGGATCATGGCGTGGTAGTCGACCGGGTCGCCGATGCCGTAGATGCACGACACCGTGGCCACGATCACCACGTCGCGGCGCTCCATCAGGCTCTTCGTCGCCGACAGCCGCATCTGCTCGATGTGCTCGTTGATCGACGAGTCCTTCTCGATGAACAGGTCGCGCGAGGGCACGTAGGCCTCGGGCTGGTAGTAGTCGTAGTAGCTGACGAAGTACTCGACCGCGTTCTCGGGCAGGAACTCCTTGAACTCGGCGTAGAGCTGCGCCGCCAGCGTCTTGTTGGGCGCCAGCACCAGCGCCGGGCGGCCCATGCGGGCGATCACGTTGGCCATGGTGTAGGTCTTGCCCGAGCCGGTCACGCCGAGCAGGGTCTGGTACATCAGGCCGTCCTCGACCCCTTCGCACAGCAGGCGGATGGCCTCGGGCTGGTCGCCGGCGGGCGGAAAGGGCTGGTGCAGGCGGAAGGGGCTGCCTTCGAAAGTGAGCACCGCGCCGCCTTGCTGCGGTGCATCGTTTCCGGCGCTATTGCCTTGACTCGTCATGCTAAAATTCCCGCTCCATTCCGGTGCATCGCCGCATGGCGAGACCGGACGAAAACGCCGATTATTTCCCAAATCGCGTGACAAGGCACGGCGCAAGTCCGTTCCCGCCACGCGTCATTCTTGCTGCCCTACCGGAACAACTGGAGTCCTCATGTCCGCTTCGATCTTCGCCGCCGTCGAGATGGCGCCCCGTGACCCGATCCTTGGCCTGAACGAGGCCTTCGCCGCCGACACCCGCGCCGAGAAGGTCAACCTCGGCGTCGGCGTGTACTACGACGACAACGGCAAGATCCCGCTGCTCGCCGCCGTGCGCACCGCCGAGAAGGCCCGCCTCGAAGCCATGCCGCCGCGCGGCTACCAGCCGATCGAAGGCCCCGCCGCCTACAACAACGCGGTGCAGGGCCTGCTCTTCGGCAAGGACTCGCAGCTCGCCACCAGCGGCCAGACCGTCACCATCGAGGCCCTCGGCGGCACCGGCGCGCTCAAGGTCGGCGCCGACTACCTCAAGCGCCTGCTGCCCGGCGCCACCGTATACATCTCCGACCCGAGCTGGGAAAACCACCGCGCGCTGTTCGAGTCCGCCGGCTTCCCGGTCGAGAACTACCCCTACTACGACGCCGCCACCCGCGGCGTGAACTTCGCCGGCATGAAGGCCAAGCTCGACAGCCTGCAGCCCGGCTCGATCATCGTGCTGCACGCCTGCTGCCACAACCCCACCGGCGCCGACCTGTCGGACGCGCAGTGGGACGACGTGGTCGCCGTGTGCCGTGAGCGCGGCCTCATCCCCTTCCTCGACATGGCCTACCAGGGCTTCGCCGACGGCATCGAGCCCGACGCCGTGGCCGTGCGCGCCTTCTCGGCCAGCGGCCTGCAGTTCTTCGTGTCGAGCTCGTTCTCGAAGAGCTTCTCGCTCTACGGCGAGCGCGTCGGCGCGCTGTCGATCGTCACCGCCAGCAAGGAAGAAGCCGGCCGCGTGCTGTCGCAGGTCAAGCGCGTGATCCGCACCAACTACTCCAACCCGCCGATCCACGGCGGCGCCATCGTCGCCGCGGTGCTGTCCTCGCCCGAGCTGCGCCAGATGTGGGAAGACGAGCTCGGCGGCATGCGCGAGCGCATCCGCGCCATGCGCACCAGCCTGGTCGAGCAGTTGAAGGCCGAAGGCGTGGCGCAGGACTTCTCCTTCGTGATCAAGCAGCGCGGCATGTTCTCCTACACCGGCCTGACCGCCGCCCAGGTCGAGAAGCTGAAGTCGGATTTCGGCATCTACGCCGTGTCGACCGGCCGCATCTGCCTGGCCGCGCTCAACTCGAAGAACATCGGCTACGTCGCCAAGGCGATCGCGCAGGTGGTCAAGGGCTGAAGCCCTTCCCGCGTCGAGGCGCAGGCAGCTTTCCCGAAAAAATTGCCGCCTTCGCCTTGACGCAAGCGCGCTGCCTGCCTAGAATGCGCGCCTCTGTTCCCCGATAGCTCAGTCGGTAGAGCGCCGGACTGTTAATCCGTAGGTCCCTGGTTCGAGCCCAGGTCGGGGAGCCAAGTTTCAGGACTTGGTGTTTCTCCAAGGAACAGCAAGTTGCAGCGGGTGCTTCGTAGCGAAGCTGCAAAAAGAGTAATTCCTCGATAGCTCAGTCGGTAGAGCGCCGGACTGTTAATCCGTAGGTCCCTGGTTCGAGCCCAGGTCGAGGAGCCAGACGAGCAAAAAAGCCAACCCCCGGGTTGGCTTTTTTGCTTTGCTACCCCCGCTCATGCGCAGCCAGCGAAAACAGGATTTCGCTCCCGCCTTCCCTCTGCCCGCTAGAATCGTGCGGACTGACCGACAAGCAACAGCCGCGGGAGGCAAGCATGTACCCGAGCCGAATCGCACTCCTTTTTCTGCCGCCACTCGCCTGCCTGGCCATGCTGTCAGGCTGCGCCACCGCGCGAATGGACAGCCAGTGGATCGACAGAAGCTTCCATGACGGTCTCGCCGCCGGCGCCCGCGTGTTCGTTGCCTGCGAGACGGGTGACGACAGCCTGCGCCGGCTGTGCGAGGACGCCTGGGCCGAGCGCCTGCGCAGCGAAGGCATCACGGTGATCAGGAGCTACACGCCCGGTGGTTTGCCCGGCGACGCCGTGGGTAACGCCGAACGCATCGAGCGCGCGGCGCGCGGCACCGGCGCGAGCGCGACGATCCGCATGAAGCTCGCGGTCGGCAGCTATTCGGTGGTCCAGCCCGGCGCACAGGTGGGATTCGGCATCGGTGGCGGCAGTGGCGGCGGGGGATTCAGCTT
>JAGOEI010000294.1 GCA_017997795.1 Thauera sp. | reverse complement strand
GCTGCCGCCGCGATCGCCGCGTCGGGGCTGTCGAATACCTCGGCGCCGTCGGCACGGAACGCGGGGTCGCGCGTGATCACCATGTTGCGCCGCCCGGGTAGTGGCCGGCCGAGCGAGTGCCAGGTGTTGCGCCCCATCAGGATGGGATGTCCCATGGTCAGGGCGCGGAAATGCTGCAGGTCGGCCTTCAGCCGCCAGGGCAGGCCGTTGTCGCGACCGATCACGCCATTGCGGGCGAGGGCGGCGACGATGACGATCTCGGGATTCTTGTTCATACGGCGACAGGTGCCTTGATGTGGGGGTGCGGGTCGTAGCCTTCCAGCGCGAAGTCCTCGAAGCGGAAGGCGAACACATCCTTGACCGCCGGGTTGATGCGAAGTTGCGGCAGCGGACGCGGCTCGCGACTCAATTGCTCGCGTGCCTGCTCGAGGTGATTGAGGTAGAGATGGCAGTCGCCACCGGTCCATATGAAATCACCCGGCTCGAGCTCGCAAGCTTGCGCGACCATGTGCGTCAGCAGCGCATAAGAAGCGATATTGAAGGGCACGCCGAGGAAGATGTCCGCGCTGCGCTGGTAGAGCTGGCAGGACAGGCGCCCATTTGCGACGTAGAACTGGAACAGTGCGTGGCAGGGCGGAAGCGCCATGTTCTCCACCTCGCCGGGGTTCCAGGCTGTCACAAGGTGGCGCCGGGAGTCGGGGTTGCGTTTGATGCCTTCAATCAGGCGCGTGATCTGGTCGACGCCGCGTCCATCGGCCGTCTGCCAGTGCCGCCACTGTTTTCCGTAGACCGGACCCAGATCGCCATTCTCGTCCGCCCATTCATTCCAGATCGACACGCCGTTTTCCTTCAGGTAGCGAATGTTCGTGTCGCCCTGCAGGAACCACAGCAGTTCGTGGATGATCGAGCGCGTGTGCAGCTTCTTGGTCGTCAGCAGCGGGAAACCGTCCTGCAGGCGAAAGCGCATCTGCCAACCGAACACCGACAGTGTGCCGGTCCCGGTGCGATCGGTCTTGCGGTCGCCGTGTTCGAGCACATGGCTCATGAGGTCGAGGTACTGGCGCATGATGCGTTCCGGCAAAAGATGCGATTCTACAGTGCTGCCGAGGGGATTCTTTGACCACTGCCTGCCAGGCGCGTTGCCAGGGGAGTGCAACCAAGGCGGCCGACAGAATGACGCCGGTATGCTGTGGACATTTCGCGGGCCTTCGGTGCAAAATCTTGCAAGACGTTACAAACTTCAAATCGCCTCGTACAAGTCCAGCCCCGTCGGGTCTAACGCCGGCTGTGGAGAACCGATAGTGGAAAATGCCGCGAGGACACTCGACTTTACCCCTGCAGGCGTACTGGCAGGGGGAGGGGATGCGGTCGTCGGGCTCGAGGCGGCGATCGCGACCTTGCGTGCAATCTACAAGCCCGGTAGCCCCAAGGCCGAGGCTGCGGGACTGCAAATCGTTATTGGTTTCGACGACGCCCTGCAGTTCGCAATACAGGCGTCCGCGCCCATCCGCAAACGATTGGTCGGGGAGGTCGTTGCGCATGATGCGGCCTGGTGGGCTAGGTGGCTGGCGGGCGCCCGAGACGCCTCTCACGCGGTTTGTGATGCTTACTGGTGTCTGTCGCCATCGCAGAGCACGGCAGGTCCGGAGCCTGTTCGGCACCGGCTGGCAGTCAGTGTGGTTGAAGCGCTCAAGTGGTCGGCCTGTGACCGCTTCAGTCCGGACGAGACCCTGTGGGCGCGGATCAGCCAGCTTTTCGCGAACTCCGCAGAGTTCAGCGACAGCGTGATCGGTGGCGACCGGCCCGGAATCGGGCGCGAATACCTGCGCGCGGTGGCTTACTACAGCGCAAACCTCGATCAGGCAGAGCTCAATATGGCTATCGCCCTCGTTCATCTGATCGATCTGAGCCTCCCGTTTCTCGAACTGACCCGCAAGGCCGGGCATGCGCCGCAGTACGCCGTTTATCCAAGCCGCGGATCGATCCCGGTTCGGCGGGCGAGCGAGCGCGACCAGGGTGAGTGGTATTTCGCGCCTTGGGCGGCAGACGAACTGCTGGCCAATTTCGAGGTGCATCTGGAGGCTGGGCGTGTTCCCAAGGCGCTCGGTGCCCTGCCGTCGGACGAATTGCGTCCAGCGCTCAAGTACCTGCGATCTCAGTGGTCGATGCATCCGCCTGTTCGGAATCGACGGCGGTTTCCTCAGGACGCTGGCGTGATGGTTGCTCGGGGCTTTCCGGCCTGTCTCGCTGTTCTGCGAGGTGAGCCGCTGCCCGCGCCGCGTTCATGGCGGGTGCTCGATTTCAGCCGCAGCGGACTTCATATCCTCGCCAACAGTGACCCCACTCGTGCCTGGCCTGATATCGGTGAGCTCCTGGGGGTCCACTTTGTCGATGGAGAGGGCTGGCAACTTGGCATCGTCCGGCGCCTGCGGATGGGGCCCAGCCATGCCGAATTGGGCATCGAGTTGATCGCGTGGAAGCCATCCATTGCCGTGATCGATGACGGTCAGTTCGCGGTGGAGGGAGTGCTGTGCGACGCACCCGAAAAGGGCGGGGTGATCCGGCTTCTGACCATGGAGAACACGCCGGATCTGGCCGAGCCATTGTTTCTGCGTGGGCCCGGCGCCGTGATCAAGTTGCGTCCTCTGGAGACGTTGGTGCATGAGGGGCGCTACAAACTGGTCGCCTACCAGGTGCAATAAGTCGGGTTCGCTCACCACGCCTTTAGCGGGGGCTGCAGCTTACCCATTCGTGAATGGTGGGGCCGGGCTTCTGTCTGCTGCTTCACGCGCATCTGATTGGTCGGCGTCGATCGTTGGCCTCTGCGGAGGTGGTGTCGTGGCTGCCATTGCAGGGCGAGCTGCACTCCATATCCATCCATAACAATTTTCATCTGTTATTTTTCTTGACGTTGATTCTGGGGTGTCTATAATTCGGCCCTCTTCAGCGCTGCAGCGGTTTTCACGGAAGGCGGTGCGGTGCTGAGGGGTGAAGCGAGGCGGGTGTCCGGTGGGTCTGCGTGC
>JAGOEI010000293.1 GCA_017997795.1 Thauera sp. | reverse complement strand
GGTTACGGAAGCCGCGCCGGCTCGCCGCCTCGCGCACGGCGCGCGCCGGGGCGCGGGCCAGGATCAGCTCGCGCACCTCATCATCGAGCAGCAGCACCTCGGCCACCGCGCGTCGGCCGCGGTAGCCCGAACCGCGGCAGTGGCCGCAGCCGTGTCCGGCACGGAAGCGAAACCCAGACACGTCGCCGAGATCGGAATCGGCCACCAGCGCGGGGTCGGGCGCCACGTCCTCGCTGCAGTGCGGGCAGTTGATGCGCACCAGACGCTGGGCGACGACGCCGTTCAAGGCGGCGACGAGGTTGTAGGGGTCGATGCCCATGTGCATGAAGCGGCCGATGACGTCGAACACGTTGTTCGCATGCACCGTGGTGTAGACCAGGTGGCCGGTGAGCGCGGCCTGGATGGCGATCTCGGCGGTCTCGCCGTCGCGGATCTCGCCGACCATGATGCGGTCGGGGTCGTGGCGCAGGATGGAGCGCAGGCCGCGCGCGAAGGTGAGGCCCTTCTTCTCGTTCACCGGGATCTGCAGCACGCCGGCGAGCTGGTATTCCACCGGGTCCTCGATGGTGATGACCTTGTCGGTGCCGCGGTTGGTCTCGCCCAGCACCGCGTACAGCGTGGTGGTCTTGCCGCTGCCGGTGGGGCCGGTTACGAGCAGCATGCCGTAGGGCTCGTTGGCGAGCCGGCGCAGCACGCGGCGCGACTCGCCATCGAAGCCGAGCACTTCCAGGCTCAGGCCGCTCATCTCGCGGCTCAGGTGTTCCTTGTCGAGCACGCGCAGCACCGCGTCCTCACCGTGGATGCTGGGCATGATGGAGACGCGGAAGTCGATCTCGCGCCCGCCCGCCTGAGCCTTGAAGCGGCCGTCCTGCGGCACGCGGCGCTCGGCGATGTCGAGCTCGGCCATCACCTTCAGGCGCGAGATCGCCTGCTCGGCCAGGTCCGCCGCCGACACCGTGCCGACGCGCGACAGCACGCCGTCGATGCGGTACTTGATGACCAGGCCGCCGGGTTGCGATTCGAGGTGGATGTCGCTCGCGCCCTGCTTGAGCGCGTCGTACAGCGTGGAGTTGACCAGCTTGACCACCGGGCTGGCGCCGGCGGTGATGCGCTGCAGCGACAGGTCCTCGACGTCGCCCCCGCCGCCCGTGCCCTGGCGTTCTTCGTCCAGGCCGGCGGCGCGGCGCACCTGATCCTCATGGCGGGCGAGACAGGCGGAGAGGTCGTCGCGGTCGGCGATCGCCAGCTCGAAGGGCTCGATCAGGCGCGCGGCCAGGCCGTCGAGCAGATCGTTGTCGAAGGGGTTGGCGAGCACCAGCACCAGGCCACCAGCCTCGTCGCGCAGGGCGACGCAGTCGTGGCGCACCGCAGTCTCGAAGCCGACCGCGGAAAAATCGGGCGCGCGCGCCATCAGCGTGGCGTGGCCGAGCACCGGCAGGCCGCAGGTAGCGGCGATACGGGCGAGACGCTCGGCTGCGTCGGGCACGCGCTCGGCCAGGGCGTCGAGCAGGCGGCTGCCGGCGGTGCGCGCGGCGGCGAGCTCGGCTACGGAGAATGGTCGCGCCCGCAGCGCGCCCGCGCCGGCCTGCGGCAGCGCGCCGGCAAGCGCGTGTGTCGTCAACGCCTGCTCTGGCGCGCTGGTGGCCGAGGCGAGCGAGGGCTCATGACGGATATCGGGCGTGACGCTCATCCGATGCTCTCCGCAAGCTGGAAGATGGGCAGGTACATCAGCACCACGATCAGGCCGATCGCGCCGCCGATCACCAGCATCAGCACCGGGCCGAACAGGCGGGTGAGCCATTCGATCTCGCGCGCGGTGTCTTCTTCGTGGAATTCCGCCGAACGGGTGAGCATTTCGCCGAGATTGCCGGCGCGCTCGCCTACTGCCAGCATGCGCTGCGCGACCGGCGTCGCCAGTCCGCAGGCGGCGAGCGTGGCGGTGAAGGGCTGGCCCTCGCGCACGCGCTCGATCGCCAGTTGCAGGCTGGAACGCAGCGTCGGCGACAGCAGACCCGACACCATGCGCAGCGCGCCCACCGCGGGGATGCCGCCCGACAGCAGCATGCCCAGCGTGCGATAGAAGCGCGCGAGCTCGAAGGCGCGCAGGCGCTCGCCGATGCCGGGCGTGCGCCAGGCCTGACGGCCCACCGCCGCCCACACCGCCTCGCTGCGCGCGGCCAGCACCAGCGCGGCGATCAGCGCCAGCAGCACGCCGCCCATCGCCAGCGCGTGGGCCTCGACCAGCCGCCCCCAGTCGAGCAGCACTTGCGACAGCCAGGGCAGGTCGCTGCCGACGTCTTCATAGATGTGGGAGAAGCGTGGCACCACGTAGCCGAGCAGGAACATCACCACCAGCCCGCCAACGCCGACCAGCAGCGCCGGGTAGATCGCGGCGCTGACCAGCTTGTCGCGCAGCGTGTCGACCTGCTGCTGGTAGGCGACGTAGCGCTCGAGCGCGCGCTCGAGGTCGCTGGTGCGCTCGGCGGCACGGATCATGGCGACGTAGAGGTCGGGGAAGGCCTGCGGCGCACGTTCCAGCGCACGCGACAGCGGCTGGCCCTCGCGCAGGGCGGCGACGATGTCGGACAGCACGCTGCGCACCGGTGCGCGCGTCTCCTTCTCGGACAGGGCGGTGACCGCCTCGGCGAGCGGGATGCCGGCGCGCAGCAGGGCGAGCAGTTCCTGATTGAACAGCAGCAGCGGAAAGCGTGCACGCCCGCCGGCCCGACCCGCGCGCACCAGCGACAGCACGACCAGCCCGCGCCCGGCAGCAAGCGCGCGCGCCTCGGCCTCCGAGGGCGCGTCGAGTTCGGTGTCGACGACACGCGCGTCGGCCCCGACTGCTTTCACGCGATAGCGCATGTGCGACTCATGTCACCAGTTGGTGATGTCGGCGCTGGTGGCATCCCCGCCGGGCTGACCATCCGCGCCGTAGGAAAAGATGTCGTATTCGCCATGCTCGCCGGGGTGGCGGTAGCGATACGCGTTGCCCCACGGATCGGCCGGCACGGCCTTGCGCAGATA
>JAGOEI010000292.1 GCA_017997795.1 Thauera sp. | reverse complement strand
ATGCCGGTAGCGAACATGCCGAGCGAATTACGGAAGCGGCGCGAGAAGTCCTCGCCCGCAAGGGTCTGTTGGGTCATGGGATGGGCCGTCGCGGTGAATCCGCGCTCTGTTGCAGTGCAATCGAAGCCGGGATTATCCCTGCAGCCGCCACCAGCGTCGAGCGCGAACGCCTTGATGCATGCAAAAACCACAGGAAAAACCGCGACATGAACGACTTCGCCAGCCGCCTGATCGCCTGGCAGCGCGAGCACGGCCGTCACGACCTGCCCTGGCAGGGCGGCACCGATCCCTACCCGATCTGGCTGTCGGAGATCATGCTGCAGCAGACCCAGGTCGACACCGTGATCCCCTACTACCTGCGCTTCCGCGAACGTTTTCGGGATGTCGGCGCGCTCGCGGCGGCGCCGGTCGAGGACGTGATGGCGCTGTGGAGCGGGCTCGGTTACTACGCGCGGGCGCGCAACCTGCACCGCGCGGCCCGGGTGATCATGGCCGAGCACGGCGGCCGCTTTCCCGCCACGGCCGCCGGGATCGCCGAATTGCCCGGCATCGGCCGCTCGACCGCGGCCGCGATCGCCGCCTTCGCCTACGGCGAGCGCGCGGCTATCCTCGATGGCAACGTCAAGCGCGTGCTGTGCCGGATCTTCGGCGTCGACGGCTTTGCGGGCGAGAAGGCAGTGGAAAACCGCCTGTGGACTCTGGCCGAGTCGCTGCTTCCGGCGCAGGACGTCGGACGCTACATCCAGGCGCAGATGGACCTCGGCGCCACGCTGTGCACGCGCAGCCGGCCGGCCTGCGTGCGCTGCCCCTTCGCCACCGACTGCGTCGCCCATCGCGACGGCCGCGTCGCCGAGCTCCCCACGCCCCGCCCGCGCAAGACCGTCCCGCGGCGCAGCGCGCGTTACGCGGTGATTCTGCGCGATGGCGCGGTGCTGCTCGAACGCCGTCCACCCGCCGGCATCTGGGGTGGGCTGCTGGCGCTGCCCGAGATCCCGGACGGCACCGCCGAACCCGCACACTGGGCGGGCGAGCGCTTCGGCGTGCGCGTGTCCGCAGCGCAGCCACTGGCAGCGCTGACCCACGCGTTCACGCACTTCGTGCTCGAACTGCAGCCGGTGCTGCTGCAGGTGCCCGCCGCGCCGCACAAGGACGCCGGACAGCCCCGCCTCCACGCCGCCGACGATGGCGCGCTGTGCTGGCAGCCGCTCGCCGCCCGCGCCGACGCGGCGCTGCCGACGCCGGTGCGGCGCATCCTCGACACGCTGGCCGCGCCGGATCTGTTCGCCGGCCACTGAGCAGCGCGGCGGGGCGCGACGGGCCTCAGTTGCCGGGCCTCAGGCGATATTCGGCAGCAGGCCGTGCTCGCGCAGGTATTTCTGCAGGATCTCCAGCCGGCTGATCGGGTCGTCGAGCTCGAGCAGCTTCTGCTTGGCCAGCAGCGGAATGGGCAGCAGCTCGGTATAGCGCGCGCCCACCCAGGCCGCGTCGTCGAAATCATGCGGCGGCGGCAGGCGCTCGCCCAGTTCCTCGACGATGCTCCGCAGCAAGGGCAGCAACTCGCCCTGTGCCTCGGGCACGGCGACCGGCAGCGGCTCGTCGAGCCAGCGCACGCTGGCGACGAGCAGGCCGTCACGCTCGACCTCGTGATCCTCGATGCGGAAGCGCCGGATGCCGCGGGTGACCAGGTTCAGCACGCCGGCCTGCGCCATGTCCCACTGCTCGATGCGCGCCTCGGTGCCCACCGGATGCGGGACTGCGGTCTCGCCCACCTCCTCGCCCGCGGCGATCAGGCACACGCCGAAGCCGGCGTCCTCGCGCATGCAGCGCGTGATCATGTCCATGTAGCGCGCCTCGAACACGCGCAGCGGCAGCACCCCGCCGGGAAACAGCACCGTCTTCAGGGGAAACAGCGGCAGGCGGTCGGGCAGCGTGGTCATGGCGTGATCCTGGACTGGGAAGGCTCGGGGGCGTCGGCGCGACGAAGTGCGGCTCAGTCGCCACCGGCGTGCGGCGCGACCGCCTGCACGCGATCTTCACCCCAGCGCGCCATCAGCGTGTGCGGCACGCCGAGCTGGTCGAGGATGCGGGCGACGACGAAATCGACCAGATCCTGCACGCTCTGCGGGTGATGGTAGAAGCCCGGGTTGGGCGGCAGGATGCACACCCCGAGGCGGGCGAGCTTGAGCATGTTCTCGAGGTGGATCGCCGAATACGGCGTCTCGCGCGGCACCAGCACCAGCTTGCGGCCTTCCTTGATGACGACGTCGGCGGCGCGCTCGATGAGGTTCTGGCTCAGGCCGCCGGCGATCGAGGCCAGCGTGGCCACGGTGCACGGACACACCACCATCGCGTCGGGCGGATTGGAGCCGGAGGCCGGCGGCGCGAACCACTCCTCGCGGCCGAACACCCGCAGTTGGCCGGGGGCGGAACCGAAGCGCGCGGAGAGCTCGGCCTCGACCTCGGCCGGGCGCGCCGGCAGGTTCCAGTCCATCTCCTGGCGGGCGACGATCTGCGCCACCTGCGAATACAGCAGCCACACCCGGCAGCCCGCCTGCAGCAGGCATTCGACCAGGCGCACGCCGTAAGGCAGGCCGGAAGCGCCGGTGAAGGCGACGGTGATGGTGCGCGGCGGGCTCATTGCAGGTAGTCGGTGATCAATTCCCAGCGTCCGTTGCGGATCTGGGCGAGACGGCCGTGGCGGTTGCCGAGGTGGTCCTCGGGCGTGAAGCGGTAGTTCGGACTGCCGAAGTAGTCGCGGCTGAACTCCATGCCCTCGAGCGTGCGCGCGAAGGCCTCGACCGTGAGCGCGGGACCGGTGGCTTCGGCGGTGCGCACGAACAGGTCGGCCAGGGTGTAGCCCATCACGCTCCACACATTGGGCTCGGCCTTGAAGCGCGCGCGGTAGCGCTCGATCCACGCCGCGAGCTGGCTGTTGGCGCCCTCGGCGTAGGGATGCGGCAGCACCGAAACGCCGTACAGGCCTTCCACCGCCGCGCCGCCGAGCTCGTGCGTCTGCGCCGAATAG
>JAGOEI010000291.1 GCA_017997795.1 Thauera sp. | reverse complement strand
GAGGCCACCGCCATCGCCGACCTGCTGCAGGAACTCGCCGCCGCCGGCATCGCCTTCACCGACCTGCACACCACCCAGCGCTCGCTGGAAGACATCTTCGTCAGCCTGGTGAGCGAGCGCGCACCGGAAACCGCAACCGCCGCCGTGGAGGGCGCACGATGAACTGGCACGCGGTTCGTTCGATTTACTTGTTCGAGATGGCACGCACCCGGCGCACCCTGCTGCAGAGCGTGCTCGCGCCGGTGATCACCACCACGCTGTATTTCGTCGTCTTCGGCTCGGCGATCGGCGCGCGCATCCCCGAGGTGGAGGGCGTGAGCTACGGTGCCTTCATCGTGCCCGGCCTGATCATGCTCAACCTGCTCACCCAGAGCGTGTCGAACGCGTCCTTCGGCATCTTCTTCCCCAAGTTCTCGCGCACCATCTACGAGCTGCTGTCGGCGCCGGTGTCGCACTTCGAGATCGTGTTGACCTACGTCGGCGCGGCGGCGACCAAGTCGATCCTGCTCAGCCTCATCATCCTCGTCACCGCCACCTTCTTCGTGCCGCTGCGCATCGAGCACCCGATGTGGATGGTCGGCTTCCTGCTGCTGACCGCGGTCAGCTTCAGCCTGCTCGGCTTCATCCTCGGTATCTGGGCGGACAACTTCGAGAAGCTGCAACTGGTGCCGCTGCTGATCATCACCCCGCTCACCTTCCTCGGCGGCAGCTTCTACTCGATCGACATGCTGCCGGCGGCGTGGCGCGCGGTGTCGCTGCTGAACCCGGTGGTGTATCTGGTGAGCGGCTTCCGCTGGAGCTTCTACGGCACCGCCGACGTGGGGGTGGGGGTGAGCCTGGCGATGACGCTGCTGTTCCTGGCGGTGTTCGCCGGGATCGCGCGCTGGATGCTGCGCACGGGGTATCGGCTGAAGCCGTGAGGCGGTGGCCTGAGGCGTGTGAGCGGGGACGCCCCCGAGCGTCTGGCCTGCCCCACGCTGCAGCTTACCGAGCCGGCCCGGGCTGCGTTTCCGGCACCGCCACGTCCTCGAACACCTCGTCGAACCCGATCTCCATGTCCAGCGCGGCGAGCACCAGCGCGCGGGCGCTGTCGCCGGTGGCGAGCAGCCAGTCGTTGGAGGGCAGGCGGCGGAAGATCTCGAGGCTGCGGTGCTCGGGGTCGATCAGCACGTATTCCTGCAGGCTCTCCAGCATCCGGTAGGCCGCGAACTTGCCACCACGGTCGTAGGCGGCCGTGCTGTCGCTGAGCACTTCGACGATGACCCGCGGGTGATGCAGCACACGTTCGGCGGCGAGGTCCTCGGGGTGGCAGCTCACCATCACGTCGGGGTAGAACACGGCGTCGGCCTGCGCCACCTCGAGCTGCATGTCGGCGATGTAGGCGCGGCAGGGGGTGCCGCGCAGGCACTGGCGCAGGGCGGCGAAGCAGTTGCCAGCGACCACCACGTGGTTCTGGCGCGCGCCGGCCTGGGCGAAGACCTCGCCGGCGACGTATTCATGCTTGACGGGCTGTTCGGGCTCCCAGGCGAAGTAGTCCTGGCGGTCGAAGCGCGGGGCGGGGTGGGGCAGGGCCATGGCGGGTTCGCTCGGAGTGCGTGATGGCTGCAGTTTAGCCCTGCACGGCTGGATTGGGGGCGCGCGCAGTCAGGCCGCCTCGCCCAGCACATGCGTCGCCGCCACCGCGCGGTCGTCGCCCAGCATCATCAGCACGAAGAGGCGCTCGGCCAGCGTGGTGCACGCGGCGCTGCGGCGGGCGAGCAGCGGCGTGGCCCGCGGGTCGAGGACGACGAAGTCGGCTTCCTTGCCGGGGGCGAAGTTGCCGATGCGGTCGTCCAGGTACAGGCTGTGCGCGCCGCCCAGGGTCGCGAGGTGGAAGGCGCTCTCGGCCGAGAGCTGCTGGCCTTGCAGTTGCAGCACCTTGTAGGCCTCGTTCAGGGTCTGCAGCATCGAGAAGCTGGTGCCGGCGCCGACGTCGGTGCCCAGCCCGACGCGCACGCCCAGTTCGCGCGCGCGCTGCAGGTCTAACAGGCCGGAGCCGAGGAAGAGGTTGGAGGTCGGGCAGAAGCTCATCGCGCTGCCGGTCTCGGCCATGCGCCGGCGGTCGGCGTCGTCGAGCCAGAGGCAGTGCGCGAACAGCGCGCGCATGCCGAGCTGGCCGAAACGCGCATAGACGTCGAGGTAGCTGCGCGCCTCGGGGTAGAGCTGCGCCGCCCAGTCCACCTCGCCGCGGTTCTCCGCCAGGTGTGACTGCAGGTACACGCCCGGATGCTCGGCGAACAGGCGGCCGGCGAGCTGCATCTGCGCGGGTGTCGAGGTGGGCGCGAAACGCGGGGTGACGGCATAGAGCAGGCGGTCGCGGCCGTGCCAGCGTTCGATCAGCGCCTTCGATTCGGCATCGCCGGCGGCGGCGGTGTCGCACAGGAAGTCGGGGCAGTTGCGGTCCATCAGCACCTTGCCGGTGATCAGTCGCATGCGGCGTGCATGCGCGGCTTTGAACAGCGCGTCGACCGATGCGGCATGGACGGTGGCGAAGGCGGCGGCGGTGGTGGTGCCATTGCGCAGCAGTTCGGTGCAGAAGAAGTCGGCGACCTCGGCGGCGTGAGCGGGGTCGGCGAAGCGGCGCTCGGCGGGGAAGGTGTATTTCTCCAGCCATTCGAGCAACTGCTCGCCGTGGCTGGCGATGATGTCGGTCTGCGGGTAATGAACATGGGTGTCGACGAAGCCGGGCAGGATCAGCTTGCCGCGGTAGTCGGCGAGCGGCGTGCCGGCCGGCAGCTTTGCGAGCAGCTCGGGCGCCGGGCCGCATTCGGCGACGTGGCCGGCGCGCACGATCAGCACGCCGTCGGCGAAGTGCTCGAGCGCGCGGGCGTCGTGTGTCGGGTCGGCGAGGAAGTGCACGATTTCGCCGCGGATGGCGGTGAGTTGGGGGCTGGTCGAGGGGGCGACGGTCGAGGGGGCGTGGGTCATGGCGGTTGGGGGCGGCGGCGGGCGGGCTGTCCTGTCGAGTGTATCGGGGAGGTCGCGGGGG
>JAGOEI010000290.1 GCA_017997795.1 Thauera sp. | reverse complement strand
CAGGCCTCGCCCTCCTTGACCTTGGCATTGGCGCGCTTGTGCTCCGGGCTGCGCAGCCAGCCGTAATCGACCTGCCCGGGATAGAACAGCGTCACCGTCTGCACCGGGACGGCCGCCCAGTCAGCGGGCGGTGCGGCGAAGGCCGGTGTCGCTGCACTGGCCACAAAAACGGCGAACGCTGC
The DNA here is from genome assembly GCA_017997795.1 of Thauera sp. Classification (GTDB taxonomy): domain Bacteria; phylum Pseudomonadota; class Gammaproteobacteria; order Burkholderiales; family Rhodocyclaceae; genus Thauera. The sequence continues at coordinate 2,861 of JAGOEI010000290.1, read as the reverse complement.
GGCGCCGGGCGCATTCCATGTCGATGAGTTCATCATTTCTCTCCGTCTGATCCGGGGGGACGAACATGCGGGGGCACTGCCAGGCACTGGCGCCTGTGCAGCGGCCGTTCGTCACTCCAGATTCTGCACCTGTTCGCGCATCTGCTCGATCAGCACCTTCATCTCCATGGCGATGCCGGTGATGTCGGTGGCGGGCGACTTGGAGGCGAGCGTGTTGGCCTCGCGGTTGAGCTCCTGCATCAGGAAGTCGAGGCGCTTGCCGGCTGCGCCGCCGGCCTTGAGGATGCGCTCGACCTCGTCGAGGTGCGTATTGAGCCGGGTCAGCTCCTCGTCCACATCGATGCGCTGGGCGTAGAGCGCGACTTCCTGGCGGATGCGGTCCTCGTCCAGGCTGGCGACCGCGTCGCGCAGCTTGGCGGTGAGGCGCTCCTGGTATTCGACCACCACCGCCGGCATGCGCGGCGTCGCGATGGCGACCAGTTCGCGCATGCGCGCGACGCGCTCGCGGATCATGTCGGCGAGCTTCTCACCCTCGCGGGCACGGGTGGCGACCAGGTCGTCGAGCGCGGCGTTGGTGAGCGCGACGATCGCCGGCAGCATCTCGTCGAAGCCAAGGCTGTCGTCGGCGAGCATGCCCGGCCAGCGCAGCAGCTCGTTGACGCTCAGCGCTGCGGCGTCGACGAAACGGCTGCGCAGGCTGTTCTGCGCCTCGGCGAGCTGGTCGAGCAGCGCGGCGTTGAGCGCCATGCTGCGCGGCGCGGCGTGGCCGGCCTGCAGGTTGAGGCGGCATTCGACCTTGCCGCGCCCCAGGCGCGCGGAGATGCGCTCGCGAATCGCGGGTTCGGCGGCGCGCAGATCGTCGACGATGCGAAAACCCAGGTCGAGATAGCGCGAATTGACGCTGCGCAGTTCGAGGTGAAGGCTGACACTGCCCAGGTCCCGCGTCTGGACTGCGAACCCTGTCATGCTTTGGACCATTTAGGCGCTCCGGGAACCCCGCCCCATCGATTAGACTGCGGGGTCCGATCAGGTATGAAACCGCGAAAGCCGCGATTCTAGCGCCCCCGAAGATGCCGTCTCAAGCCAACTGCGCGCTGCCACAGGGCTTTCAGCTCGACCAGTACCGCATCGAGCGGCAGTTGTCGCTGGGTGGCTTCTCGATCGTGTACCTCGCCTTCGACGCCCACGACACCCCGGTGGCGATCAAGGAATACCTGCCCAACTCGCTCGCGCTGCGCAAGGACGGCCAGACCGAACCGCAGGTCTCCGACGAGCACCGCCTCGCCTTCCGCTACGGCATGAAGTGCTTCTTCGAGGAAGGCCGCGCGCTCGCCAAGCTGATGCACCCCAACGTGGTGCGCGTGCTCAACTTCTTCCGCGCCAACGGCACCGTTTACATGGTGATGCAGTTCGAGCGCGGCCGCACCCTGCACGACTACATCCAGAAGCACCGCGGCGAGGTCAAGGAGATGCTGATCCGCGCGGTGTTCGCGCGCCTGCTCAACGGCCTGCGCGAAGTGCACGCGCACAAGCTGCTGCACCTCGACATCAAGCCTTCGAACATCTACCTGCGCAACGACGGCACGCCGGTGCTGCTCGACTTCGGCGCCGCGCGCCAGACGCTGGCGAGCGACCAGCCGGTGCTCAAGCCGATGTACACCCCCGGCTACGCCGCACCCGAGCAATACGAAAAGGACGCGCAGCTCGGCCCGTGGACCGACATCTACAGCGTGGGCGCCGCGCTGTATGCGAGCGTCACCGGCAGCGCGCCGCCGCGCGCCGACGAGCGCGTGACCACCGACACGCTGCAGCCGGTCGCCAAGACCCACGCCGGCCGCTACGACAGCCAACTGCTCGAGCTGATCGACTGGTGCCTGCAGCTCGACCCGCTCGCCCGCCCGCAGAGCGTGTATGCCCTGCAGAAGGCGCTGATCCATCGCCACGCCGGCGCCGAACGCCCCGAGAACTGGTTCTCGGACCTCGGCAGCCGGCTCAAATCCTTCATCGGTCGCAACTGAGCGAGCCCGCCATGCGCTTCACCATCTACCAGGAAAGCCGCACCGGCCGGCGCGCCAGCAACCAGGACCGCATCGCCCACTGCTACTCGCGCGAGGCGCTGCTGATGCTGGTCGCCGACGGCATGGGCGGGCACCTGCATGGCGAGCTCGCCGCGCATATCGCCACCCAGTACATCACCCAGGCCTTCCAGCGCGAGGCGCGCCCACGGCTGCCGGACCCCGGGCTGTTCCTGTCGCGCGCGCTGACGGGCGCGCACCACGCCATCCTCGACGATGCGCTCGACCGCCTGCTGCCCGAAGCGCCGCGCACCACCCTCGTCGCCTGCGTGGTACAGGACGGCGCCGCGCACTGGGCGCACGCGGGCGATTCGCGCCTGTACCTGCTGCGCCACGGCCACATCGTCACCCGCACGCGCGACCATTCGCGCACCCAGTTGATGCTCGACCAGGGCCTGCTGCAACCCGAGGACGCGCACAACCACCCCGGGCGCAACCGCTTGTATTCCTGCCTCGGCGGCAACCACGCGCCGCAGGTCGAGCACTCGCCGCGCACCCCGCTGCGCGACGGCGACGTGCTCGCGCTGTGCAGCGACGGCGCGTGGGGCCCCATCGGCGACGACAGCCTCGTCACCCACCTCACCGCCGCGCAACTGAGCCAGAGCGTGCCGCGCCTGCTCGACGACGCCGAACGCCGCGCCGGCCCCAACGCCGACAACCTCTCCATGGTGGCCATGTGCTGGCACGACGAGGACAATGCGGGCCCGGCCAGCGCCGAATCGATCTCCACCCGCACGATGGAACTCGACGACTTCACCACCCGCCTCGACATGTCGAGCATGGGCA
>JAGOEI010000289.1 GCA_017997795.1 Thauera sp. | reverse complement strand
TCGGCGCTGCGCGACACATAGGTCTGGCGACAGTCCGCCAGGAAGCGTGGGCGCGCCTCCGGCCGCACTACCAGGGCAACGGGGGCCGAGCCCGCCGCCGCGACGGCAGCCGCGCCCGCCCCGGCATTGGCGGCCTGCGGCCCTGGCGACGTGGCGGGCGATCCTGGCGCGGCGCTCGCAGATGGCGCCTTCGCATCGCTCACCGCAATCGCCTCGCCAAAGCCGTGTCCATTCCACGCCAGTTGCGCCGCGCACTGCGTGCGCGCGGTGCTGCCCGCGCCGCACGCCGCCCCCTGGCGTGCGATCTGCACCCTGGCCGGCTGGCCGGCGAGCACGCGATAGCCGATGAGCTGGTCGGAGTACACCCGGCGCGCCACGTTGCGTGCATCGACGACGAAGAGATCCACCCGCGCCACGCCGCCCTGGCGGAACAGGCCCGGGCGGCCGACGCAGTCGTAATCGCCCTCCGACAGCAGGTAGTCGAGCCGGCCATCGCCGGTGAAATCCTGCGCGACGATGAAACGCCCCTCGCCCGCGCGTCCGCCGGCGGCGACGCAGCGCCGGTCGAGATCGTTCATGTGATCGAGCACCACGCTCGGGATGGGCGGACGCGCCTGCGCGAATACGGCTGAGGACACGGAGAGACCGAGGACGAGCGACAAAAAGCTTCGAAGCATGGCGGCGACCTCCGGGATGGCTTCTGCAGCCTAGACCCGAGGTCCGGTGATCGGCAAGGCGGCGAGCAGTCCACCCGGCCAACCGGCATCGCATCCTGTTACCACCGCCGGGCGCAGCCCGCACGGCCCGCCCGCTAGAATCGGGCGCATCGCAGCCCCATCCCGGCCGCATTCCAACCCCATCCCGGCCCCACTCCAGCCCCACTCCAGCGGTCTTTCGCCGACCTGGACAGAGGGGCCCACCCCGACAGGACAGGACCATGCCCAAGACGCTTTCCCTCGCCAGCCTCCTGCTGTGCGGCGCGCTGTTCACCACCCCGGCCCTCGCCGACGAGATCGACTGCAACGGCCGCATGGGCCGCGCCGCGATCGACGGCGATCTGCGCGTGCCAGCGGGCAAGCGGTGCACGCTCGACGGCACCCGCATCGACGGCAACATAAAGGTCGGCCGTGGCGCCACCCTGCAGGCACGCGGTGTGCGCGTCGAAGGCAACATCCAGGCCGAAGGCGCACGCGAAGTCGCGGTGGCCAATTCGCGGATCGGCGGCAACGTCCAGCTCGAACAGGGCAGCGCCGTGCGGGTCAATGCGGTCGAGGTGGACGGCGACATTCAGGTGCTCGCGAACCGCGGCGCGATCCGGGTCAGCCGCAACCGGGTCGACGGCAACCTGCAGTGCAAGGAGAACCGCAACCGGCCGAGCGGCAGTGGCAACCGGGTGCGGGGGAACAAGGAGGATCAGTGCGCGCGGCTGTAGACGCAGCCCGCGGGCGAGCATCGCGACGCGACGCACGCCAGGCTTGCCTCCCGGTTCAACGAGGGTGACACTTCAGCGCCCAAGCCGAGCACTCGAGCGGCGCTTGCCACAGCCGCTCGTCCTGCGCCCGATCGCGCCACGCGCAGCGCCCCGGCAGTGCCACCGCTGTCCCCCTCTTCCACCCCGCCAAGACACCGCAATGGACCTCCCCGCCCACCAGCTCACCATGACCGTCCTGATGACGCCCGACACCGCGAACTTCTCGGGCAAGGTCCACGGCGGCGCCATCCTCAAGCTGCTCGACCAGGTGGCCTACGCCTGCGCCAGCCGCTACGCCGGGCACTACGTGGTCACGCTCAGCGTCGACCAGGTGATGTTCCGCCAGCCGATCCAGGTCGGTGAGCTGGTCACCTTCCTCGCTTCGGTGAATCACACCGGTAGCTCGTCGATGGAAGTGGGCATCAAGGTCGTTGCCGAAGACATCCGCGCCAAGGTCGTGCGCCATGTGAATAGCTGCTTCTTCACCATGATCGCGGTCGACGACGACGGCCGCCCGACCAAGGTGCCGGCGCTGGCGCCGCAGACCGCGGACGAACGCCGCCGCTTCGCCGAAGCCGAGGTGCGCCGCGCGATGCGGCGCGAGCTGGAGCGCAAGTTCGCCGAGGTGGGCAGCGGGGAATGAGCGGCGATGCCTGAACGCCGCTCGAGCGCGTGTCCGCTGCGCTCGTGCGCCATCTTGATGAACGGCAGCAGCAGCTCGGTGAAGTCGTCGGCGCAGTTGATGCCGTCGTCACGCAGCACGTCGCACAGGCTCCAGAGCTTGTGGACGATCGCGTTGTTGCTCATGTCAGGTTGCGGAGGTGGGCGAGCCGATTGCGGCGGCTATTCGGCTCACGCCGCAAGCCGATTGGTACGGATTTACAAGCATGTCTACCGGCGTATGGCGAAAACCCGATAGAACTCGCTACACATCGCCCGCCGCCGGCCAGTGGATCTGGTAGCGGGTCGAGCGACCGCCACCGGGCAGCTTTTCCAGGCAGCCTTTTGCGACGAGATCGGCCAGATGACGGGTGGCGGTGGCCTTGGAGACCTTGGCGACCGCCTGATATTGCGCGGCGCTGATGCCGTGCTCGAAGCCGCCCCGCCCGCGCTGGTCGCCGTCGAGCAGGCGGTTGAGGACCTTGACCTGTTCCGGGCTCGCGACCTGCGCGCGGTGGCGATGCCAGAAGCGGCTCTTGGCGAGCACGCGGTCGATCTGCGCCGACGCCGACTCGATGGCGCACAGCAGCGTCGCAAGGAACCAGTGCAGCCACGGCGTCAGATCGAGGGGGGCACGCGCTGCATGCATCTTCTGGGCCGTTTCGAGTTGAGCGTAATAGCCCTTGCGGTCGGCAAGGATCGCGGCCGACATGGCGTAGAAACGGATGCTCTGCCGCTCGCCCTGCGCCAGCGCGAGATCGGTGAGCGCGCGGGTGATGCGGCCGTTGCCGTCGTCGAAGGGGTGGAGGGTGACGAACCAGAAATGCGCCAGCGCCGCGCGCAGCAAGGGGTCGAGCGTGACATCGGCCTGGCTGGCGTTGAACCAGGCGACGAACTCGGCGACGCGGGCTTC
>JAGOEI010000288.1 GCA_017997795.1 Thauera sp. | reverse complement strand
CACCGGCTCGGCCTTGACCGCGTTGGCAATGTCGGTGAGCGAACTGTCGGGGTCGTCGGCGAGCCTCTTGATGCGCAGCGACAGATCGAAAACCGTGGGGAAACTCAGCACGCCGTCGCGCAGTTCCTGCTCGATCTGCTCGGCAAAGGCGTCAATCTGGGACTGGAACTCTTCCATGGTGGATGTCCGTTCGTTCGAAGCGGCCAGTCTAAGCACGGGCGCATGGCGCTGCGCGTGCAAATCCCACGTTGTTGCTCATGTTCAGGCCGGATAAGCGCTGACTCAGGGTTGCGTGAGCGCGACCCGCCCGTTCTCGAGCGCCTCGACCTGGGCCAGCGTGCACACCGGAACGCCGAGCGCCTCGATGGTCGCGTGTCCTTTCTTGAAGCGCTTCTCGACGATGAAGCTGGCGCACAGCACGGTGGCGCCCGCTTCGCGCGCCATCTCGACCAGCGCCACCGCGGTGCGGCCGTTGGACAGGAAGTCGTCGACGATCACCACCCGGTCGGTGGGCACGATGTAGCGCTGCGACAGCACGAGCTTGGTCTCGCCGCCCTTGGTGGGCGAGGGGATGATGCGCGCGATCGCGGGCGACTCCACCTGCGGGGCGTACTTCTTCGCGTACACCAGCGGCACGTTCAGCGCCTGCGCCACCACCAGGCCGGGGGCGATACCGCTGGCTTCGGCGGTGAGGATGACGGTGGGCTCGAACTGCGCCAGGCGCCTGGCCAGTTCCTGGCCCATCTCGGTGATGAAGCTGGGCTCGATGCGGTGGTTGAGGAAGTGGTCGATCTTCAGGATCTGGTCGCCGATGACGGTGGCTTCGGCTTCGATGCGACGCACCAGCGGCGCGTAGGGGCGGATGAGGGAGAGATCGACGTTCATGCGCAAGTCCGTAAACGAGAACGCCCCCTCGGCCGGGGGCAGGTCGCGCGGATTCTAGCCCAAGCCGCTGCGCCAGGGGCAGGGCGCTCGAGCGCTGTGCGGCTGCGGCTGGCGGGTGCGTTCGGGCTAGAATCGCGGTCATTCAACGACGACTGCAGCGATGAACGACGAAGACTACATGCGCGCCGCCCTCGAGCAGGCGCGCCAGGCCGGGGCCTGCGACGAGGTGCCGGTGGGCGCCGTGGTGGTGCTCGACGGCGAGATCGTCGGCCGCGGCTTCAACCAGCCGATCGGCCGCCACGACCCCACGGCGCACGCCGAGATCATGGCCCTGCGCGACGCCGCAACGCGCCTCGGCAACTACCGCCTGCCCGGCTGCGCGCTGTACGTGACCCTCGAGCCCTGCGTGATGTGCAGTGGCGCCATCATGCATGCGCGCATCGCCCGCGTCGTCTATGGCGCGCGCGATCCCAAGACCGGTGTCGCCGGCAGCGTGCTCGACCTCTTTGCCGAGCCACGGCTCAATCACCACGCGACCATCGAGGGCGGGCTGCTCGCCGACGACTGCGGGCGCATGCTGTCGAGCTTCTTTGCCGCGCGCCGCAGCAAAACCCTGGTGGCCTGAATGCGGGTGCGCGTGGATATTGGCGAGCAGGTGCTCTCCGTGTTCGGGGCCGATGGCGCCTGCATCCGCCGCTACCCGGTGTCGACCGCGGCCAATGGCGCGGGCGAGGAATCCGGCAGCTATTGCACGCCGCGCGGTCGGCATCGCATCCGCGCCCGAATCGGCGCCGGCGCGCCCTGCGGCGCGGTGTTCCGCGGCCGACGACCGACCGGCGCGGTGTGGAGCGCGGACTTCGCCGCCGCGCACCCGGGCAAGGACTGGGTGCTGACGCGCATCCTGTGGCTGTGCGGCGAAGAGCTTGGCCGCAACCGTGGCGGGCACGTCGATTCGATGCGGCGCTACATCTACATCCACGGCACCGGCGACGACCAGCCGCTGGGCGTGCCGCGCTCGCATGGCTGCGTGCGCATGCGTAACAGCGACATCATCGAGCTGTTCGAGCTGCTGCCCGTGGGCACCGAAGTGGAGATCGTGGAATGAGTGAGCAGCATCGATCACTGCCGCGGCGTGAGGCGCCGGCGGTGCTTGTCGAGATCACCGACTGGGCGAGGGCCGAGGCCCAGGTGATGCCGGTGCGCATCGCGGTGTTCGTGGTGGAGCAGGGCGTGCCCGAGGACATCGAGCGCGACGACTTCGATGCCGTGAGCCGGCACGCGATCGCCCGCGATGCGGGCGGTGCGGTGGTGGCGACCGGTCGCCTGCTGCCGGACGGCCACATCGGGCGCATGGCGGTGGCCGCGCCGCTGCGCGCCAAGGGCGTCGGCGGTGCCGTGCTCGAGGCGCTGGTCGCCGAGGCGGTGCGAGCAGGGCTCGCCGAGGTCGCGCTCAATGCGCAGGTGCATGCGCTCGCTTTCTACCGCCGCCACGGCTTCGTCGAGTACGGTGACGTGTTCATGGAGGCGGGTATTCCCCACCGTGCGATGCGCCGGACGCTATAGCTGACGGGGAGCGCCGGTCGGACCTCGACCGCCGGGCGGCGGTTCAGCCCGCCACGCTCGGGCGGAAGCGGTGCTCGACCTGGCTGCACAGTTCGCCATGCACGTCCCAGGTCCATTCCACGAAGCGCGTGCGCGCGGTCTCGTCGCGCAGCACCACGCTGCTGCAGCGCGTGCCGTAGCCCGGGGCGCGGATGAAGGCCGGTGAAAGCCAGCGCTCCCATTCCAGGCTGACGCCGGTTTCCGGCAGGTGCGGGTCGGCCGCCGGGGTGGGGTCGCGCATCAGATCCAGCAGCGCGCTGACCAGAGCGTCCTCGCCGGCTTGCTGCTGCGGGTCTGCACCTTTCGGCAGTGCCGTCAATGCGTGCTCGAGCCCCGCGCGCGCCTTCACCAGCTTGGGCCAGGGCGTATCGAGCAGGTGGTTCGACAAACCATAGACGCCGGGCGGCAGCATGCGCACCGCGCCGGTGGTGCTCTCCAGCACGCCGAGCTGCTCGCCGTCGCTCACCAGCAGGTTGAAGGCGGCGTAGGCGCCCGCCCAGGACGCCAGATCATTCAAGCCGCTTGCGGCATCGCGCGTGTCCTCCAGCGCATCGCGCAC
>JAGOEI010000074.1:9461-10925 GCA_017997795.1 Thauera sp. | reverse complement strand
GCAAACCCGTTGCGCGCGCCGGCGAGCACCATCAGCACGATCTGCAGCACCAGCAGCAGCACCAGCGGCGACAGGTCGACGTTGGCGATGGTCGGCACCACGCGCCGGAACGGCCGCAGGAAGGGCGCCGCGATCGCGTTGAGCAAGGGCGCCAGCGGCGAATGCGGGCTCACCCACGACAGCACCGCCGAGCCGAGCACGACCGCGAACAGCAGGTACACCATCATGCGGATCAGCTCGATCAGGCCCACGCCCGCCAGGCCGGCGACGACCGCTGCGGTGTTGCCGCTGAACACCGCGCCGCGCAGGCTGAGCTCGAAGGCCACCAGCAGCACCTGCACCACCCAGGCCGGCAGCAGGCTCGCCATGTCGAGGCCGAACATCCCGGGGACGACGCGGCGCAGCGGGCGCACGATCCAGTCGGTGGTGCTGACCACGAACTGCCCGAGCTGATTGCGGAACGAGATGCGCTGCCACTGCATGTAGAAGCGCGCCAGCAGCATCAGCGTAATGAAGCCGGCGGCGGCGTTGATGACCAGCAGGAAGATGTTGGCGAGCATGGCTCAGTCCTTGCGAAGAGCGAATGAAGGGAGCGTCGTGAGCGAGTTCGATCGGGCAAGGCCGCGACCGCCTCGCGCGCCGGGGCCGCTATTCACTCGCACCGAGCTGTTCGCCGAGCTCGCGCCCGCGCGCCTCGGCCGCCTTCACCGCGGCGACCAACTCGTCGTGCCAGCCGGACGCTGCCAGGCTGGCGAGCGCGGCTTCGGTGGTGCCGCCCTTGGAGGTGACCTTCTGGCGCAGCACGGCGGGCGAATCCTCCGAACTGGCGGCCAGCCTGGCCGCGCCGAGCACGGTGTCGATCGCCAGCCGGCGCGCGCCCGCCTCGTCGAAGCCGAGGCTGCGCCCCGCCGCCTCGAGCGCCTCGATGAAGTGGAACACGTAGGCCGGCCCGCTGCCCGAGATCGCGGTCACCGCATCCATCTGCGCCTCGGCGTCGGCCCACACCGTGCTGCCGACTGCGGCGAGGATGCGCTCGGCGGCCGCGCGTCCGGCGGCGTCCACCGAGGGGTCGGCATACAGACCGGTGACGCCAGCGCCGATCAGCGCCGGGGTGTTGGGCATGCAGCGCACCAGGCGGGTGTAAGGCACATCGGGCGCACCGAGCCAGCGCCCGAGGTCGGCCAGGCGCAGGCCGGCGGCGATGCTGATGACGAGCTGGCCGGCGAGCTGCCCGGCCAGCGGCGCGAGCGCGGCCTTCATCTGCTGCGGCTTCACCGCCAGCACGAGCACGTCGCAGGCGAGCGCGACCGCATCGAAGCCCGCCACCGCGCGCACGCCGAAGCGGCCCTCGAGCGCGGCACGCGCCGCATCGCCGAGTTCGACGACCTGGATGTCGCCGGCCGCAAAGCCGCGTTCGATCATGCCGCCGATGAGAGCGGAGGCCATGTTGCCGCCGCCGAGAAA
>JAGOEI010000074.1:6763-9361 GCA_017997795.1 Thauera sp. | reverse complement strand
CGAAGCGGCCCTCGAGCGCGGCACGCGCCGCATCGCCGAGTTCGACGACCTGGATGTCGCCGGCCGCAAAGCCGCGTTCGATCATGCCGCCGATGAGAGCGGAGGCCATGTTGCCGCCGCCGAGAAAGGTGATCTTCATTAGGTGACCTGAATTCAATTCAAGAGCCGACGCACACGAGCGCGCGTCAGGCGGAACCGGCCGCAGCCGGGGTGGAAGCGGGCTTGATGCGCTCGCCGAAGATCGCGGTACCGACACGGACGATGGTGGCGCCCTCGGCGATCGCCGGCTCGATGTCGTGCGACATGCCCATCGACAGCGTGTCCAGCGCCAGGCCGGCGGCGACGAGTTCGTCACGCAGGCGGCGCAGCACGGCGAAGCGCGCACGCAGCAGCGCGGTGTCTTCCGTGGGCTCGGGAATGCACATCAGCCCGCGCAGCCGCAGGCGCGGCAGCGCGGCCACGGCCTGCGCGAGCGCGGCGGCCTCGTCCGGCGCCACACCGCTCTTGCTGTCCTCGCCGCTGACATTGACCTGGATGCAGACGTTGAGCGCCGGCAGATGCACGTCGCGCTGCATCGACAGGCGCTCGGCGATCTTGATGCGGTCGATGCAGTGCACCCAGTCGAAGGCGTTGGCCACCGGGCGCGTCTTGTTGCTCTGCAGCGGGCCGATGAAGTGCCACTCGAGGCCCAGGTCGTGCAGCGCCTCGACCTTGTCGACGCCTTCCTGCACGTAGTTTTCGCCGAACGCACGCTGCCCCGCCGCGGCCGCCTCGCGCACTGCAGCGGCCGGCCAGGTCTTGCTCACCGCCAGCAGCGACACCGCCGACGGATCCCGCCCGGCCGCGCGCGCCGCGGCCTCGATGCGGGCCAGCACCTCACCAAGCCGCTCGCCGATTGTCGTCATATCCGTGGCCTATTTCCTTGGGAAGCGATCGGCGAAAAGTATAGCATCGCCGCGTTGGCCTCATTTTCAGCCCCCGCTTCAGCCCACGTTTTGGCCCACTCCCGGGCATCCTCGTACAGACGACACCATGGACATCACCGAACTGCTCGCCTTCGCGGTCAAGAACAAGGCTTCCGACCTTCACCTGTCGGCCGGCCTGCCGCCCATGATCCGCGTCCATGGCGACGTACGCCGCATCAACCTGCCGCCGCTCGAGCACAAGGACGTGCACGCGATGGTGTACGACATCATGAACGACGCCCAGCGCAAGCAGTACGAGGAGAGCTGGGAGTGCGACTTCTCGTTCGCCGTGCCCAACCTGGCCCGCTTCCGGGTGAACGCCTTCAACCAGAACCGCGGCTCGGCGGCAGTGTTCCGGACCATTCCGTCCAAGGTGCTGACGCTCGAAGAGCTCAACTGCCCGAAGATCTTCAAGGAGATCGCCAACCAGCCGCGCGGCATCGTGCTGGTGACCGGCCCCACCGGCTCGGGCAAGTCGACCACGCTCGCGGCCATGGTCGACTACGTCAACGAAAACGAGTACGGCCACATCCTCACCGTCGAGGACCCGATCGAATTCGTTCACGAAGCCAAGCGCTGCCTGATCAACCAGCGCGAGGTGCACCGCGACACCCAGTCCTTCAACAACGCGCTGCGCGCCGCGCTGCGCGAGGACCCCGACGTGGTGCTGGTGGGCGAAATGCGCGACCTCGAGACCATCCGCCTCGCGCTCACCGCGGCCGAGACCGGCCACCTCGTGTTCGGCACCCTGCACACCTCGTCGGCGGCCAAGACCATCGACCGTATCGTCGACGTCTTCCCCGCAGCCGAGAAGGACATGGTGCGCTCGATGCTGTCCGAATCGCTGCGCGCGGTGATCTCGCAGACCCTGCTCAAGACCAAGGACGGCCAGGGCCGGGTCGCCGCGCACGAGATCATGATCGGCACGCCGGCGATCCGTAACCTGATCCGCGAGAACAAGATCGCGCAGATGTACTCGTCGATCCAGACCGGCCAGAGCATGGGCATGCAGACGCTCGACCAGTGCCTCGCCGACCTCGTCCGCCGCAACGTGGTGTCGGCGACCGAGGCGCGCATGAAGGCGCAGAACAAGGACAACTTCGCGGGCTGACCGCAGGAGCACTGAAACATGGAACGCGACCAGGCCCTCAAGTTCATGCACGACCTGCTGCGGCTGATGCTGCAGAAGAACGGCTCCGACCTCTTCATCACCACCGGCTTTCCGCCCGCGATCAAGATCGACGGCAAGATCGTGCCGCAGTCCAACCAGGTGCTGCAGCCCCAGCACACCTCGGAGCTTGCGCGCGCGATCATGAGCGACCGCCAGGCCGCGGAGTTCGAGGCGCACAAGGAATGCAACTTCGGCATCTCGCCGGCCGGCATCGGGCGCTTCCGCGCCAACGCCTTCGTGCAGCAGGGGAAGGTCGGACTGGTGCTGCGAACGATCCCGCAGCGGATCCCCAACTTCCAGGAGCTCGGCCTGCCGCCGGTGCTGACCGACATCGCGCTCGCCAAGCGCGGCCTGGTGATCTTCGTCGGCGGCACCGGCACCGGCAAGACGACCTCGCTGGCGTCGATGGTCGACTACCGCAACGAGAACACCTACGGCCACATCATCACGATCGAGGACCCG
>JAGOEI010000074.1:5146-6663 GCA_017997795.1 Thauera sp. | reverse complement strand
TGCGCAACGCCGACTCGATCAACGACCTGCGCCTGCAGATCAAGCTCCACAGCCGCCACGGCGAGATGGACACGAGCGGCGGGATCAAGAACCTGGGCATCCTCTAGCACGCTTCACGCGTGGCCGCGCAGCGTGCGGCCACGGACCGGCGCGCGTGGTCGCGCACCCCGGCCAGGCGACCCGGCGCTCAGTCCGCCGGGCGCGGCGGGCGGTCGCGATTGCTGCCCGCCACCATGCGGTATTCGTACAGACGGCACTCGAGCGCACCGTTGAACAGCGGCGTGCGCCGGGTCGCCTTCAGCCCCATCAGCTTGGGCAGCGCCGTGTCGGCGGTGAAGAAGTAGCAGCGCCAGCCGCCCCAGCGCTGCTTGAGCGCATCGCCCAGGCGCGGGTAGAAGGCCGCCAGCTCCTCGGCCTCGCCGATGCGCACGCCGTAGGGCGGATTGGCGACCATCACCCCTTCTGCTGCCGGCGGCGTGCGCTCGAGCACGTCGGCGCGGTCGAGCCGGACACAATCGCCGAGCCCCGCGGCCTCGAGGTTCACGCGGCTGCGTCGCACCCATTCGCCGACGAGGTCGGAACCGAAGATCTGCAGCGCGCGCGCCGGCTTGCGGCGCTGTTCCGCCGCCCGTCGCACGCTCGCCCACGCGCCACGGTCATGGATGCGCAGGCGCTCGAAGCCGAAGCTGCGCCCCAGGCCGGGCGCGATGTCGAGCGCCATCTGCGCGGCCTCGATCAGGAAGGTGCCGCTGCCGCACATCGGATCGAGCAGCACCTCGCCCCCCGGTTGCCAGCCGCTCAGACGCAGGATGCCGGCGGCAAGGTTCTCCTTGACCGGCGCCTCGACCGCGGCCGGCTTGTAGCCGCGCTTGTACAGCGGCTCGCCCGAGGTGTCGATGTAGAGCGTCGCGGTGTCCGCGGTCAGGAACAGGTGGATGCGCACGGCCGGGTTGGCGGTGTCCACGCTCGGTCGCTTGCCGACGACGGTGCGAAAGTGATCGCACACCGCGTCCTTGACCCGCAGGGTGATGAACTCCAGGCTCTTCAGCGGCGACTTCTGCGCGGTGACGTAGATGCGGATGGTGTCGTCGGCGGTGAACCACTTCGCCCAGGTGACGCTGTAGGCGAGCTTGTAGATGTCCACCTCGGCGCGATAACGCCCCTGCGCCACCCGCCACATCACCCGGGTGGCGAGCCGGCTCTCGAGGTTGGCGCGCTGGCAGGTCGCCCAGTCGCCCTGCCAGCCCACGCCACCGTGCACCGCCTGCGCGCCGCGCGCACCGAGCGCGCCGAGTTCGTCCACGAGCAGGTTTTCCAGTCCGCGCGGACAGGGAGAAAAGAACACTTCGGCCATCGAGGGCTCCGGGCACAGGTCAAGGCGGCATTGTAACGCCCGCGTGCGCTCACGCCGCAGCGCAGGCAGGCGGATGGGGGCCATGGGCCGACGCGCTGCAGGCACGCTCACGCACCCGGTTCGGGTATCATCGGACCCCGGTTCGGTGTGCATTAATTCACGA
>JAGOEI010000074.1:1910-5046 GCA_017997795.1 Thauera sp. | reverse complement strand
TACTGGCCGCGCATCCAGGACTACAACCAGATCCTCGACGCCCAGGCCATCCAGCCGGGCACCGTGCTGCGCATGCCTGTGGCCTGGATGCGGGGCGAGCGCACGCGCGCGCACGTCGTGGATGTACGCGGCGAGGTCGAACATCAGCTCGGCGAACACGTCGCGCCACTGGCCAGCGGCATGCAGGTCGAGCCGGGCGCGGTGATCCGCAGCGGCGAAGACAGCAGCCTGACGCTCGAATTTCCCGACGGCAGCCGCAGCCTGGTCGGCGCCAACACCGAGCTCACGCTGCGCGAGATCAGGCGCCTGAAGGCGTCCGGCGCGCAGCAACTGGACGTGGAACTGCGTCGCGGGCACATCGAGAACACGGTGCGCCCGGTCAGTCGTGGCGGCGGGCGCTATCGCATCCACACGCCCGCAGCCGTCGCCGCGGTGCGCGGTACCGATTTCCGTGCCACCGCCGAGGGCGACGGGCTGCGTGCCGAGACCCTCAAAGGCGAAGTCGCGCTGCAGAACCGGCGCGGCACCACGCGCCTTCCGGCCGGCACCGGCAGCTATGTCACACCCGGCAAGGCACCGGAGGCCTCTTCCCGCCTGCTGCCGGCACCGCAGCTCGGCAGCCTGCCCGCGCGCATCGACCGCGTGCCTTTCCGCGTCGCGATCGAGCCGGTCGCGGGCGCGGTGCGCTATCGCACGCAGATCGCCGCCGACGCCGGCTTCACCGCGCTCGACTCGGATCGCACCGCCACCGAGCCCGCCGTCCTGGGCAAGGATGGCCTCGCCGATGGCAACTACCACCTGCGCGTGCGGGCCATCGATGGGCGCGGGCTCGAAGGCCTGGATGGCGAACGCGAGATCGTCATCGACGCCCGCCCGGAGCCGCCCTTTCCGAGCGCACCGGGCGAGTTCGCCACCGAAGAGGCCGTACGTTTCGAGTGGGCGCACAGCCCCGAAGCCACCGCCTACCACTTTCAGCTTGCCGCCGATCCGGACTTCGAGCGCATCCTGCTGACGCGCGACGATCTGCAGGCGGCGCAATTCACCCTGGAAGACGAGCTGCCCGCCGGCGACTACTGGTGGCGCGTCGGCCTCACCACCGCAGCCGAGGGGCGCGGCCCCTACTCCGACATCCAGCGTTTCCGCCGCCCGCCGCCGGGCCCCGCCGCCGAACCGCCCGAGGTCGATGGCGACGTGCTGCAACTGCGCTGGCGCGCCACCGACGGCGCCGAGCGCTACGAGGTCCAGTTCGCCCGCAGCGCCGATTTCGCCACACCCGAACACACCCTCGAGACCACCGCCGCCGAGCTCGCCATGCCCAGGCCGGAGGGCGGCACCTGGCACGTCCGCATCCGCAGCCAGGAGGCCGGCGGCCCGCCCGGTCCCTGGAGCAAACCCCAGCAGATCGAGGTCCCGCATTCGCACTGGCGCGCCCTGCTGATCCTGCTGCCGCTGCTGTTGGCGCTATGACGCCCTCCAGCCTGCTTCCGGCACTCGCCACGCGCGCAGGCTGGCTGGTCGCGGCGCTGTTTACCGCGCTGCTCGCGCTCACCGACTGGTCTCCGCTCGAGCGCCTCGACCTCGTCGCCTACGACAACGTCGAGCCGATGTTCCGCGCCGAGGCCCTGGCCCCCACCTCGGTGGTGGTGGCGATCGACGAGGCCACGCTCTCTGCGCTCGGGCGTTGGCCGTGGAACCGTTCGGTGCATGCCGCCCTGATCGACCGGCTGAGCGCCGCCGGCGTCGCGGGCATCGGCATGTCGATCCTGTTCCCGGAGTCCGCACCCGGCGATGCCGAGTTCGCGCGCGCCCTGGCCGCCTCGCGGCGGGTCGTGCTGCCGGTCGCGCCGCGCGCAGGCGACGACGCGGACGGCGGCATCGCCGAACTCCTGCCGGTACAGCAACTGGCCGCGAACGCCGCCGCACTCGGGCATGTCGATGTCGAACTCGATGCCGACGGCCTCGCGCGCCGCAGCTTTGCGCGCGCCGGCAGCGGCAGCGCACGCTGGGATGCGCTTGCGCTCGCGACCCTGAAGATCGCCCGCGACGAACCGGGCGCCCTCACCGGGGTCGGCATCGGGGCCGGCACCGGCATCCTCGCCGGCCGCGCAGGCTGGCTGCACCGGGTCAGCCAGCGCACGCCGTGGGTGCGCGACACCGAACTGCTGCTGCCCCACCCCGACGCCGCGACCGCCCCGCGCGTGATCTCCTACTTCGCGCTCCTCGATCAACCCGGGCGCGCGCGTCAGCTCGCAGGCCAGACCGTGTTCATCGGGGCGACCGCCGGGGGCATCGACGGCGGGCTGGCGACGCCCGCCTCGCCGCAGGGACAGCCGATGTCGGCGGTCGAATTTCATGCACGCGCCTTCGAGGCGCTGCGCAGCGGGCTGGTCTATGTCACCGCCAGCTCGGGCACCACGCTCTTGTTGAGCCTGCTCTTCCTGGCGCTACCGGCCTGGCTGCTGGGGCGGATGCCGCTGCGCGGCGCGGTCGCCGTCGGCGCGCTGGTCGTGGTTCCGCCGCTCGCCAGCGGCGTCGCGCTCAACGCGCTGCAACTGTGGATCCCGCCGGGCGCGGCGGTGCTCGGCTTCCTGCTCGGCTACCTGCTCTGGTTCGCGCAGTACCTGCGGCGCACGCGCGGCTCTCTGCTCCATGCCCGCCACGACGCCGACGCGACGCTGCGCTCGATCGCCGACGCGGTCATCACCATCGACGACAACACGCGGGTGACGATGATCAACCCGGTGGCCGAGCGCTTCACCGGCCTGGGCCAGGCCGAGGCCGAGGGGCAACTGATCGGTGATCTGCTGAAGGCGCACACCGACCTGACCGCGGGGGCGCTTGGCACCGTGCTCGCCGCCCTGAAGCATCGTCAGGCGATCCGGCTGCCGGACCCGATCCCGTGGCACAGCCCGGACGGGCGCGAATACGCCCTGCGCCTGACCGCGACCCCGGTCGGCGACGGAGCACGCGACGGCGAAGGCGCAGTCGTCGTGCTCCACGACGTCACCGAGACGCTGGCCATCACCGCCCGCCTGCAGCACGAGGCCACGCACGACCTGCTCACCGGCCTGCCCAACCGCGCGCTGCTGCTCGACCGCCTGCACCAGGCGCTCGCCAACGCCCGCCGCCGCGGCAC
>JAGOEI010000074.1:0-1810 GCA_017997795.1 Thauera sp. | reverse complement strand
TGGGCGATCCGCGAGGCCACCGCGCAGGCGGCGCGCTGGCGCGAGGAGGGGCTGAATCCGGTGCCGCTCGCGGTGAATGTGTCGGCCCGCCAGTGTTCCGACATGGGCATCGTCGACACCATCCGCGAGGCGCTGGCCGCCAGCGGCCTGGATCCGCGCATGCTCAAGGTGGAACTCACCGAATCGACGGCGATGCGCGATCCCGAGCGCGCGGCCGAATTGCTGGCCCGCATCGATGCGCTCGGCGTCGGCATCGCGGTGGACGACTTCGGCACGGGCTATTCGTCGCTGTCGCTGCTCAAGCGCTTCCCGATCTCCGAACTGAAGATCGACAAGAGCTTCGTCGGCGACATCGCCGGCGACAACGACGACGCCGCGATCGTGCGCGGGACGATCGCGCTGGCGCACGGGCTGGGCATGAAGGTGGTGGCCGAGGGCGTCGAGACCGAACCACAGCTCGGTTTCCTGGCCCGTCACGGCTGCAATGTGGCCCAGGGCTACCTGTTCGCCCAGCCTCTGCCGGCGCGCGAGATCCGCGGCTGGCTGGCCGTGCCGCCGCCGCACGCCGCGCGCGCGGTGCGCAACTCGCACACGCTGCACTGATCACCCGCCCTTACCGACAGCACGCCGGACCCGGCAAAAAACGCGGCCCTGCAACGCACTGGGCGCTGCAGGGCCGAATACGCCCGGGCCGAAGGGAGAGGTGGGAGCCCGAGCGGGGGACTGAAACCGGTGAGCTCGTTCAGGGATGCCCGGACTTGCCCGCCTTGATGTCGTGATACCACTGCTCGTGGTGCTCGCGCGCCCAGGTCTCGTCGACATAGCCGGTCTTCATCGACTCGTAGGCGCCCTCGGCGCCGAGCGTGCCCATGTAGATGTGGCCGAAGGCCAGCGCCAGCATCAGGATGGCGCCGATGCCATGCACGATGTTGGCGGTCTGCATGTCGGAGCGCGTCCACTCGCCCAGGTTCGGGAAGTCCATGATCAGCCCGCTCACCGCCACGGTGAAGCCGAGGATGGTGACGCCGAACCAGAACCAGGTCTTCTCGCCGAAGTTGAAGCGCCCGGAGGGCACGTGGCTGCCGTCGAGCAGGCCGCCGGCGCGGCGTATCCACACCGCGTCGATCGGCCGCCACACGTTGTCGCGCAGGAAGGCGAAGAACATCAGCAGCACGAAGACCGCGAACAGCGGACCGACGTAGTTGTGCACCAGCTTGCCGGCATTGAGCAGCAGCCCCAGCCCGCCGTGGCCGATGAGCGGCAGCAGCACGTGCTTTCCGAACAGGATCGCCACGCCGGTGACCGCGAGCAGCAGGAAGCTGATCGCCGTGCCCCAGTGCACGAAGCGCTCGAAGCCCGAGAAGCGCAGCATCTTGCGCCCGGTCTTCTGGCCGTGCAGCTTCATCGTGCCCTTGATCATCCAGAACAGCAGGATGGCCGAAGGCACGAGGATGAGCAGCCAGCCGCCGTACAGCGTGACCGGGCCGTTGCGCAGCTGGCGCCAGGTGTTGCCTTCGCTCTGGATCAGCACGCCGGCCTCGGGGCCGCGCACGGTGGTGAAGTGCTCCTCACCCGAGCGTACTGCCCGCCATACCGGCGCATTGTTGAGCGGGCGCTCGATCTGGCGCTCGGCCTGGTCGGCCGCGGTGCTGCCGTGCTGCGGCTCGGCCGCCTGCAGCGGCAGCGCTGTCGCCCACAGCATGAGCGCGAGCAGCAGCACGGCCAGCCAGCCGCCGCGCTGCCCCCGCATCGCGTGTGTCGTCATGACGATCTCCTCACTGGATGCGGTTGTACTCGTTCTGGCCACGGG
>JAGOEI010000287.1 GCA_017997795.1 Thauera sp. | reverse complement strand
GCCATGCGCCCGTGGTGAAGGACGACCCCAACCAGTGAGTCCGCCGACCTGAGCACGATGCACTCGCCCCCACGGACGATCGACGCCCCGCGCGGCATGGGCGCTGCATGCCGGTAATCCCCAGCGCGCTGCTCGCGGTACTGGTGGTCGCGCTGACCTCGCTCGGTCCGCTGTCGACCGATTTCTACCTGCCCGCCCTGCCCGCGATCGCGCGTGCACTCGACACCGACAGCGTCGGTGTGCAGCTCACGCTGTCGGTGTATCTGCTCGGCTTCGGCGCCGGGCAGTTGCAGGTGGGCCCGCTGTCGGACCGCTTCGGGCGGCGGCCGGTGATGTTATGGGGCATGCTCGTCTTCCTGCTGGCGTCGGTGGTGTGCGCGCTCGCCGACTCGATCGCCACCCTGGTGGCCGCGCGCCTGCTGCAGGCCTTCGGCGCCTGCGCCGGCCCGGTGCTGGGGCGCGCGGTGGTGCGCGACATCTACGGGCCGTCCGAGTCGGCGCGCATGCTGTCGCACGTATCCACGGCGACGGCGCTCGCCCCCCTGCTGGCGCCGCTGTTCGGCGGCTGGCTCACCGCTGTCTGGGGCTGGCGCGCCACCTTCGTCGCGCTCACGGCGTACGCGCTCATGCTGATGCTCGCCGTGTGGCTGCTGCTGCAGGAGACCAACCGCCACCCGGACCCCCACGCGATGCGCCCGGCGCGGATGTGGGCAAACTACCGCACCCTGCTCGCCGACCCGGTCTACCGCAGCGCGCTGCTGATCGGCTGCGGCGCGTTCGCGGCGCTGTTCGCGTTCATCTCGGGCTCGCCCTTCGTGTTCATCGAGCATTTCGGCCTGTCGCCGCAACAGATGGGGCTGGCCTTCGGGCTCAACGTCACCGGCTTCATGCTCGGCTCCACGCTGTCGGCCCGGCTGTCGCGCCGGATCGGCCCCGCGCGCCTGATCCGCCACGGCGTGTGGCTCGGCGCGGCCTGCGGCGTATTGCTCGCCACGCTGGCGCTGCTGGGCCCGCATCACCCGGCGGCGGTGATGGTGCCGATGTGGGGCGTCGCCGCCGCGATCGGCCTGATCCTGCCCAACGCCACCGCGCTCGGGCTGGCTGGCTACCCGAAGATGGCCGGCGCCGCCGCCTCGCTGATGGGTTTCGTGCAGATGGGCCTGGGCGCCGGCGCGGGCATGCTGGTCGGCCACGGCGTGCAGAGCGGCACCTCGGCGCTCGGCCTCACCGTGGCCGCGGGCATGCTGTTCAGCCTCGCGGCGTGGCGGTTCGGGCCCCGGCGCTGAGCCCTTCCGATCGGCAAACCGGGCGCCGCACCTGCACGCCGGCAGCGCGACGGGCTGGCGCAGCGCTCAGATGCTGAACGGCATCTCGGCCGCCAGCACCTCCGGGCTGCGGCCGATCAGGGTCAGGCGCGGGGTCTGGTTGGGCGGCATGTTGGCGACGATGCGGCGGGCGAGCGTCGTCCAGTCGCCGTCGAAACGGCCCTCGTCCCACACCCGCAGCAGCTCCTGGGTGAAGCGGCCGTTGCCGACGCCGTCCTGCGATTCCTGGTTGTCCTGGCAGCCGGCGACCAGCAGCACCGGGCAGCGCAGCGGCATGTCGAGCTCGCGGGTGAGCACGCGCTCGTCCGGGCCGCGGTGCTGGCGGCCGAGCGCGGTGTAGAAGTCGCGATGGCTGCGGAAGGTCTTCATCGCCAGTGACAGCGGCAGCAGGCGGGTGCGCACGGCGGGCTGGCCGTCGGCCGCCAGCGGCTGGGCGGTGCGCGCGGCGCGCGACACGGTCCCGCTGTGGCAACTGTCCGAGATCATCACGATGCGCACGTCGTCGGCGAACTTCGACCACAGCTCGTAGAGCTCGTCGTCGATGAGCATGCCGTCATAGAGGCACAGGGTCTCGTCGGCGCCGTCGTCCTCGTCGGCGTTGAAGTCCGGGACCTGGCTGCCGTGGCCGGCGTAGGTGAGCATGAAGACGTCGCCGGCCTTGAGCTTGGCCGCGGCATCGGTCATCGCCTTCTTCACCGCCTCGCGGGTGGCTGCTTCGTCGAGCAGAACGGTGCGCTTCTCGAAGCCACGCTCGGCGGCGATGCGCTCCATGTCCTCGGCGTCGAAGTGGCAGCCGAAGAGTTCGGCGTCGCCGCCGTAGTGCCCGGGGTCGATCTTGTTCAGGCCGATGTGCACCGACCAGCCGCGGCGGGCGGGGGCCGCGGGCTTCGCGGTCGCCTTTGCCGCCGCCTTCTTGCCCGTGCCGCGCGTGCGCGGTGCCTGCGTGCGCGCGACCACCGCCTGGATGGCGGCCTCGAAGCGCTCGGCGACGCGCTCGTAGCCGGGGTTCTTCGGGTGCAGCTCGTCGTGCCAGACGTTGAGCGTGTTGCCCACCGCGCCGCGCGCGTCCACATGGATCGCACGCTCGCCGAAGCGGGCGACGAGCTGGCGCAGGCGCTCGTTGAAGCGGTCGATCATGTGCGCGGCGATACCGCGCTGCACCGCGCCGTCCTTGATGCCGCGCGAGATCATCGGCTTGCCCAGCCACTTGCCGGCGTTGGGGATCACGTAGTCGTAGCCGTGGCAGATCGTCACCACCCCGGGCAGCGCCTCGACGTCACGCAGCACGCGCTCGTACATCGCCAGCGCGTGGTCGAGCAACTGCTCGAAGCTCGGCAGCACGTGCGCCGCCGGCGACAGCGCAGGGTCGAAGTCGCGCAGGTGGGCACGCAGGTTGCCACCGCCGAGCGCGTCGTTGCCGCCGGCGGAGAACAGGAAGATCGAGGCCTTGGCCTCGCCGATCGCCTCGACGTATTCGCGGTCCTTGAGCATGTTGTCGAGCGTGTCGCCGGCCGCATCCAGGCTGCGCACCGCGAAGCCCTTGGCGTACAGGTGGTCGATGGTGTCCTCGAGCTTGATCGGGTACTGGAACCAGGAGTCGCCCTCGGACACCAGCACCGGGCCCTTGTAGCCGTCGGCGAGCATGCGGTCGAAGCGGATGCGGCGGCGCATGCGGGCGATGCCGTTGGCGAAATTCATCGCCGCCTCGCTGCGCGCACGCGCCTCGGCGGGGTCGG
>JAGOEI010000286.1 GCA_017997795.1 Thauera sp. | reverse complement strand
GGCAGCCACCACGGCGCGCGGTAGACGGGTAGCCGGTTCAATGCACCACGCGCGGCGACAGATCGCCGAAGTCCGCGTGCTCCGGAATCGGCGAGGCATGGTGCAGCACCATGCGCCAGCCGTTCGGGCCGCGCACATAAACGTTGGTCGCCGCCAGCGTCGGGCCGCGCTGCATCTGGCCTTCGGCGCCGACGCGCTCGAACACGCAGTGCATGGCCATCATCGCGCTCGCGCTGACCACGGCCTGGCTGACGTCGATCTTGAGCGCATTGCCGTTGGAGAGGATCTGTCGCCAGGTCTCGCGCACGGCCGCGAGGCCGACGATGCGCGGGCCGCCCGGATGGACGCACACGACCTCCTCTTCCTCGGACCAGACGGCCATCAGCGCGTCGACATTGCCCTGGGCCAGCGCCTGGTAGAAGGCGGCCTCGGCTTCCAGTGCGGTGGTGAAGTTGGCTTTGCTCACGGGGTCGCTCGATGGGATTTTCGGGTGTCGCAGAAGCGGGTCTGTTGCCGTCGCAAAAAGCGACGGGGGCCGAAGCCCCCGCATGTTCAAGACTGCGGAAACACCGCAGGGTTCAGTGGTGACCCTTGGGGCGTTCGCCGGTGAACACGTAGTGCGCGCTGCAGTAGGGGCATACCGCCTCGCCGGTCTTCAGGACGTCCAGGAACACGCGCGGATGGCGCGCCCACAGCGGCGCGCCCGGCGGTGGGCAGTGCAGCGGCAGGTCCTTGGCCGAGACGATGATGGCGTGGGGCTTGTCGGTGGTTTCAACCATGTCGCAATCCTCGGAGCGTGGAAATCAGACGTGGGCCAGCCAGTGCGCGTATTCCGGCGCACGGCCATTGACGACGTCGAAGAAGCGGGTCTGGATCTTCTCGGTGACCGGGCCGCGCTTGCCCTCGCCGATCTTGCGGTCGTCGAGCTCGCGGATCGGGGTGACTTCGGCGGCGGTGCCGGTGAAGAAGGCTTCGTCGGCCAGATAGATGTCGTCGCGGGTCAGGCGCTTGGTGCCGACCTCGTAGCCGAGCTCGCGCGCGATGACGTGGATCGAGTCGCGGGTGATGCCGGTGAGCGCCGAGGCGATCTCGGGCTCGTAGATGCGGCCGTCCTTGACGATGAAGAGGTTCTCGCCCGCGCCCTCGGCGACGAAGCCCTGGTTGTCGAGCAGCAGCGCCTCGTCGTAGCCCTGGCGGGTGACCTCGAGGTTGGCGAGGATCGAGTTCGGGTAGGTCGCGGACAGCTTGGCGCGCGGCATCGTCGAGTTGACGTGGTGGCGGGTGTAGGACGAGGTCTTCACGCGGATGCCCTTCTGCAGGCCTTCCTCGCCCAGATAGGCGCCCCACGGCCAGGCGGCGATCGCCACATGCACGGTGGCGCCGACGGTGGAGATGCCCATCTTTTCCGAGCCGTAGAAGGCGATCGGGCGCAGGTAGCAGGACTCGAGCTTGTTCGCGCGCACGACCTCCTTCTGCGCCTCCATGAGTTCATCCTTGGAGTAGGGGATGTCCATCATGTAGATCTTGCCGGAGTTGATCAGGCGCTGGGTGTGCTCGGCGAGGCGGAAGATCGCGGTGCCGCTGACGGTGTTGTAGGCACGAACGCCCTCGAAGACGGCCAGGCCGTAGTGCAGCGAGTGGGTGAGGACGTGGGTGGTCGCCTCGCGCCACGGAACGAGCTTGCCGTCCTGCCAGATGAAGCCGTCGCGGTCAGCCATGGACATGATCAAAATCTCCGCCTGAAGAGTGTTCGCTGAATGAGTGTCGGGAACGCCCCGGCCGAAACCGTCGGGGCATAGCCCGTGGATTCTAGCGCAAAGGCGGCCGTCCGATGCGCCCGACGTGAGCGCGGGCGCGCATCGCTCGCCGCTGGCGCCCGTTGGCGGCTGGGAGTGCAGGGCGGCGCGCGCTAGAATGCAGCGCTCGTGCGCCTGGAGCCGAAATTGAAAGACCGCCCGTGGAAACCCAATGTCACCGTCGCCGCCGTGATCGAGCGCGACGGCCGCTTCCTGCTGGTCGAGGAGGAGACGCCCGAGGGCCTGCGCTTCAACCAGCCCGCCGGCCACCTCGAGGAGGGCGAATCCCTGCTGGAGGCGACCGCGCGCGAAGCGCTCGAGGAGGCTGCGCAGCACTTCGTGCCCGAGTATCTGGTCGGCATCTACCAATGGACACGGCCGCAGGGCGACATCACCTACCTGCGCTTTGCCTACGGCGGCCGGGTCGACGGTGAGGAGGCCGGGCGCGCGCTGGATGATGGCATCGTGCGTGCGGTGTGGATGACGATCGACGAGGTGCGCGCGACTGCCGACCGCCACCGCAGTCCGCTGATCCTGCAGTGCATCGAAGACTGGCTGGCGGGACAGCGTTTCCCCCTGGCCGTGGTGCACCACGCGTGAGGCCGGCGTGATCCGGGTGCTGCTGGTGTTGGCCCTGGCCCTGCCCCTGGTGGCGCAGGGCGCCGCGCTGCGGGCGGTCGAGGTGGCGCCCGAGTTAACTCCCGACGCGCGCCCCGACGCGCGCCCCGAGGTCGGCGCGCGGGCGGGCACCGAAGTCAGCATCTGCTACAACTACGGCTGCGTGCGCGAGGACACGGTGCAGTTTCACGACGCGATGCTGGCGCGCCTGGGCGAACGACTCGCCAGTGCGCGCACGGCGGCCGAGGAGCGCGAGCGCCTTGCCGAGGCGATCGGGCGGCTGTACCGGGTGGCCGGCACGCAGACGCCGGTGGGCGCCGACCGCGCCGGCAATTTTCTGGATGCAGAAGCGCACGGACGCATGGACTGCATCGACCATTCGACCTCGACCACGCGCCTGCTCGAGCTGGTCGAGGGCCGCGGCGGCTTGCGCTTTCACCGTGTGGTGGAGCCCGCGCGCCGTACGCGCCTGATCCTGCAGCACTTCAGCGCGGTGATCGAGGTGCTGACGGCGGAAGAACGCATCGCCCGCCTGCCGCCCGGCGAGGCGCTGGCGGGCTGCAACTGTACCGAGGACGGGCAGGTGATCGAGGCCGCGGACGGCGCCGACCGTCCGGGCGAACGTTATGTGGTCGACAGCTGGTTCGTCGACAATGGCGAGCC
>JAGOEI010000285.1 GCA_017997795.1 Thauera sp. | reverse complement strand
CAGCGCTTCGATGGCCGAATACGTACGCCACCTGCCGCGGCGCTGGCGCCTGCTGCTGGCCTACGTACTCACCGACGAGGCCTACGCGGTGGCGGTGCTGCGCTACCAGCGCCGCGAGACAGCGACGACGCCCCCCGGTGGGAGCGGTGCAAGCCGCGAAACGGCCTCGGAAGCGTCCGCGGACACGCTGGCCGCAGCAACCGGTAAGGCCGTGCACGCGGAGGCGCCGCACGCAAGCCCGTCCGAGGACCTGCGCCACTGGTACTTCCTCGGCGCCGGCTTCACCTTGTGGGCGGGCTGGCAACTCTCCACCGCCGCCGGCCTGCTGTTCGGCGCCACCATCCCGGCGGAGTGGGAGCTCGACTTCGCCGTGCCGCTGACCTTCATCGCGCTGCTCACCCTGCTGCTGCGCGAACGTGCCGGCCAGGCCGCGGCGCTGGTGGCCGCGCTCGGCGCGCTCGCCTTCGCCGCCCTGCCCTACAAGCTCGGCCTGGTCGCCGCGATCGTGCTCGGGCTGGCCGCGGGCGCATGGACGGTGCGCCGCCTGGAGCGTGCGCGATGAGCACGACGAGCCTCGTCCTGCTGCTAGTGCTGGTCGGCGCGCTGACCTACCTTTACCGCTACGCGATGATCGGCCTCTTCGCCAGCCGTAGCCTGCCCGGCTGGCTGCATGCGCTGTGCCGCCACATCGCGCCGGCGAGCTTCGCCGCGCTGACCGCGAGCGCGCTCTTCGTCGCCGGCGGCGAGGTGCAGTTCGCCTTCGACAGCGCGCGCCCGTGGGCGGCGCTGGTCGCGGTGCTGGTGGCGTGGCGCACGCGCAACGTGCTCGCCACCATCGGCGCCGGCATGGCGGCGCTCCATCTTTTCAAGCTCGTGTTCTGACCGATGACCGCACACACCCTGATCGATGCCGCACGCGCACTGTCCGCCGCGGTGGACACGCTGCCCTTCGCCGCGCCCGTCACCCACGTCTACAACCCGCTCGACTACGCCTGGGAAGTGCATCGGCGCTACCTGGAGACCTACGGGGCGGGGCGCAAGCGGGTGGTGTTCGTCGGCATGAACCCCGGCCCCTTCGGCATGGCGCAGATCGGCGTGCCCTTCGGCGAGATCGCCAGCGCGCGCGACTGGCTGGGCCTGGAAGGCGCGGTCGGGCAGCCGCGCATCACCAACCCGAAGCGCCCGGTCGAAGGCTTCGCCTGCACGCGCTCGGAGGTCAGCGGCCAGCGCCTGTGGGGCCTGTTCCGCGCGCGCTTCGGCGCGCCCGAGGCCTTCTTCGCCGATCACTTCGTCGCCAACTACTGCCCGCTGGTGTTCTTCGAGGGCGGGCGCAACCTCACCCCGGACAAGCTGCCGATGGCCGAGCAGCGCCCGCTGCTGGCCGCCTGCGATGCGCATCTGCGCACGGTGATCAAAGCGCTCGAACCCGAATGGGTGATCGGCATCGGCAACTGGGCAGAAAAGCGCACCACCGAGGCCCTGGGCGGCGCCACCGGCGTGCCCGGGCTCAAGTTCGGCCGCATCCTGCACCCCAGCCCGGCCAGCCCCGCCGCCAACCGCGGCTGGGCCGAGGCGGCGACCAGGCAGTTGCGGGACATGGGGATCTGGCGGGAGTGAAGGGCCGCTCTTGCGGTGTGAACGGCTGCAAGAAGCTCGCGGCTTGCGCCGCTCCTACAGCAAGTGCCACCCCTCCTACAGCAAGTGCCACCGCTCCTGGAGCAAGCGCCGCCGCTTCGATCTGCCCGTAGGAGCGGCGCAAGCCGCGAGCATTCCATCCGCAGCCGCAGCCGCGAGCCGCCGGGTCTCAGCCGCGAGCTTTTTACGGCAGCCGCAAGCTCAGTGCCCGAACACGTCCGAATCCAGCATCTCCGGATCGGGGCGGTCGAGCGCGCTGATCGCCGCCAGTTCCTCGGCGGTCAGCTCGAAGTCGAACACGTCCAGGTTCTGCGCCAGGCGCTCGGGGTTGGACGACTTCGGCACCGGCACATAGCCGAGCTGGGTGTGCCAGCGCAGGATGATCTGCGCCGGACTGCGGCCGTAGTGGCGGGCGACATCCACGATCGCCGGGTCGGCCAGCATCGCGTTGGCGCGGCCGAGCGGGCTCCACGATTCGGTGACGATGCCGTGCGCCTCATGGACCTCGACGTGGTCGGCGCGCGCATGCCAGGGGTCGAGGTGGATCTGGTTCACCTGCGGGCACAGGCCGGCATCGAAAAGGCGCTGCAGGTGCGTGGGCTTGAAGTTCGACGTGCCGATCGCACGCACCAGGCCGGCTTGCTGCAGTTTCACCAGGCCTTCGAAGGCCTCGACGTAGCGGCCCTGATCCGGGTTCGGCCAATGCACCAGGAAGAGATCGATGTAGTCCAGGCCGAGGCGCTCGAGGCTGGCCTCGCAGGCCTGGCGCGCGCCGTCGACGCTGTGCCACTTGCGGTTGAACTTGGTGGTGACGAAGACCTCTTCACGCGCGACGCCCGCGCGCCGGATGCCTTCGCCGACGCCGCGCTCGTTCTCGTAGTTCTCGGCGGTGTCGATCAGGCGATAGCCCATGCCGAGCGCGAGCGCGACGGTGTCGGCGGCCTCGGCGTCGTTCATCGGCCAGGTGCCCAGACCAAGCCGGGGCATCTCGACGCCGTTGGAAAGCGAGATCAGGGGAGCGGGAGCGATGTTCATGGGAATCTCGATAAAACAATGAGGGGACGACAGGATTCCACATTCGGGCCGCTCCGTCATCCTCGAGCGGGGAGCGAGCGGTTCCGGCGTGCGCTCCCACAGCACCCACCACGGCAACGCTCACCCGATCTCGCCGGGCAGCGCTCACTCGATCGACCGACCTTCCCCCGCCTCCTCGTGCGTGCGCCCGTCACGAATGTGATAGATGCGGCGGAAGGTGGGGATGATCTTCTCGTCGTGGGTGACGACGATGATCGCGGTATCGAACTCGCGCGCCATGCGGTTGAGGATGCGGATGACGCCGAGCGCGCGCTCGCTGTCGAGCGGCGCGGTGGGCTCGTCGGCGAGGATCACCGGCGGATGGCTCACCAGCGCGCGCGCGATCGCCACGCGCTGCTGCTCGCCGCCCGACAGTTGCG
>JAGOEI010000284.1 GCA_017997795.1 Thauera sp. | reverse complement strand
CCGAACGCGCCGCGGCCAAGAAGGCGAAGAACTTCGCCGATGCCGACCGCATCCGCGCCGAATTGACGGAAGCTGGCGTGATCCTCGAGGACGGCGCCGGCGGTACCACCTGGCGTCGCGCCTGAGCGGCGGGGAAGACTGCGCGGCGTCGGTGATGGCGGCAGCGCCCCGGCGGCGCTTGCAGGGCGAATCTGGATGAACGAAAAAACGCCCGCTCCTGCATTCGCAGGGCGGGCGTTCTGGCGTGGGGGCGGACCGCTCGCGCGGACCGCTGCTCGCCTCCCGGGCTTCAGTTGCCGAAGAAATCCCGCACCTTGTCCATCCACCCCTGCGCCTTGGGGTTGTGGCGCGTGGCGTTGCCGCTGGAAATCTCCTCGAACTCGCGCAGCAGCTCCTTCTGACGCTCGGTGAGGCTCACCGGCGTCTCCACCACCACATGGCACATCAGGTCGCCATGCACATGGCTGCGCACGTTCTTGATGCCCTTGCCGCGCAGGCGGAAGACCTTGCCGCTCTGCGTCTCGGCCGGGATCTTGAGCCGCGCCATGCCTTCGAGCGTCGGGATCTCGATCTCGCCGCCGAGCGCCGCGGTGGTGATGCTGATCGGCATCTCGCAGTGCAGGTCGTCGTGGTCGCGCTCGAACACCGCATGCTTGCGGATGTGGATCTCGACGTAGAGGTCGCCCGACGGGCCGCCATTGACGCCCGGTTCGCCATGGCCGGCGTGGCGCAGGCGCATGCCCTCGTCGATGCCGGCGGGGATCTTCACCTCGAGCGTCTTCTGCTTCTTCACGCGTCCGGCGCCGCTGCAGTCGCGGCAGGGGTCGGGGATGATTCTCCCCCTGCCGTGGCAGGTCCGGCAGGTCTGCTGGATCGAGAAGAAGCCCTGCTGCACGCGTTCTTGGCCGTGACCATTGCAGGTCGGGCAGGGCTTGGGCTGCGTGCCGGGCTTGGCGCCGCTGCCGTGGCAGGTGCCGCATTCCTCGACGGTGGGGATGCGGATCGTCTTCTCGGCGCCGCGCGCGGCCTCTTCGAGCGTGATCTCGAGGTTGTAGCGCAGGTCGGCGCCGCGATAGACGTTCGAGCGCCCGCCGCGACCGCCGCCACCGCCAAACAGGTCGCCGAAGATGTCGCCGAAGGCATCGGCAAAGCCGCCCTCGAAGCCCTGTGCGCCGGGGCCCGCGCCCATCGACGGATCGACGCCGGCGTGGCCGTAGCGGTCGTAGGCGGCTTTCTTCTGCGGGTCGGAGAGCATCTCGTAGGCCTCCTTGGCCTCCTTGAACTTCTCTTCCGCGTCCTTGTTGTCCGGATTGCGGTCCGGATGGTGCTTCATGGCCAGCTTGCGGTAGGCCTTCTTGATCTCGTCGTCGCCGGCGTCGCGGTTGACGCCGAGGACTTCGTAGTAATCGCGTTTGGACATGGTGCTGCGCTCAGTCTGGTCTCAAGCAAAGGCCGAGCCGGCACCGGAGCGGGGCTCCGGCGGGGCTCGGCCACGAAGGATTCGCCAGAGTGACGATTACTTCTTGTCCTTCACTTCGGTGAATTCGGCATCCACCACGTCGGCGTCGTCGGCCTTGCCGCCGGCCTGCTGGCCGCCTGCGCCGGCACCCGGCTGGGCGCCGCCTTCGGCCTGGGCCTGGGCATACATCTGCTCGCCGAGCTTCTGCGCGGCCATCGCCAGGGCCTGGCTCTTGGCCTCGATGCTGTCCTTGTCGCCGCTCTTGATGGCCTCTTCGGCCTCCTTCATCGCGGCCTCGATCTTGCCCTTCTCCTCATCCGACAGCTTGTCGCCGTACTCGGTCAGTGCCTTGCGGGTCGAGTGCACCAGGGCGTCGCACTGGTTGCGCGCGTCGACCAGCTCGTGGGCCTTCTTGTCTTCCTCGGCGTGCGCCTCGGCGTCGCGCACCATGCGCTGGACCTCGTCGTCCGACAGGC
Source organism: Thauera sp. (assembly GCA_017997795.1). GTDB lineage: Bacteria > Pseudomonadota > Gammaproteobacteria > Burkholderiales > Rhodocyclaceae > Thauera. The sequence continues at coordinate 1,155 of JAGOEI010000284.1, read as the reverse complement.
CGGAGTTGGCCTGGATCTTGATCTTGTTCTCCTTGCCGGTGGCCTTGTCCTTGGCCGACACGTGCAGGATGCCGTTGGCGTCGATGTCGAAGGTGACCTCGATCTGCGGCATGCCGCGCGGCGCCGGCGGGATGTCCGAGAGGTTGAACTGGCCCAGGCTCTTGTTGCCCGAGGCCATCTCGCGCTCGCCCTGCAGCACGTGGATGGTCACGGCCGACTGGTTGTCGTCGGCGGTCGAGAACACCTGCGAGGCCTTGGTCGGGATCGTGGTGTTCTTCTGGATCAGCTTGGTCATCACGCCGCCCAGGGTCTCGATGCCCAGCGACAGCGGGGTGACGTCGAGCAGCAGCACGTCCTTGACCTCGCCCTGCAGCACGCCGCCCTGGATGGAGGCGCCGACGGCGACGGCTTCGTCCGGGTTCACGTCACGGCGCGGCTCCTTGCCGAAGAACTCCTTCACGCGCTCGATGACCTTGGGCATGCGGGTCTGGCCGCCGACCAGGATCACGTCGTCGATGTCGGTGACCTTGAGGCCGGCGTCCTTCAGCGCGATGCGGCAGGGCTCGATCGAGCGCTCGATCAGGTCCTCGACCAGCGACTCGAACTTGGCGCGGGTGATCTTGATCGCCAGGTGCTTCGGGCCCGAGGCGTCGGCGGTGATGTAGGGCAGGTTGATCTCGGTCTGCTGGCCGGAGGAGAGCTCGATCTTGGCCTTCTCGGCGGCTTCCTTCAGGCGCTGCAGCGCGAGCACGTCGTTCTTGAGATCGACGCCCTGTTCCTTTTTGAACTCGGTGACGATGTAGTCGATGATGCGCTGGTCGAAGTCCTCGCCACCCAGGAAGGTGTCGCCGTTGGTGGCCAGCACTTCGAACTGGTGCTCGCCGTCGAGGTCGGCGATCTCGATGATCGAGATGTCGAAGGTGCCGCCGCCGAGGTCATACACCGCGATCTTGGAGTCGCCCGGCTTCTTGTCCATGCCGAAGGCGAGCGCGGCCGCGGTCGGCTCGTTGATGATGCGCTTGACTTCCAGGCCGGCGATGCGGCCGGCGTCCTTGGTGGCCTGGCGCTGGCTGTCGTTGAAGTAGGCCGGCACGGTGATGACCGCTTCGGTCACTTCCTCGCCGAGGTAGTCCTCGGCGGTTTTCTTCATCTTGC
>JAGOEI010000283.1 GCA_017997795.1 Thauera sp. | reverse complement strand
AGGCGTCGAGACCGACGTCGGCCAGATCGGCGCCGGTCAGCTTGAAGGCGGGGGCGGCGTCGCCGGCCTGCGGGAAACGGCCTGCGACGTCGATCGGGTTGCCGCCGAGGGTGACTTTGCTCATGGTTTTCTCCTGTGGGTTAGGGTGTTGGCGGCTTCTTCGTCGGCCGCCGGCTGGTTCGGCCGATAGCCTACACCAAGCCAGCGGCAAACGCCCCCATGCCGGGACACTCGGCGCGCCACCCGATCATCGAGGATCGCGACTCTCAGCGTGAACCCGCGCAGACGCCGGCAGCGGCCTGATCTATCTTGAACATCAGGCCACGACCCGGAGGAGCGCGATCATGGAGCCGGTGGATCTGTTCTACAGCTACGCCCACGAGGACGAGACGCTGCGCGACGAACTCGACGGCCACCTCGCTCTGTTGCGGCGCAAGGGCGTGATCCGCCCCTGGCACGACCGCGGCATCGTCCCCGGGCAGCAATGGGACAAGGAGATCGACGCCCAGCTCGCCAGCGCCGACCTGATCCTGCTGCTGGTGAGCATGGACTTCCTGAACTCGGACTACATCTGGGGCAAGGAGCTCGCCACCGCGATCGACCGCGCCGACCGCGGCGATGCCAGCGTGGTGCCGGTGCTGCTGCGCGCCGTCGATATCGAGGACGCACCGTTCGCGAAGCTGCAGGGCCTGCCCACCGACCTGCGCCCGGTCACCTCCTGGCCCAACCGGGACGAGGCATGGACCGATGTCGCCAAGGGCATCCGGCGCACGGTGGAGGCGATTCAGCAACGCTGGGCGAGCACGCCACCGGCCGCCCACCCTGCACCTCCGCCTGAGGCCCCGTCTGCGCCGGGGTCGAGCGACTTCGGCAGCATGACGGCGGAGGCGGTCGCGGAGGCCGCAGAGGTCGCCCCGGACATCACCGGTGCGGCCCGCGACGTGCGCAGCGTCCGCCTCGAGGCCGCGCCCGACGCCCGCACCGATGCGCTGGTGCGGCGCATGTGCGCCGGCTTCGCCGACGAACTCGCGGTCGCGGCACGCATGCGGGGGGTGGCCGAGATGGGCAGTGCCGAGGCGGTGGACATGGCCGCTGCGTTGATCGACATGCCCGAACAGAAGCGGGTGCTATGGGTGGACGACAAGCCCGGGGGCAACCGCCACGAGGTCGCCGCGCTGGCGAAGCTGCAGATCGAGGTCGTCGCAGTGCACAGCACCGAGGAGGCGCTGGCGCGCCTGGACACGGACGAGGAGGGCTTCGATCTGGTGCTGTCGGACTGGGACCGCCCGGAAGCGCTCGAGGGCGCGCCCAGCGCCGGGCTGAAGCTGCTGCGCGCGCTGGCCGCACGCACGCGCCGGCTGCCGGTGATCTTCTACCACGGCGCGTTCGACCCCGCGCGCCGCAGCACACGCCGCGACCTGCTGCTGCGTGCCGGTGCGTTCGGCGAGGCGGTCAGCCCGGGCGAACTGCTCGCGCTGGTGAGGACCGCGCTGCAGTCGGCCTGAAGCGGTAATGCGCGCCCGCCCCGGCGCGGGGGCGGGGTGGCGCGCGGCGCTCAGCGCATCGCGCGCAGGCGGGCGATGCGCTCCTGGGTGGCGGGGTGCGTCGAGAACAGCCCGCGCAGGCCGCCGCCGGACAGCGGATTCATGATCATCATCTGCGCGGTCTCGGGATGCTGCTCGGCGGTGTGCATCGGGATGCCGCGGGCGTAGGCGTCGATCTTGGCGAGCGCGCTGGCGAGCGCCTCGGGGTCGCCGGAGATCTCCGCGCCGCCGCGGTCGGCACCGAACTCGCGGGTACGGCTGATCGCCATCTGGATGATCATGCCGGCGAGCGGGGCGAGGATCATCATCGCGATCGACACCACGGGGTTCGGGCGGTCCTCGCCGTCGCGGCCGCCGAAGAACATGCCGAAGTTGGCCAGCATCGAGATCGCGCCGGCGACGGTGGCCGAGATGGTGGAGATGAGGATGTCGCGGTTCTTCACGTGCGCCAGTTCGTGCGCCATCACGCCGCGCAGCTCGCGCTCGGAGAGCATGCGCATGATCCCCGAGGTGGCGGCAACAGCGGCGTTCTCCGGGTTGCGGCCGGTGGCGAAGGCGTTGGGCTGGGCCTCGTCAATGACGTACACCTTGGGCATCGGCAGCTCGGCGCGCTGGGCGAGCTCCTTGACCATGTTGTACAGGTAGGGCGAGGACGCGGCATCGACCTCGCGCGCCTTGTACATCTTCAGCACCATCTTGTCCGAGAACCAGTAGGCCCAGAAATTCATCGCGCCGCCCATGACGAGCGCGATCAGCATGCCCTGCTGGCCGCCGATGGCCGCGCCCATCGCGCCGAACAGGGCGACGATGCCGGCCATGAGGATGGTGGTCTTGATCCAGTTTCCGAACATTGCGGGGTCCTTCCTGCGAGAGATTGATTCGTCAGTGTAGCTGGGGGCGTCCGCGACCGCCTTCAAGGCTGCCGCGAACGCCTTGTGCGCTCATGGCGCGGATACGAAGCGTTCGCCGATAGAGACCGGGAACCCGCGCAGGAATTCCCCCGCAGGCAGGCGCTTGCTGCCCGGGCGCTGTAACACCGTGCAACGCAGCGCGTCGCGGCCGCAGGCGATGGTGATGCCTTCATCATCCACCGCGAGCACGCTGCCGGGCTCGCCGCTGCCGGGCACGACCTTGCCCGACCAGCATTTCACCACCGTGTCGCGCAGGCTCGATGCCGCCCCCGGAAACGGGTCGAAGGCGCGCATGGCACGCTCGATTTCGGCAGCCGGGCGTGTCCAGTCGATGGCGGCCTCGGCACGACCGATCTTGGCGGCGTAGGTCACGCCTTCGGCCGGCTGCGGGGTGGCCACGAGCTCGCCGCGCTGCAGCGCCGCCAGCGCATCGACGATGCACTCGCCACCGAGCGCCGCGAGGCGGTCGTGCAGGCTGGCGGTGGTGTCGCCCGGCAGGATGGGCGTAGCACGCGCGAGCAGCATCGCGCCGGTGTCGAGGCCTTCGTCCATCTGCATGATGGTGATGCCGGTCTCGGCATCGCCGGCCTCGATCGCGCGGTGGATCGGCGCCGCGCCGCGCCAGCGCGGCAGCAGCGAGGCGTGGATGTTGAGACAGCCCAGGC
>JAGOEI010000282.1 GCA_017997795.1 Thauera sp. | reverse complement strand
TTGCCGCGGATGCGGAAGCTGCGTGTGGACATGGAGACTCCGGGTACGCGTTGGGCTGCTGCTGAGCGGGAACATGGCACGCGGCCGACTGCCGCGCCAGAGTAATCGCACGAGGCCGTCGAGCGCACCGTGGTAGCGGGCTTGCCCGCGAATCGCGCATTCGGAGCGGCACTTTCGCGGGCAAGCCCGCTACCACGGCTCTTACGGCCAAGCCCGCTCCCCTTGCTTTTGCGGGCAGGTCCGTTCCCATTGTTCAGGCGACTGCATCTGGCGATCGACGGATGCTGGCCATGCGCCGCCCTTCGCGCGCGAGCTGCCAGCCTTTTTCTTCAGCCTAGTTCAGGCGTCCGCGTCTTTCCACAGCCGCCGGCAGTCGATGTGGATGACGTGGCCGTGCTGGCGCTGCACCTCGGCCACCATGTGCGCGGTGCCGCCCGCGCCGTCGCCGCCGCGGCCGTCCCACAGGCACAGCAGCCACACATGCTCGCCGCCGCACGCGAGTGCAGTGTCGAGCAGCCAGCGGTTGCAGCGCTCGAAAGGGTTGTCGAGCGCGGGCTTGTCGAACGTGCGCTTGTCGAGCGTGAGGGCGTCGTGCGTGCCGCACATGGGGGCTGCGCCGACGGCGGGTGCGGGCAGGGCTTGGGGCGGCCTGGCCAGGCGGGCCGCCACCGCGCGATAGCGTGCCACCCAATCCTCGCCCTCGCACACCGGTCGCACCGAGCGTTCGATGAACTCAGCTTGCTCGAAAGGCTGCAGCAACTGCAGCGCCATGCCGCGCGCCAGCGCCGCCTCGGCGAACAGCAGGTCGCCGCCGGCGGCGCCCTGGGTGAGCCCGAGGTCGGCGGGACCGGCGTCGAGCGCAGCCAGCGCAGCAGCGATACGCCGCGCCGCTGCGGGCACCAGGGCAGGCGGAAAGCGCGGCGTCGTGCGCCCGGGCGCGTCCACCATGTGGCCGGAAAAGAGGATGACCCGCCGCGGCGGGCAGCTCGGGCTCGGGGGGGCGCTGGATGCAGGCATCGGGACTCCGGGCAAGGGCGCGCGGGGGAAAGGTCGGGCTTTCATCATAGGAGAGGGGCGGTGTGCTGGCGAGGGTGCGAGCGCCGCGCGGTAATAGCGCACGGTCACGGGTTTCGCCCGCCCTTAGAATGAGGCCCTCGTTTCCTGGAGCACCGATCATGAGGAGCTTCCTGGCCCGGTGTGCAGGCGGGCGGCAGTGGGCTGCGCGCACGCGGGCGATCGGTCATCGGGAGCGCGCGCCGTGATCGCCGGCCTGTACGCGCTGCGCGCGCGCGGTCCGGACCTTGCCCGCCGGCTGGGGTTGTTTGCGCTGATGCTGCTCTGGAGCCTGTTCGGCCATGCGTCTGCGGTGGTGCTCGACGCGCTCGATGCATCGCCGGCCGGTCGCCATGCCACGGTGCTCATCGAACAGGGCGAAGCGCTGACGCCGCAGGCGGCACAGGCGGCGCTGCGCGCAGGGCGGTTCGCGGCGGTGGAGGTCGCGGTGCCCAAGTTCGGCATCGGCTCGCGGCCGGTGTGGCTGCATCTGGCGGTAGACAATCGGGGGCCGTCGGCGCAGTGGCGCCAGCTCGTCGTCGGCGTGCCGTGGCTCGACCGCGTCGAAGTGCATCTGCTGCGCGGCGACACGGTGGTGGCGCAGTTTGCCGCCGGGGACGGCGAGGCCGGCCTGCAGCAGCCCGCCGGCAGCCTGGGCTTCCTGTTCGGCCATGCGTTCGAACCCGGCGTCACCGAGATCCTGGTGCGCGCAGCCTCGCCCGATCCGCTGCTGTTGCCGGTGCGACTGCTGTCCGCGGAGGCGGCTGCCGCGGCGCAGCGCGCGCACGATTACGGCCATGGCCTGCTCTATGGCTACCTGCTGGCCTTGATCGCGTACAACGCCATGCTCTACTTCGGTCTGCGCGACCGCAGCCAGCTCGACTACGTGCTCTACGTCGGCAGCTTCGTGCTGCTCAGCCTGGCCTACTCGGGCCACGGCCAGGTGTGGCTGTGGCCGGGCCTGCCCGAGCTGCAGCGCTACGCGATCCTGGTGCTGATGGTGCTGTTCGGCTGCATGGGCCTGCGCTTTGCCGGCAGCTTCCTCGGCCTGGCAGACAGCCTGCCGCGCCTGCATCGCGCCACGTCGGCGCTGGCGCTCGCCGGCGCGCTGGCGATGGCGGTGTGTGTCGGATTCGGGCTGCAGGCGGCGGCAGGCGTGGTCGCCTTCGTGTTCATGCTGGCCTTCACCGTGGCGATGGTCGGGATCGGCGTCGTCAGCGTGTGGCAGGACCGCATCGCCGCGCCGTACTTCCTTGCCGGCGCGCTGATCGCGATGGCCGGGACTGCCATCACCTCCCTGGCGGTGTGGCACGGGCTGCCCTATACGGCCTGGACCCTGCACGCGGCCGAGATCGGCGTCGCCCTCGATGGAACGGTGCTGACGCTGGCGCTGGCCTACCGCATGCGTCGCATCCGGGGGGAGCGGCTGCGCGCGGAATATCTTGCGACCATCGACCCCCTGACCGGCCTGCGCAACCGGCGCGCATTCGCGTCCGAGGCGACCGCCGTGTGGCGTAATGCGGTGCACAAGCAGCAGCCGCTGTCGATGATCGTGCTCGACCTCGACCACTTCAAGCGCCTCAACGACGAGCGCGGCCACGCCGCGGGCGACGCGGCGCTGGTGGCCGTGGCGCGCATCCTCGAGCAGGGTTGCCGCGAGACTGACCTCGTCGCGCGCTGGGGAGGCGAGGAGTTCGTCGCGCTGATGCCCGATACCGGCCTCGCGCAGGCGCGCGCGATCGGGCTGCGTCTGCTCGAGGCCATCCGCGCCGCGGGGGTGACGCACGAGGAGGCGCCGCTCGCCCTGAGTGCCAGCGTGGGGGTGGCCGAGCGCGGCGCCCATGCGAATCTCGAGGCGCTGATCCGCGATGCGGACCGCTGGATGTATCGGGCGAAGGAGGCGGGGCGCGGGTGTGTCTGTTGCAGCACCGTGGCGGAGCCAGGGCCTGCCTGAGCGGCTGTGGCGCTATCGCCGGCGCTTGAGGCTGAATATAATTACAGCCATGTCAGCCGGTGAAGATCTCCCTGCCCCGGACGTGGGTGCCGTTTCTGCAGCCGCGATCGCGCCCGATCCG
>JAGOEI010000281.1 GCA_017997795.1 Thauera sp. | reverse complement strand
TCTTGAAGAAGGCTCACGCCATCATGGACCGCATCGCCTCGCTCCCCGAGCGTGTCCGGTCCTACTTCCAGCACCCGGCCGCTGCGTATGCTGCGCAGTGAATATATTTAAGGGCCGGGTTAATAGTCCCGGCGGCCAGGCGCGTCGTTATCGAGAGCTGCTTGTCCCCAGTCGCTGGGGAAAGGGATGTGGGAGATCCTGTGGATAAGCGATGGCAGCCCATGTGGCAAGCCAGATCTAAATGCTTGCCTATTCCTGAGGCAGTTACCCTGTGGATGGAGGGCAGGGATTGCAGAAGGCCGGTCGGGCCGGAAGGCTTGGCCCTCCTGTGCGACAATCCGCCACGAAATTCCTCACGTCTCCTGATTGAATCGTCATGACCACCCGCCAAGCCCCCGAAATCTTCCAGATCCCGCTCGACGAGCTCGACCCGGCGGACCTGCCGCCGCGCGGCACGGCCGAGTTCGAGCAGGCGGTGATCGGGCGCTACGCGCTCGACTACGCGGCGCGCGGCTGGCAGGCCGTGGTGGCGGTCGATGACGCGTTCGTGCGCGTGGTCGCGGTCCCCGAGCGTGGGGTTGAGCCGAAGGCCTACGTGCTGGGTCTGCTGCGAAACGGCTTCCTGGAGGATGCGCTGCCGGTGCTCGAGGCGCTCGACGGCATGCTCGACGACGCCGAGCTCGCCTACAGCCACGGGCTGTGTTTGTCCGAACTGGGGCGACCGGCAGAGGCGGTCGCCCCGCTGCAGCGGGCGGTCGAGCTCGACCCCACGCACGCGAATGCGATGATCGCGCTCGGGGTGGCGTTCGCGCGCACCGGGCGCGCCGACGAGGCGGTCAACGCGTTGCGCGACGCGGTCAAGCTCGAGCCGGCGAACGCCTTCGCCAAGCGCAACCTGGCGGCGGTGCTGATGCGCTCCGGCCGGGCGGCCGAGGCGCTGCAGTTCTTCCGTCAGGCGGCCAGTCTGGCGCCGGCTGATCCGGGGGCGCAGCTCGGGCTCGCGCAGTGCCTGGAGGCGCTCGGGCCGTCGCACGTCAAGGAGGCGGCCGAGCAGTACAAGGCGGTGGTCAAGCGCTTCCCCGATCACCAGGCCGGCGAGATGGCCGAAGAGGCGCTCACCCGCATCGGGCAGGAGGAGATGCGCGCGGCGGTCGACGGCGGCCTGCGCATGGATGCGGTTATGTACATGCAGGCGGCGTTCGATCGTCTCGCCAAGCTCGACCAGGCGAAGGTCGGGCAGATCGTGATGGAGATCGCGCTGCTCGGCCGCAACGGGCTCGAGATCAACAAGCCGGCGGTGCGCTACACGCTGCAGAACCTCGAAGGCGAGTTCTCCGGCCTCGCGCTCCTGGCCTACATGCACGTGGGCTTTCGGATGTTCGATCCGAAGGGCGACGCCGGGACCGGGCTCGATCGCGAATACGAGGCGGCGGTGAAGATGCGCCGCGAGCGTTGAACCCGGCGAGGATCCCGACATGAGCCAGCTCCCCGAACGCTACCAGGCGGCGATCGCGCCGCTGATCAACAAGGCGCGCGAGTTCCTCGAGAAGGGCGAGGAGCTCGCAGCGATGGCCTTCGTCGGCAACTTCACCACCGGGGCGACGATCCCCACGGCGCTCGTCATGCGCTCGCCGGCCGACAAGGACGCAGCGGCGCGCGCGGTGAAGATGCTCGCCGAGCAGCTCGACGCCGACTTCGTCTTCGTGCTGATGGAGGCCTACAGCCTGCGCGCCGACAAGGTCGCCCGCTACGAGGAGATCCTCGACGAGTACGGCTCGCTGGCCGACTGCCCGGCGAGCTGGCGGATCGACGTGGTGAGCCTGTCGCTCGAGACCCGCCACGGCGTGTGGGTCGCCCAGGTGCCGATCAAGCCGAAGGGCATCAGCAAGAAGAAGCGCACGATCGGGGAGCCCGAGTTCCGGCATTACACCGAGGTGGAGGGGCGGTTCACGGATCTGCTGCCGGTGAAGGAAGGCGAGGGCGGGCCTTCCGGCACCCTGCACTGAGGCCGCCGGGGAGGAGGGCGCGCGCATGTGCGGTCGTTACGCCCTCTACGGTCCGGTCTCGCGCCTGCGCGAGGCCTTCGACGCGGTGCCCGAAGGTTTCGAGTTCGAGCCGCGCTGGAACGCGGCGCCGATGCAGTGGCTGCCGGTGGTTCGGCAGCGGTCGAACGGCGAGCGGGTGATTCACCGCCTGCGCTGGGGCCTCGTGCCGTCCTGGGCGAAGGACGAGACAATCGCCACCAGGTTGATCAACGCGCGCGGCGAGTCGGTCGCCGAGAAGCCGTCGTTCAGGGCGGCGTTCCGTCGCCGGCGCTGCATCGTGCCGGCGAACGGGTTCTACGAGTGGCAGCAGCTCAGTGACCAGCAGGGCGGCGGCAAGCAGCCGTTCTACATCCATCCGGTCGCGGGCGAGTTCTTCGCGCTGGCGGGGCTGTGGGAGCGCTGGACGAGGCCGGCCGACGGCGAGGAGCTCGACACGTTCACGATCGTCACCACCGAGGCCAACGCGGCGATGCGGCCGCTGCACGATCGCATGCCGGTGATCCTGGCGCCGGGGGATTACTGGGCGTGGTTGAACGGGGCAACTGCAGCCGACCAGGTGCAGGCGCTGGTGAGGCCGTGTCCCGAGGCGGCGCTGGCGGTGTATCCGGTGGGCAGGGCGGTGGGCAATGTCAGAAACGAGGGGGCGGGGCTGATCGAGCCGTCTTCAACCCGAGGCTGATGGAAACCCTGTGGATCAAGGTTGCCCAAGTATTCAAGTTGACCTTCGTCCAATCGAAAAGATGGGCTGGAGGTCACGTCTGAGAGATGGGTTGAAGGAGCCTTCGCCAGTCAGGTTTTCGATCATCACGCCGCTCGATCACATCAGCGGTGAATGCCATCAGAGGCGGTGACCGTGCTCAGCGGGGGCGTTGAACCACGTCCGCTGACATTCACCTGCTACATCAACAACCCGACACCGGCCCCGAGCCGGCATTGTTTTTTGCATGGTGAGTGGTGGTTCCACGGGGCTACGCAGCGAGGTGCCACACGTCGCGCAAGATGGACTGGGTGCTGGAAACGTAACCCCGGCGTAACCCCGGCCAAAAACGAAAAGGGCCTGCATCGCTGCAGGCCCTTGAATTTG
>JAGOEI010000073.1 GCA_017997795.1 Thauera sp. | reverse complement strand
CGCTGGACGAGGGCGGCGCGGCCGCCAGTGGCTGTCCTGGGAGGGCGCGAGCCTGACCTTCTCCACCCTGTGGCGCTTTTCGCCCGGCGCCCCGGCGCCGGCAGGCCTGTCGCTGGTCGCAGGGCTCGCGCTGGCGCGCGCGCTCGAGCAACTGGGCGTGCACGGCGTGCAGTTGAAATGGCCGAACGACGTGCTGGTGCATGGCGACAAGCTCGCCGGCATCCTCATCGACCTGCTGCCGAGCCGCGGCCGTCCCCCCGCGGCGGTGATCGGCATCGGGCTGAACCTGCGCCTGCCCGAAGGCCACGGCATCGAGAACCAGACCGGCGTCACCGACCTTGCACAGACGCTGGAGTCCGCCCCCCCGGCGCCCGCAGCGGTGCTCGCCATCATCCTCACCGAGATGCACCGCCTGTTCGACACCTACGCGGCCGGAGGCTTTCCGGCACTGCGCGGCGCGTGGCAGCAGCGCAACGCCTTCGCCGACCTGCCGGTGCGCATCGTCAGCGACGATGACATCCGCACCGGCATCTGCGCCGGCGTGGACGACGACGGTGCGCTGCTGCTGCGCACCGACACCGGCGTGCAGCGCATCCTGGCCGGAGACGTGTCCTTGCGCCCGCTCACCGGAGACGCCGCGTGATCCTGCTCATCGACGCCGGCAACACGCGCATCAAGTGGCGAGTGGTGGCGGCTTGCGCGCCGCTCCAGGCGCGGGCCGAGGGCGCGTTCGCGCACGACACGCTCGACGCCCTCCCGAACGCGCTGGCCGATGTGCGCGCACGCCATCCCGGGCTGCAGCGCGCCTTCGGCTGCAACGTCGCGGGCGCGACCGTCGCCGCGCGCATCGCCGAGGCCTGCGCCGGCCTGAGCCTCGAATGGCTGACATCCACCGCGGCCTGCGCCGGCGTGCGCAATCTCTACGAAAACCCCTCCCAGCTCGGTGCCGACCGCTGGGCCGCGGCGATCGGCGCCCGCGCCCTCCACCCGCACGCCTGCGTGGTGGTCATGGCCGGCACCGCGACCACGGTGGATCTGCTGTCCGCCACGGGTGACTTCCTCGGCGGCCTGATCCTGCCCGGCGTCGCGCTGATGCAGCAGGCGCTCGCCCGCGGCACCGCGCAACTGCCGCTCGCCGACGGCCGCTTTGCGCTGCAGCCGCGGCGCACGGTCGACGCGATCCACTCCGGCTGTCTGCAGGCACAGGCCGGCGCCATCGAGCGCATGTTCGCCCAGATCGCCCACGCGCCGGACGCGCTGTGCCTGCTCGGCGGCGGGGCGGCAGACAGCTTCGCCGGCCTCCTCCAGATTCCAGTGCGCCGGGTGGAAAACCTGGTGCTGAGCGGCCTCGGCGCAGTTGCCGGGCTCGCCGCCGCATGACCTAGAAACATCCATAAAGGGAGACAAGACCATGGAAGCCACCCGTATCCTGCTCGACGCCGCCGACATTCCCACCCACTGGTACAACGTCGCCGCCGACCTGCCGAGCCCGCTCGCCCCGCCGCTCGGCCCCGACGGCAAGCCGGCGACGCCGGAACAGATGGGCGCGATCTTCCCTGGCGCCATCCTCGAGCAGGAGATGAGCACCCAGCGCTGGATCGCCATCCCCGAGGAAGTGCGCGAGATCTACCGCCTGTGGCGGCCCAGCCCGCTGGTGCGCGCGGTGCGCCTGGAGCAGGCGCTCGGCACCCCGGCGAAGATCTTCTTCAAGTACGAGGGCGTATCGCCGGCGGGCTCGCACAAGCCCAACTCGGCGGTGCCGCAGGCCTTCTACAACAAGCAGGCGGGCATCAAGCGCCTGACCACCGAGACCGGCGCCGGCCAGTGGGGCTCTTCGATCGCCTTCGCCGGGCAAATGTTCGGGCTGGAGGTGCGCATCTACATGGTCAAGGTCAGCTACGAGCAGAAGCCCTATCGCCGGCTGATGATGCAGACCTGGGGCGCGGAGGTGTTCGCCAGCCCGTCGAACATCACCGAGACCGGTCGCCGCCTGCTCGCCGAGGATCCCGACAACCAGGGCTCGCTCGGCATCGCGATCTCCGAAGCGGTTGAAGAAGCCGCCAGCCGCGCCGATACCAACTACACCCTCGGCTCGGTGCTCAACCACGTCGTGCTGCACCAGAGCATCATCGGCCTGGAAGCCAAGAAGCAGTTCGACAAGGTCGGCCTCTACCCCGACGTGGTGATCGGGCCCTGCGGCGGCGGCTCCAGCTTCGCCGGCATCGCCTTCCCCTTCCTCGCCGACAAGGCTGCGGGCGACAAGCGCGCCGACGGCCTGCGCTGCGTGGCCGTGGAACCCACCTCGTGCCCGACGCTCACCAAGGGCGAGTACGCCTACGACTACGGCGACGCCTCGGGCTTCACGCCGCTGATGAAGATGTATACGCTCGGCCACGACTTCATGCCGCCGGGCATCCACGCCGGCGGCCTGCGCTATCACGGCGACTCGCCGCTGGTGTCGCACCTGCTGCACGCCGGCCTGATCGAGGCCGCCGCGGTGCCGCAGCTCGCCACCTTCGAGGCCGGCGTGCAGTTCGCACGCGCGGAAGGCATCATCCCGGCGCCGGAGTCCTGCCACGCCATCCGCCAGGCGATCGACGAGGCGCTCAAGTGCAAGGCCACCGGCGAAGCGAAGACCATCCTCTTCAACCTCACCGGCCATGGCCACTTCGACATGAGCTCCTACGAGCGCTATTTCTCGGGCAAGCTGGAAAACTACGACTATCCGGCCGACGCGGTGGCTGCCTCGCTGGCGCATCTGCCCAAGGTCGGCTGAGGACCGAGGCGCGCCCTGCCGACCGGGGATGCACCGCGGCGGGGCGTGCCGGACTACAGTCGCACCCATCGATGGACTAAGCTCGACGCATGACGACCTTGCGCTTCCTGATCATCCTGCTGCTGGTGCTCAACGCCCTCGCCTTCTCCGCACTGCGCGGCTGGCTGGGGAGCGCGCCGCCGGCAGGGGAGCCGGGGCGCATCGCATCGCAGCTCAATCCCGAACGCATCCGGCTTGCACGCGAGGTCGCGCCGCCGCCGGCCATGCCGGATGCGGCCGGCCAGGGGCTCGCGGCCACGCTGCCCGTGCCCGAAGCGACGGCACTCGCCTTGCCGCCCGCAGGCGTGCCCCTGCCGGGCGCCACTGTTCCCGAAGCCACTGCCTCCGAGCCTTCGAGCCCTGAGGCCGCCGCTTCCGCGCCTGCCGCTGGCGAGCCCGCACCGAACGCCACACTGGGCAGCAATGCCGATCCCGTGCCCGACGAGAACAGCGTCGCAGTCGCCCCCGTGGCCAGCGGCGATGACACGATCGCCCCGGAGCGTCCCGAAGCACCGATGCAATCGGCCGCCGACGCGGGCCGCGCCCCCGGGGAGGCCGAGGCGGGCGACGCCTCGCCGGACGCCGGCACCGAACCTGCAGCCGAGGTCGCGCCGCCGCCCCCGGCGGCCGACACCACGCCGCCCGCGGTCTGCCACGCGTGGGCAAACCTGACGCCCGATCAGGCCGACCGCCTCAGCCAGCGTCTGCGCCGCATCGGCGCCACGCCCATCCGCACACGCACCGAAACACCCGACTCGTGGTGGGTGCGAATCCCGCCGCAGCGCAGCCGGACCGATGCCGAACGCCGCGTCGTCGAGCTCAACCTGCTCGGCGTCACCGACACCTTCATCGTCCAGGAAGCGGGCCCGACGCAGCACGCGGTGTCGCTCGGCGTGTTCAAGACCGAGGCGCGCGCGCGCGTGCTGCTCGGGCAGTTGCGTGACCGCGGCGTCACCAACGCCGGCATCGAGCCGCGCACCACCACCACCTATCGCATCCAGGCCAGCATACCGGCCAGGGAGTTGCGCACGGTCGAGTCCGCAGCGCCCGGCCTGCGCGGCCGGCGCCAGGCCTGCGCGCCACGCTGACGCAGCGGAAGCCATCACATGCAAGCTACGCGCCCTTACATCGTCGGCCTCACCGGCGGCATCGGCAGCGGCAAGAGCGCGGCAACCGCGCATTTCGCCGCGCTTGGCGCCAGCGTGGTCGATACCGACCTCATCGCGCACGCGCTCACCGCACCCGGCGGCGCCGCGATCGAGGCCATTCGCGAGGCTTTCGGCGGCGGCATGATCGCAGCGGACGGCAGTCTCGACCGCGCGGCGATGCGCGCTCTTGCCTTCGAGCGCCCGCAGGCGCGGCGCCAGCTCGAAGCGATCCTGCACCCGATGATCCGCGACGAGAGCGCCCGCCAGTGTCGGGATGCACCCGGCCCGTACGTGATCCTGGCCGTGCCGCTCCTTATCGAGTCGGGGACCTATCGCGAGCGCTGCGATCGCATCTGCGTGGTGGACTGTCCCGAAGCCTTGCAGATCGCGCGCGTACGCCAGCGCAACGCACTCCCCGAAGAACAGATCCGCGCCATCATGGCCGCCCAGGCGAGTCGCGCACAGCGCCTGGCTGCGGCCGACGACGTGATCGACAACAGCGGCACCCTTGCTGAACTCGAAGCCCAGGTCGAACGCCTGCATGCGGCCTACCTGGCGGCGCCCGGCGCAACCGCGAACTGAGCGCCCCACCATGACCTCGGGTGAGCCCCGCGGGCATGGTGGGGCGAGGGCCTGTGCTATCATCGACGCGGTTAAAAAAGGCGCGATACTTGCGGATCCTGTGCGGTGATTAGCTACGAATATCCTCTCAACGAGCGCATCCGCACCCTGCTGCGTCTGGAGGACCTTTTCCTCAAGATCGCCCACTTCACCGCCGGCGCCGCGCCGCAGGACCACCACGTCGCACTGCTGACCACCTTCGAGACGCTCGAGGTCGCCAGCCGCGCCGACCTCAAGGTGGACCTGGTGCAGGAACTCGAGCGCCAGCGCCAGATCCTGATGTCCTTCCGCAACAACCCCGAGATCTCCGAGGAAGCCCTTGCCGGCGCGCTCTACGAGATCGAGCAGGCCTCGACCGGGCTGCTGGCGATGGCGGGCAAGATCGGGCAATACCTGCGCGAGAACGAATGGCTGATGAGCATCCGCAGCCGGGCGGCGATCCCGGGCGGCGTGTGCCAGTTCGATCTGCCGTCTTACCACTACTGGCTCAATCGCGACCCGGAGGTCCGCCGGCGCGACCTCGATGGCTGGATCCGTCCGATGGCGCCGATCCGCGACGGCCTCGAGATCGTGCTGCGCCTGCTGCGCGCCAGTGGCCGGCCGGAACCTCAACTGGCGCGCAGCGGCGCGTTCCAGTTGACGATGGCGGGGCGCACGGCGCAGATGCTGCGCGTCCGCCTGGCGCGCGCCGAAACGGTGGTGCCCGAGATCAGCGCCAACAAGTACGCGCTCAACGTGCGCTTCATGCTGCCGGAGACCATCGCCCGCCCTCGCCTGGCCGAGCGCGATGTCGCGTTCGAGCTCACGTTCTGCAGTCTGTGAGGCAGGCATGAGCGAAAAGGTACGTGTCGTGAACTGCCCGAGCTGCGGCAAACCGGTGCCGTGGCAGCCGGAAAGCACCTGGCGGCCGTTCTGCTCGGCGCGTTGCCGGCAGATCGACCTCGGCGCCTGGGCATCGGAGGACTATCGCGTTCCGAGCTCGCCGCCCGACGCGCCACTGGACGACGTCGACTTCCAGCCTCCCGGCCTCGGCGAGGGCCGGCGGCGCTGAAGCGCTGCAGGCGCAAGCGGCGCCTGAGCCGGGACGCTCACCCGCGCGACGCAGCCTGACGGAACCCGTTCGGCTCCGCTACGTCCGCGCCTGCTCCCACAACCCACGAATTGCCGCAATGCCGTGCGCGCCGGCATCGCGGGCGCGCGCCATGTCGGCCGGCGCCAGGCCGCCGAGCGCAAACACCGGCATCGGCAGGCCTTCCACGAGACGTTCAAACGCCGGCCAGCCCAGCGCCGGCTGGCCGGGGTGGGTCAAGGTCGGCTGCACCGGCCCGAGCAGGGCGTAATCGAGACCGAGGGTTGCGGCATGCTCGAGCTCGGCGCGCGAGTGGCACGATGCGCCCACCCATTCGAAATCCGCGCGGTCCTGCGCCGCCATCAGCATGTACGCGGGCAGGTGCACGCCGTCGGCGCCCAGGCGTCGAGCCAGGGCGAGATCGCCATTGATCAGCATCAGCCCGCGATGCGCTCGCATGCGGGCCTGCACCTCGCGCGCGAGAAGCTCACGTTTTGCGGGAGCCTCACGCACCTGCACCAGGCGCAGCCCGTGCGCGAGTGCGTCATCGAGTGCAGCGAGCTGGCCATCCACGCCCAACTCCGCGGCATGCGTGATGCCCATCGTGCGCGGCAGGCGCAACGCCTTCAGGATCGGGCCGTTCGCCGGCAACATGGGCGCGCGGGTCGGGCCATCGGGCTGCACCCACGCCAGGGCGCTGTGCACGCGATCATCGAGCGCCCCCTCCCACCCGGCGACCTCGAAGAAATGCAGGCGTACATCCGCATGCTCGTACAGGTGCTCGCGGCGCAACCACGGCCGCAAGTGGGTCACGCGAATGCCCAGTTCCTCATCGAGCTCGCGACACAGGGCTTGCGCAGGCGTTTCGCCGGGCTCGACCTTGCCGCCGGGAAACTCCCAGTAGCCGGCATACACCGTGTCCTGCGCGCGTTGACCGAGCAGGTAGCACCCGTCCGGCCGCAGCAGCACACCCGCGGAAACATCGACGAGCTTGCGCGTCATGCCTTGTCGTCCTCGAGCCGACCGGCATGGTCGCGCGCGAACTGCCAGGCGACCCGCCCCGAGCGCGAGCCGCGCATCAGCGCCCACTGCAGCGCATCCTGGCGCGCGGCCGCGATCTCGTCCGCGCCGGCGCCAAAGCTGCGCAGCCAGTGCGCGACGATGTCGAGGTACTCGTCCTGGCTGAACGGGTAGAACGAGATCCACAAGCCGAAGCGCTCCGACAACGAGATCTTCTCCTCCACCGCCTCGCCGGGGTGGAGCTCGCCATCGACGTGTCGCGTCTGCAGGTTCTCGTCGTGGTACTCGGGCATCAGGTGGCGACGATTCGAGGTGGCGTAGATCAGCACGTTGTCGGACATGGCCGACACCGAACCATCGAGCACGCTCTTCAATGCCTTGTAGGCATCCTCGCCTTCCTCGAACGACAGATCGTCGCAGAACAGGATGAAGCGCTCTGCGCGTTCGGCGACCAGCTCGACGATCTCGGGCAGATCGACCAGATCGGTCTTGTCCACCTCGATCAGGCGCAGGCCCTGCGCAGCGTATTCGTTGAGCAGGGCCTTCACCAGCGAGGACTTGCCGGTGCCGCGCGCGCCGGTGAGCAGCACGTTGTTGGCGCGCCGGCCGGCGAGGAACTGGCGGGTGTTGCGATCGATGCGTGCCTTCTGCTCATCCACGTCCTGAATGTCGGCCAGCGTGATCCGATGCGGAGCGCGCACCGGCTTCAGCGCAGCGCGTCCATGTCGGCGCTGCCAGCGAAAGGCCAGCGCAGCGTCCCAGTCGGGGCTGGAAGCCGGCCCCGGCAGGAAGGATTCCAGGCGCTCGAGTACGCGTTCGGCGCGGCTGAGCAGATCGGCAAGTTCGGTCGTCATGGCGGTGTTCGGTGTCCTCATCGTTGGCCCTGTCCCGCCGATCGCGGGCTGCGCAGTTCGGGCCGCAGGCGCGGACACCCCACCGTGATGCGTGCGTTCGGAAAAACGCAACGCCCGGCGTGGTCCGGCAGCGCGCGGGGGACCGGTATACTGGCGGCAAAGCCACCTGAGTTCAACCGATGCCCCCGATGATCCGCCTCCGTATCCGCCACTACGTCGTCACACTGCTGCTCGGTCTGCTCGCCGGCGCCTGCGCGCATCCGCCGGGCGCACCGAAACTCGACGCTGATGGCAGTTGTACCGCGGCCCAAGCTTGTCCCGCCTGCCCAGCCTGCCCCGGACAGCCCGGGCAGGCTGTAGCCCCCCCTGCCGCCCCGCCGCTGCAGGCAAGCACCTGGCGAGCCATCGATGGCTGGCTGAAGGACGACCCTGCCCAGGCCTGGCCAGCGCTGCGCACGTCGTGCTCCACGCTATCCCGTCAGGCGGACTGGAAGTTGGTATGCGAGCGCGCCGGCTTGCTGGGCGCCGCTCCCTCGACCGCCGAGGCGCGGCAATTCTTCGAAGCTAATTTCACCCCTTGGCAACTGACCAATGCCGACGGCAGCACGCAAGGCCTGGTCACGGGCTACTACGAGCCGCTGATCCGCGGCAGCCGAACCCGCAGCGCGCGCAGCGCCTGGCCGATCCACGGCGTGCCGAAGGACATGCTGACGATCGAACTCGGTGACGTGTATCCCGAATTGAAGAGCCTGCGCCTGCGAGGCCGCGTGGTCGGAAACAAGGTGCTCCCTTACTGGAACCGGGCACAGTTCGGGGAACGCGCCGAGCAGGCTCAGGCTCCGGTGCTGCTATGGGCCGATGACCCGATCGAACTGTTCTTCCTCCAGGTACAGGGCTCTGGCCGCGTCCAGTTGGCGGACGGCAAGACTGTGCGCATCGGCTATGCGGACCAGAACGGCCACCCCTACCAGTCGATCGGGCGCTGGCTGGTGGCGCAAGGGGAACTGCCGCTGGAGCAGGCGTCGATGGATGGCATCAAGCGCTGGGCCGAAGCCAACCCGCATCGTCTGAATGAACTGCTGAACGCGAACCCGAGCTATGTGTTCTTCCGCGAACTGCCCGCATCGAACACAGGGCCGGTCGGTGCGCTGGGTGTGCCGCTTAGCGCAGGGCGCAGCATCGCCGTCGATCCGCGCCATGTGCCGCTGGGGGCGCCGGTATTCCTGTCGACGACGCATCCGCTGAGCGCAACGCCGCTGCAGCGCCTCATGCTCGCGCAGGACACGGGCGGGGCCATCAAGGGGGTCGTGCGCGCGGACTTCTTCTGGGGCTTCGGCGCCGAGGCTGGCCGCGAGGCAGGCAGGATGCGTCAGCAGGGCAGCATGTGGGTGCTGCTGCCCAACGGCCTCACCCCGCCAGAATCATCCCGCTGATCCCGCCGTCCTCCGGCCCGGACACGACCCGGCCCCGGGAGGACGGGCCGGAAAGCCTCACTTCGCGACGGCGGATAGCGCCTTTTCGAGCTCGGCGCGTGGCACGTAACCACCGATGCGCGAGCCATCGGCAAGGAAGATCGTCGGCGTACCGCTGATCCGCAAGCTCTGGCCGAGCTCCACGTTACGGGCGATCGCGCCAGTGTCACAACTGGAACCCGCCGGCTCCTTCCCGCTCACCACCCAGTCGGTCCACGCCTTGCCCTGGTCCTTGGCGCACCAGATGTTATCGGACTTGGTCTTTGAATCCTCGCTCAGGATCGGATAAAGGAAGGTATAGACCGTGATGTCGTCCATACCCTCCAGCTCCTTGCCGAGGCGCTTGCAGTAGCCGCAGTTCGGGTCCTCAAAGGTCGCAATCACCCGCGTCCCCTTGCCCTTGACCACCTTGACGGCCTGATCGAGCGGCAGCTTGGAGAAATCGATGGCGGCGAGCTCATTCATGCGCTGCTGGGTCACATCACGACGCGTCGCAGTGTCGATAACATTGCCGTCGATGATGAAGCTGTTCTTCGCGTCGGTATAAACGAGCTGCCCGTTCTTGAGCACAACCTCGTACAGCCCGCCGTAGTCGGTCCTTTTCACGGACTCGACGGCAGGGGCGCCGATAAAGGCCTCCATGCTCTTCTTGACCTCGGCCTCGTCGGCGTGCGCGAGCGCGGCCGCGCCGAGCGCCAGGGCGAGGCCGAGCGGCCGGATCAGGGACGGGACAGAAACTTTCATCGGGTTCTCCACTGGGTTCAGAGGCGGCCATTGGCCGCGTAGCGCACGAGGGCGTGCTTTAGGACCGGGACCCGCCCGGTCAGGTTCATTCCGAGATTGCGCAGCTTAGAAAGCACGGGCTCCTGAGGGCCGAACAGGCGACTCAAGGCGTGCGTGGTGTATTGCAGCAGGAAGGGCTCTTCCGCACGCATGCGGGCGTATCGTCGCAACACCGGAAGTTCGCCCACGTCTCGCCAGGCCGGCAGCGCCCCCAGCACCTCAGCGAGCGCCCTCGCATCCTGGAAGCCCAGGTTGATGCCGTGCCCCGAGAGCGGGTGAATGGCATGCGCAGCATCGCCGATCAGAGCGACCCGCGGACGCACGATCTCTTCAACGCGCATCAGGCGCAGCGGAAACGCCGCGCGCCCACCGACGAGTTCAAGCTTTCCGAGCGCACGATCACCGGCCGCCTCGACGCGCGCGCAAAACGCTTCCGGATCAAGCGTGAGCAGCTCTTCGGCAAGCGCGTCGGGCGCCGACCACACCATCGACATGCTGTGGCCAGGCAAGGGCAGCCATGCCAGCACGCCATCGGGTCGGAACCACTGGTAGGCGACGCCACGATTGGGGCGCTCACAGACGAAGTTGGCCACAACGCCGCGTTCGCCGTAGGGGGTAACCGTTGCGGTCATTCCGGCATGTTCGCGCACCCACGAGTCGCGCCCATCCGCTCCGATCACCAGCGCCGCGCGCAGGCTTCGACCGTCGTCGAGGCGCAGCATTGCAGCATCCGCGCCGATATCGAGCGCGGCAGGACTCGCCGGGCAGAACAGCGTCACATTATGCTGCCGCTTCAGGCTCTCCCAGATCTCGACGTGCACGGCGCTGGACTCGCCGATCCACGCGAGTTCTGCGAGACCGCTGTCGTAGGCCGAGAACACCAGCTCGCCACCCGCGTCGCCGTGGATGCGCATCTCGGCGACCGCCGCGAGGCGGTCGTGGTCGACATGCGCCCAGACGCCGAGGTCGTCGAGAAAACGCGCGCTCGCCGGACTGTAAGCGTAGATGCGCGCGTCCCAGCCGTCGGGACGGCGCGGCGCCGCATGCTCGACCACTGCGATCCGCAGCGCACTGCGCCGCAGCGCAACGGCCAGCGCCGCACCGGCGAGACCGCCGCCGACGATGATGAGGTCGAATTTCATGGCGATCCCCGGGAATTCTGCACAGCTCTGGATTGTGCCCGAGGGCGAGCCTTGCCGCCACGCGTGTCATTGTGACGACGCGATTTGTTTCCAACAAAGCACAAAGCCCCGAGCATTTTCATGTGCTCGGGGCTTTATGGGATGGGTTAGTCTGACGATGACCTACTTTCACGAGGGCGGACCTCACTATCATCGGCGCGCGGGTGTTTCACGGTCCTGTTCGGGAAGGGAAGGGGTGGTTCCACACGGCTATGGTCGTCAGACTT
>JAGOEI010000072.1:8077-11203 GCA_017997795.1 Thauera sp. | reverse complement strand
TCGAGCGTGACTGCGAGCCGCCGCCCGGCCACGAATTCAGCCACCTCAAGTCCCTGCTCGACACCCTGCCCGCCGCCACCCGCAGCCTCGCCGCGCGCGCCCTCGAACTGCTCGAGTTCGACCGTTCGCACCGCTTCTGCGGCCAGTGCGGCGCACCCACGGCGCTCGTCACCCGACCGGCGCCGATGCGCCGCTGCACCAATCCGGACTGCGGCCGCGAGCACTATCCGCGCGTGTCGCCGGTGGTCATCGTCGCCGTCGAGCGCGGCAGCGAGATCCTGCTCGGGCGCTCGCCGCACTTTCCGCCCGGGCTGTACAGCGCGCTCGCCGGCTTCGTGGACGCGGGCGAATCGGCCGAGCAGGCGGTGCACCGCGAGATCCACGAGGAGACCGGCCTGCGCATCGGCAAGCTGCGCTACTTCGCCAGCCAGCCGTGGCCGTTCCCGCATGCGCTGATGCTCGGCTACCAGGCCGAGTACGAGGGCGGTGACATCATCTGCGCGCCCGACGAGATCGAGGATGCGCGCTTCTTCCACGTCGACGCGCTGCCGGCGGTGTTTCCCACCCGCTACGCGATGGCCAGCCTGCTGCTGCGCGACTTCTGCCTGCGCCACGGCCGGCCGTGGCCGCCGGCCGGCTGAGCGCCCGGGCAGCGCCGCTCAGGCCGTCGCGTCGGCGGCGGACGCCAGCTTCGCGGCGCGCGCATCGCGTCCGCCGATCAGCTTCAGCAGCACCAGCAGCACGGTGCCGACCACCATCGTGCCCGCGGCGAAATACAGCCCGCCGGCGTAGCTGCCGAAGGTCGCGCCCAGCCAGCCGGTGACCGCCGGGCCGAGGATCTGCGCCACGCCGTAGGAGATGGTCATCTTGCCCATCATCTTTGCCGGCCGCGTCGGGTAGTAGCGTCCGGCCATGGTCAGCACCAGGCTCACCATGCCGACGAAGGTGCCGCCGAACAGCAGCGCGCCGGCGATCGCCCCCACCATGCCGCCCACCACCACCGGCAGCAGGATGCCGACGATCTGCAGCACCGCGGCCAGGATCAGCGCGTTGAGCGCGCCGGTGCGGCGAGCGATGAAGTCCCACACGATGCACGCCGGCACCGCCGCCAGGCCGATGGCGAGGAAGCTCCAGCTCCCCTGGCCTTCCAGCCCCGGCAGGCGATTGACGATGGCGACGATGAAGGTCGCACTGACCACGAAACCCACGCCCGCGCAGAAGTACGACGCCATGAACACGCGCATGAACAGCGGGCTCGGCGGGTTGTCGTGCATCGGCGCGCCGGTCCGGGTCAGCGTGCTGGTGTCGGGCGCCGGCAGCCACTTCAGCGCCGGCACCAGCAGCACGCAGGCGATCGCGGTGAACACGAACCACTGTTCGCGCCAGTCCAGCCACAGGCTCATCACCGCCACCGCCACCGAGCACCCGGCGATGCCCAGGCCGATGCCGGCAAAGTGGATGCCGAGCTCGCTGCGGTGGTTGTGGCGGATCAGCCAGTTCAGGATCAGCCCGGTGCCGAGCAGCATCGACGCCGCGCTCGCCAGGCCCGCCAGGTAGCGCGATACCGCCCACACCCAGAAGTCGGTGCTCAGGCCCATCATCACCGTGGTCAGCACCGCCACCACCATGCCGATGCGGAACAGGCGGTCCTTGAGCACCAGGTCGCTGATCGAGGCCGCGGTCAGCGCGCCGGTCAGGTAGCCCGCGTAGTTGATCGCCGCCAGCCAGCCGCCCTCGGCCAGCCCGAGTCCGGCCTGAGCCTGCATCAGCGGCAATAGCGGCGTGTAGGCAAAGCGCGCGACGCCGAGCGCGAGCATCAGGCTGAAGATGCCGGCGCCGAGCACCTTCATGCGCTGGATCTGATCGTCCATCGTTGTTGTTTTCCGTCTCCTCGAGGTGCGACACGATAGTCGGCGTGCGAGATCGATTCAAGCAAATATAAAATCCGGCGTGCGGGCGCCGCGCGGCGAAATTCCCTTACGATCGGGCGGGCGACCGGTCCCGATCGTGCGCGTTACACTCGCGCCTCGCCCGCAGCGCCCGTTGGCTGTCGTGGCCCCCCCTGCCTCCAAAGCCTTCCGTCCCATGCACCTGCTCCGCCTCTTCCTCCTGTTGCTGCTGCCCCTGCTGGCGCTGAACGCCGCCGCGCAGACGCCCACCGCACCCGCCGCCGATGACCTGCGCAGCCGGCTCGCTGCACTGGCCGAGCGCAAGCTGCCCGAAGCAGACCAACGCGCCGCCCAGCAGGCGCTCGAGCAAGCCGTCGCCAGCCTGGCGACGGCCGAAGTCCTGCGCACGCAACGCGAGGCGCTGCAGGCCAGCGTCACCGCCGCCCCACAGGAAACCCGCGCAGCGCGCGCGCAGCTCGCCGCACTCCAGGCACAGACCGACGCGGTGCCGGTGATCGACCCCGCCACCGCGGACGCGGAGCTCGAACGCCTCCTCGCGGAAAGCAACGCCGCCCTCACCGACTGGCGCCGCCGCCTGGACGAGGCCAACACCCTGCTCGTCAACGCCCGCACCGGGCCCGAGCGCGCGCAGAGCGAGATCAGCACCAGCCAGGCGCGCATGGCGACGATCGAGATCGCACTCGGCACAAGCCGCGAACCCGGGCGCGACGGCCGCGCGCTGACCGCGGAGCGCCGCGATGCGCTCGCCGCGGAATGGCACGCGCTCGACGCCCAGATGGCCCTGCGCCGTGCGGAACTGGCCGCCAACAGCCCGCTGCTCGACCTCGGCCAGTCGCGCCAGGACCTCGCCACGCTCGAGGTCGCTCGCCTCGAAGCCCAGGTGCAGGCCCTGCAGACCGCGATCAACCAGCGCCGCAGCGCCCAGGCCGCGCAAACCGTCCAGGCCCTGGCCGGAGACGCCGGCGCCACAGGCACCGCCGGCAGCCTGCTGGCGCGCGAGACCGCCACCAACCAGCAGCTCTCCGAATACCTGCTGCGCGCCACCGACCAGCTCAACAAGCTCACCCAGCGCAACCTCGCCGTCCGCCAGCAGCTCGACGCGCTCAACCGCAGCAACACCGTCATCGACGAGCAGATCAACGTGCTGCAGGGCAGCCTGCTGCTGTCGCGCATCCTGCTCGAGCAGAAGCGCGCGCTGCCGCAACCGACGATCGAC
>JAGOEI010000072.1:0-7977 GCA_017997795.1 Thauera sp. | reverse complement strand
GCAGCTCGACGCGCTCAACCGCAGCAACACCGTCATCGACGAGCAGATCAACGTGCTGCAGGGCAGCCTGCTGCTGTCGCGCATCCTGCTCGAGCAGAAGCGCGCGCTGCCGCAACCGACGATCGACGGCGACCTGGCCGAACAGATCGCCGACATCCGCCTGTACCAGTTCGAGGTCAACAAGCAGCGCGAACAGCTCGCCCGCCCCGCCGCCTTTGCCGACCGCCTGCTCGCCGAGGCCCCCGCGGGCGAGGCCGACGCGTCGATGCGCGAGCCGCTGATCGCGCTCCTCACCACGCGCGCGGAGTTGCTCGAGCGCCTGAACCGCGAGCTCAACACCCTGCTCAACGAATCGATCACGCTGCAGCTCAGCGAACGCCAGTTGCAAGCCAACGCCGACCGCCTGCGCACCACGCTCGACGAGCGCATGTTCTGGATCCCGAGCAACCGCCCGCTCGACCTCGCCTGGCTGGGGGCGGTGCCGGCGCAGCTCAGCAAGCAACTGGCCGCCATCCCCTGGCAGTCGGCGACGCTGGAGCTGGCGGCAGGCCTGCAGGCGCGCCCCTTCCTGTTCCTGCCGGTGCTGCTGCTGAGCCTGGCGCTGTTCGGCCGCCGGCGCTGGCTGAGCGCCAAGCTCGACCAATTGCATGCCGACATCGGCTACGTGCGCCGCGACAGCCAGTTGCACACGCCGCTGGCCATCCTGCTCAACATGCTGCTCGCGCTGCCGCTGAGCCTGCTGCTGGCGCTGGGCGGACTGGCGCTGCAGATGGACGCACGCGGCCAGAACGCCGCCCTGGGCGCCGCGCTGGTGCAGATGGCCCAGGCCTGGCTGGTGTTCTACACCGCGTACCGGGTGATGGTGCCGGGCGGCGTCGCCGAACGTCACTTCCAGTGGCCGGTCGGCCAGGTGCGCGAGTTGCACCGCTACCTGCGCCGGCTGGGGCTGGTGGTGCTCGCGGTGGTCGCCATCGTCACCCTCGCCGAGCGCCAGCCCGAAGCGCTGGCCCAGGACGTGCTCGGCATCCTCACCCTGCTCGCCGGCTACGCCACCATGGCCTGGCTGATGGTGCGCCTGCTGGTGCACAAATCGCAGGATGCGCGCCCCTCGCCGCTGCGGGTGGTGATCGGGTTCGCGCTCGCGCTGATGCCGCTGACCCTGATCGTCGCGCTGGTGATGGGCTACTACTACACCGCGCTCAAGCTCACCGAACGCCTCATCGACACCCTGTTCCTGCTCATCCTCTGGCGCCTGCTGGAGGCGACCCTGGTGCGCGCGCTGGCGGTGGCCGCCCGCCGCCTCGACTACCAGCGCGCCGTGGCCCGCCGCGAGGCCGCCGAGCGCGACGGCAAGCCCGGCGCCGACACCGAGTCGGCCTTCGAGGCCCCGATACTCGACGTCGCCAAGATCAACCAGCAGTCGCTGCGCCTGCTCCACCTCGGCCTGCTCGGCGGCCTGGTGGTGGCGCTGTACTGGGTGTGGGCCGACCTCATCACGGTGTTCGCCTACCTCGACAACATCACGCTCTACGAATACGCCAGCGGCACCGGCGACGCTGCCAGCGTGGTGCCGATCAGCCTGGCCGACGTGATCGGCGCGCTGGTGATCGCAGCCATCGCCTTCATGCTCGCCGCCAACCTGCCCGGCCTGCTCGAGGTGCTGGTGCTGTCGCGCCTGAAGCTCGCGCAGGGCAGCGCCTACGCCATCACCACGCTGCTGTCGTACGTGATCGTCGCCGCCGGCATCGTCGCCACGCTGGGCACGCTCGGGGTGAGCTGGGACAAGCTGCAGTGGCTGGTCGCCGCGCTGTCGGTGGGCCTGGGCTTCGGCCTGCAGGAGATCTTCGCCAACTTCGTGTCCGGCCTGATCATCCTGTTCGAGCGCCCGCTGCGTATCGGCGACGTGGTCACCATCGGCAACGTCTCCGGCACCGTCAGCCGCATCCAGATCCGCGCCACCACGATCACCGACTTCGACCGCAAGGAGATGATCGTGCCCAACAAGGCCTTCATCACCGGCCAGCTCACCAACTGGTCGCTGACCGACACCGTCACCCGGGTCACGGTGAAGGTCGGCGTGGCCTACGGCTCGGACCTCGAGCTCACCCGCACGCTGCTGCTGCAGATCGCCGCAGACAACCCGCGCGTGTTGCCGGATCCGGCGCCGCTGGTGTTCCTGCTCGCCTTCGGCGCCAGCACGCTCGACCACGAACTGCGCGTGCACGTGCGCGAGCTCGCCGACCGCAACGCCGCGATCGACGAGATCAGCCGCGAGATCGACCGCCTCTTCCGCGAGCAGGGCATCGAGATCGCCTACAACCAGGTGGATGTGCACATCCGCAGCGTGGCCAACGGCAAGGAGGCGCTGCTGCAGACGATCGGAGCGCCGTCAGCCGCAGGGGACAAGGCGCAGTGAGACCGGACCGACGCGCGTGCCGCGCTCAGCGCTTGCCCGAGCGCAATCCCCACCCGAGCAGCCGTTGCAGCCAGCCGTCCGCGCCGGCTTGGGCCCGCTCGCGGGCGTGGCGCATCGCCTCGAGCCGCGCATAGGACGCCATCTGCGCCTGCGCGCAGCATTCGCCCGCGCTCGCGTCCGCCGCGTGCAGGCGAGCACTATCGTCCCTCGGGTTCATGGCCGATCGCGCCCCGCGTCCGCGGGCGGGTCTTCGACCTTCACCTCGCGGATGACCTCGCCCTCGATGATCAGCCCGCGCGTGCCCGCGCCGGCGCCGCCATGTGCCGCACCGGCCGCGCGCCGGGCGTCCATCTCGGCCGCCATGTGCTCGCGCATCGCCTTGCGCACGGCGCGGGTCTTCCACCAGAAGTAGCCCCAGGCCACGGCGCCGACGGTGATCACCACCGCGAACAGCGCCACCGAGAAGGTCAGCGCGAGCGCGAACACGCCTACCATGACCACGCCGCCGACGATCTTCTGCCACAGCGAGGGTGGGGTGGCGCTGCCACGGTCGAGGTTGAGGAACAGACCGGAAAAGCGGGGATCCTTGTGCATGAGCATGTCCTGGATAAGCTGCGCAGACCGTCTGCGCGACATCGCACAGGTGAGAACCCCGGGCGATGAAAAGATTCCGCACCTGCATCGGCCCGAAAGGGACGGATCGTGCAGGACGTGCCGGCATTTTCTCCCAGATGCGGCCCCGCCACGGTCACCAATTGCAAGACGCGCGGCCCACCCCGCGCACTCACGAGCCCGCAGGCCAGCACGGTGCACGCGCACGCAGCCGCGGCGGCGCACCGGCCTGCATCTGCGGCGGTTGAATTCGTGCTGGCTGCACGGGAAGATGCGGCCCATGCCCGCCCTCGTCCTGCACCAGCTCCGCACCCGCCACGTCGGCCCGATCGACCTCACCGTCGGCGCCGGCGAATGCGTCTGCATCCGCGGCGCCTCCGGCAGCGGCAAGTCGCTGCTGCTGCGCGCCATCGCCGACCTCGACCTCCACCAGGGCGAGGCCCGCCTCGACACCCGCGCCTGCGCCGTGACGCCCGCACCGCAGTGGCGGCGGCAGGTGGCGCTGGTGATGGCCGAGGGCCAGTGGTGGGCGGAAACCGTGGGCGAGCACTTTGCCGACGGCTGCGACCCCGTCTGGCTGGACCGCCTCGGCCTGCCCGCCGCGGCGCTCGACTGGCAGGTGGCGCGCTGCTCCACTGGCGAGCGCCAGCGCCTGGCCCTGCTGCGCACGCTGATGCGCCAGCCCGCCGCGCTGCTGCTCGACGAGCCCACCGGCAACCTCGACGAGGACAGCACCGCCCGTGTCGAAGCCCTGCTCGACGAATACCGCCGCGCGCACGACGCCGCGCTGCTGTGGGTCAGCCACGACCCGCGCCAGGCGGCCAGGGTGGCGCAGCGCCGCTTCGTGCTCGAGGACGGCCGGCTGGTCGAGGAAGGCGAAATCGACCGAGCAGGCACAGACGGAGACGAAGCCGCAGGCGCGGACAAGGCCCCCCGCGTGGAGGGCGCAGCATGGTGATCGAACTCTCGGTCCTCGACCTGTCGCTCGCGGCGCTGCTGATCCTCGCCCTGGCCGGACTGTCGCTGCGCCTCGGCCTGGGCATCGAGCAGCGCCTGGTCATATCGGCCGCGCGCACCACGATCCAGTTGCTGCTGATCGGCCTGGTGCTCAAGCTGCTGTTCGACAACGTGCACTTCCTGTGGGTGGCGGCGATGGCGGCGGTGATGATCACCGCCGCCGGGCGCGAGGTGATGGCGCGCCAGAAGCGCCGCTTCACCGGCGGCTGGGGCTTCGGGCTGGGCACGCTGTCGATGTTCGTGTCGTCCTTCACGGTAAGCGTGCTGGCGCTGGTCGTGGTGATCGGCAACACCCCCTGGTACGCACCGCAATACGCCATCCCGCTGCTCGGCATGGTGCTCGGCAACACCATGAACGGCATCGCGCTCGGGCTCGACCGCCTGACCCAGGATGCGAGCGCGAGACGCGCGGTGCTCGAGGCCCGGCTCGCGCTCGGCCAGGACTGGAACGAGAC
Organism: Thauera sp.; assembly: GCA_017997795.1. Lineage (GTDB taxonomy): Bacteria > Pseudomonadota > Gammaproteobacteria > Burkholderiales > Rhodocyclaceae > Thauera. The sequence continues at coordinate 3,477 of JAGOEI010000072.1, read as the reverse complement.
CATCGCCGACACCCGGCGCGAGGCCATCCGAGTCGGCATGATCCCGATCATCAACGCCATGGCCGCCGCCGGCATCGTCAGCCTGCCCGGCATGATGACCGGCCAGATCCTCGCCGGCACGCCACCGGTGGAGGCGGTGAAATACCAGATCCTGGTGATGTTCCTGATCGCGGGCGGCACCGGCTTCGGCACCGTGGTGGCGGTGAGCCTGGGCGCGCGCCGGCTGTTCGACGACCGCCAGCGCCTGCGCCTGGACCGCCTGCGCACCAGCGCGGATTGAGGGCGAGCGCGCGATGAACCCGGCCGACCCGCCCGCTGCGCCAGCAGGGATCGCCGCAGCGCATGCCACGCAGACAGGCGACGTAGCCGTGGAAACCCCCGACGTCAGCGCCCGGCGCGCCCCGCTCATCCTCTTCGGCGCCTTCGACCGCCACAACCTCGGCGACCTGCTGCTCGGCCGCGTCGCCGCCGAACTGACCGCACGCGTCCTGCCCGGACGGGAGGGGCGCTTCGCCGGCCTGGCCACTCGCGACCTGCGTGCGGATGGCGGTGCCCACGTGCAGGCGCTCTCCGAAGTCGCGGCGGAATGGAATCCGGCCCACCGCGAGGGGGCACCCGCATGGGCGCCCGCATCGCTCCCCGCGCTGCTGCAAGTGGGCGGAGAGATCCTCGGCTGCAGCGCCTGGGAGGCGGCGGTGATGGTGCTCGACCCCGCCGACGCCGCGCGCGCGATCGCGCTGCACGACCGCGACCCGGCGGCGCGCGAAACCTGGGCGCGGCAAACGCTGGAAAGTACGCGCAGACTGCCCTACCTCGCCGCGCACGCCGCGAACGCCGCGAACGCGGCGCTGCCACACGGCACGCGCATCGTGCACACCGGCATCGGCGGCGTCGGCTTCGCGGCCCTGCCTGCGATGCTGCGTGCCGAGGCGCTCGCCGAGCTGCGCGCAGCCGCCTGCGTCCAGGTGCGCGACCGGCGCACCCGCGAGGCGCTCGCCGCGGCGGGCATCGACGCGGCGCTCGTCCCCGACCCGGCGGTCCTCGTCGAGCGCCTGCTGGGCGCCGAGGTGGCACGCCACGCCGCGATGGGCGAACCCGCGCTGCTGCGGGCGCGGTTCGCGCACGGGTACGTGGCGGTGCAGCTCGCGGCGGAACTCGGCGACGACGCCACCCTCGCCATGCTCGCGGACGATCTGGCCGCGATCTCCCGCGACCACGGCCTGGGCGTGATGCTGTTCTGCGCCGGCCGCGCGCCCTGGCACGACGACCCGGCGGTACTGCAGCGCCTGCGCCGCCACCTGCCCGATCCGCAGTCCGCCGTGGTCGCCGAGTCCCGCCACCTCCTCGACCTGTGCGCGCTGATCGCCAATGCCGCGCTGTGCTGCGCGAGCAGCCTGCACGCGCGCATCGTCGCCGACGCCTTCGCCCGCCCCGCGATCAGCCTCGTCGGCGGCGCGCAGCAGGCCGCCAAGCTGCACGCCTGGCTCGACACCTGGTTCCCGCCGCAGCGCCACCATCTGGCCGCGCCGGGGAACCTCCGCGCGCTCGCCCACTCCGTGATGAACGAAGCGCCCGCCGCACGCAAGGCCCAGGCCGCGCACCTCGCCGACCTCGCCGAGGCGGCGGCACGCACGGCCTTCGCCCAACTTTTCGATCCGATCGACCCCGAGGACAACAGCCCATGACCGATCTGTTCACCCCGCTGCAAGCCGGCGATCTCGCCCTGCCCAACCGCATCCTGATGGCCCCGCTCACGCGCTGCCGCGCCGAGGACGGCCACGTGCCCGGCGAGCTGATGGCCACCCACTACGCCCAGCGCGCCAGCGCCGGCCTGCTGATCGCCGAGGCGACGATGGCGATGGCGGGCAACTCCGCCTTCTGGCACGAACCCGGCATCCACTCCGAGGCCCAGGTCGCCGGCTGGAAGAAGGTCACCGACGCGGTGCACGCCGCCGGCGGGCGCATCGTGCTGCAGATCTGGCACGGCGGCCGCGCCTGCCACCCGCTGCTCAACGACGGCCGCCAGCCGGTCGCGCCGAGCGCGCTCGCGATCACCGGCGACGAGGTGCATACGCCCGAGGGCAAGCAGCCCTACGTGGTGCCGCGCGAACTGCGCGACGACGAGCTGCCGGGCATCGTCGCCGGCTTTGCACGCGCGGCCGAGAACGCGCGCGCCGCCGGCTTCGACGGCGTGGAAGTGCATGGCGCCAACGGCTACCTGCTCGACGAGTTCCTGCGTGACGGCAGCAACAAGCGCAGCGGCCCCTACGGCGGCCCACGCGAGCACCGTGCGCGCCTGCTGTTCGAGGTGCTCGATGCGGTGTGCAAGGTGTGGGGCAGCGGCCGCGTCGGCGTGCGCCTGTCGCCGCTCAACAGCTACAACGACATGATCGACAGCGACCCGCTCGGCCTCATCGAATGGCTCGCCGGCTGCCTCAACGACTGGCGCCTGGCCTACCTACACCTGATGCGCGGCGACTTCTTCGGCCAGCAGCACGGCGACGTGATGACGCCGGCGCGCGCGGCCTTCCGCGGCGTGCTGATCGGCAACATGGGCTACGGCGCCGACGAGGCCAACGCCGCGATCGCCGCCGGCAAGCTCGACGCGGTCGCCTTCGGCACCGCCTTCCTCGCCAACCCCGACCTGCCCGAGCGCATCCGCCGCGGGGCAGCGCTCAACGCGCCCGATCAGGCGACCTTCTACACGCCGGGGCCGAGAGGCTACACCGACTACCCGACGCTGGCGGAAGGCGCGTAAACCCGCGCCGGCGATGGCCGGCATGTCCACACGGGCATGCCGGCCATCGCCCTCGATCCACCCTCACGTCGCCACCAGGCGGCGGAACACGCCGAAACTCCACTGCGCCCCCACCGTCAGCACCACCACGCGCAACACGTGGCACACGGTCACCAGGGGCACGCCGAGCTGGAGCACCTTGGCGGTGATGCACATCTCCGACACGCCGCCCGGCGCGGTCGCCAGCGCCAGCGTCGGTAGCGGCACCGCCGAGACCAGGCCGAGCAGCGCAGCGAAGGCAAAGGCGAGCACGATCGACATCGCCGCGGTCAGCCCCGCCACCGCCATGAAGCGCGGTGCGGCGCGGAAGAACTCGCGCGAGAAGCGGCAACCGAGGGCGCAGCCGATCAGCAACTGCCCGCCGTTGACCACCCAGGCCGGCAGCGCCGACAGCGGCACACCGGCAAGCGTCGCCACCGCCACCCCGAGCAGCGGCCCGAGCACCCACGCGTTGGCGATGCGCAGCAGCTTGAAGGCGCCGACCCCGAGCAGGCTCGCGCCGATCAGCAGCGGGAAGTGCCGGGCATCCACCGCCTTTACCAGCGGCACGTATAGGTCCGTTCCATGCACACCGGCGAAGGTGAGCGCGAAAGGCAGCACCGACACCACCATCATCACCCGGATGGCGTGAGCCGCGGCGATGCGATCCACCGCGCCGCCGTAGCGGTCGGCAAGGTTGG
>JAGOEI010000280.1 GCA_017997795.1 Thauera sp. | reverse complement strand
AACGTCGACTGCCTGGCCTGCCACGACACCACGGCCACCTACAAGAAGGTCCCCACCGACGCCGGGCACCCCTTGTACGCACCGCGCGAGATGCCCAAGGGCAGCGGCAAGATCGTGCAGCCGCCCGACCTGACCAAAATCGCGCAGGCGGTGGGCAAGCCGGGACGGCAGAACTGCGGCGCCTGCCACTTCAACGGTGGCGGGGGCGACGCGGTCAAGCATGGCGACCTGGACACCTCGCTGATCAAGCCGCCGAAGCATGTCGACGTGCACATGTCGCCCGACGGCGAGAACATGAGCTGTGCCGACTGCCACACCTTCAACGCCCACCAGCCCACGGGCAGCCGTTATGCGGCGATCGCCAAGGACACCAAGGGCGTGGACATGAAGCACGTCGATCACAACCGCGCCACCTGTGAGTCGTGCCACGATCTCAAGCCGCACAAGGAAGCGCGCCTCAACAACCACGCCAGCCGCGTGGCCTGCCAGACCTGCCACATCCCAGAGTTCGCGCGCGGTGGCATCGCCACCAAGACGCTGTGGGACTGGTCGACGGGTGGAAAGCGCGGCCCGGACGGCAAGCCGCTGTTCATCAAGGACGACCACGGCCACCTGATCTACTCGGCCGAGAAGGGCGACTTCAAGTACGGCGAGAACGTGCGCCCGACCTACAAGTGGTACAACGGGGTGGTCCATCAGATTGCGCTCACCGACAAGATCGACGACAGCAAGATCCTCGAGTTGAACCGCGTCGAAGGTTCGGCGAGCGACCCGAATGCGCGCATCTGGCCGTTCAAGGTCATGGTCGGCAAGCAGCCCTACGACCCGGTGAACAAGACCCTGGTGGTCAATCACGTCTATGGCCAGGACGACACCGCCTTCTGGGGCAACTTCGACTACGCCAAGTCGATCAAGGCCGGCATGGATTACGCGGGCCTGCCCTACAGCGGCCAGTTCGGCTTCATCGAGACGCGGATGAACTGGTTCATCACCCACATGGTGGCGCCGAAGGAGGATGCGGTGCGGTGCAAGGAATGCCACACCCGTGCCGAAGACGGCCGTCTGGTCGAGATCACCGACATCTACCTGCCTGGCCGCGACCGCAGCGCGCTGCTCGACCGGCTCGGGTTTGGCCTGGCCGGGCTGATGCTGGTGGGCGCGATCGGACACGGAAGCCTGCGGTTCCTGAGCCGCAACAAGCGCAACAAGGAGCACTGAGATGAGCGAGCGTATGTATCTCTTTACCCGGTTCGAGCGCTTCTGGCACTGGGCTCAGGCGGCGCTGATCATCGTGCTGCTGTTTACCGGCTTCGCAATCCACGGAAGTCATTCATTGATCCCGTTCGGCAAGGCCGTCCAGGTCCATGAGGTGGCGGCGTGGTTGCTGATCGGGCTGTGGATCTTTGCGATCTTCTGGCACTTCACGACCGGCGCCTGGAGGCACTACATCCCGACCACGCAGAACATCGACCGCATGGTGCGCTACTACGCGCACGGGATCTTCATCGGGGCGCCGCACCCGTACAAGGTCACGCTCGAGCGCAAGCACAACCCGTTGCAGCGCTTGGCCTATCTGGGCGTGAAGCTGGTGATCAATCCGATCATCTGGATTTCGGGCCTGGCTTACCTCTTCTGGGCCGAACTGGCCGGCAAGGTGCCGGCCGGGCTGGGACTGGAGCAGGTCGCCACCGTGCATACGATCGGCGCCTTCCTGATGCTGGCTTTCCTGATCATCCACATCTACCTGGCAACCGCTGGGCACACCGTGTTTGCCCACATCAAGGCGATGATCACCGGGTGGGAGGACGCGCATGACGATGGTCCGGCCACCGCCGGTACGACCCGCGCGCGGGGCTCGCGAACCTGATCGCGACTTGTGCCTGCATTCGGACGCCCCGCGGCTGGTTCAGCGCGGGGCGTCTTCGTCTGGAAGCTCGTAACGGTCTGCGACGTAGGCCGGCCCCTTCATCACGAACACGATGAAGCAGTAGATCGCAACGGTTGTCACCACGGTCCAGTGGAGCGCCACCGCGGCGATCACCCAGATGTCCACCATCTGCAGGGCGCGCGCCGTCTCGTAAGTCGCGTCGCCCCACCACAACAGGCGGACGAACAGCGAAACCGCCACGCAGGCGGCCGTTCCTGCGAGCGCGATGACGGGCAGTCGCGCGAGCACCCTGCGTTCCAGTCCTGCGGGCTCGGTGCGGGAGCCGGGTAGTCGCCGCCAGCGCTTTTCCATCTTGTGCTCCGTTGTCGTCATGGGTATGGGCGGGCTGCAAGCCGCATGATGCTCGCCCGACGGTCCCGCAGTCGGGACAAAAACCGCAATCCAGCCTGCCGCGGCACTTGCCTGGCGGTAGAATAGGCTGTGATTGAAGGCGAACGCTGCGATAACCCCGCCGGCTTGATTTAGGTGGGGAGATTTTCATCATGTTTGTCGCTCGCTTGATAGTGACTTCCGTTCCCGTTCCAGAGTTCTCCCCAAATGACCCCTGACCAAGCCGAGACCCGTGCCGAGGCCCCTGTGGCCGTGGAGCCGCAAGATACGGCCGCGCTCGCGCGCATCGAACCCCGCGCAATGCTCAAGCGTCTCCAGTCGGAGTCGCCGGCCTTTCGTGATTGCAAACCGCTGGCGCTGAAGATCGACACCAGCATCCTGGCGCGTTTTGCAGATTTCGATCGAAAGAACCTGCGCATTGCGCTGCGCATGCACACCGCGTCCACCAAGTACCTGAAAGCGGTGGAGCGCGGCACCGAGCGCTTCGACCTGGACGGCAAGCCGGCCGGCGAGGTGACGAAGGAGCAACGCGAGCACGCCGCGACCCTGTTGAAGGAGCGCTTTGCCGCCGTTGCCAAGCAGCAGCGCGAGAAGCGCGAGGCCGAAGAGGCCGAACGCAGGCGCGATGAAAAGCTCAAGCAACTGATGAGCAAGTTCGGCCGCTGAACGGCGCGGGCCTCAGCGCAGGTCGTGCTTGACGGCGTCGGCGCGTGCCATCCACAGCCCCGCGCCGGCAGCGACGGCTACGGCGAGCCCACCGCCAATGTGCCCGGTGCCGATCATCAGGCCTGCGAGGAGACCGAGCGCCATGAGGCATTTTGTCGTCGTCGATTCCATGCTGCATCTCCTCGTTGGACTGTGCGA
>JAGOEI010000279.1 GCA_017997795.1 Thauera sp. | reverse complement strand
AGGCCGGCTGCCGGGTCCTCGAGCACCTGGTCGAGATCCTGGCCAGTTTCGATGGCCTGGATGACCTGGGCGATGGTGGCGTCCTCGACGCTGGCTGCGCGTGCGTCGGGGCGGGCAGCCTCGGTCATTTCCTCGCTGATCAGTACGCTGCTGTCCTCGGGAATCGACGTGGCGCCGCCGTCGGCGTAGGCGAGTTCCACGCGGGCACCCGACGCAGTGACGACGACTTCACCCTCCCGCAGGATGTCGCCTGCCTTCAGTAAACGGACCTCTCCGTCCGCGTTGCGTGCCAACACCTGTCCGTCGACGCGGACGACCGTTGCAACGACCTTGGGCTCAGCCATTTTGTCTTTCTCCGTTATGCGATCCGCCGCGCGAAGGATGCGGACGGACGCCATGAACCATGATGAGTTCGAGGGTACGGAGTGCGGCCTGGCAACGCCATTGGCCGGGTGGACAGGCTGCGAACTACGTCACGCTTGCGCCCGTGAGTCGTTCACGCAGAGGAACGGGAAACGCGCAGCGCCAGTTGCAGGCGGTCGCGAACCCCGACCTTCTCGAACACGGCAGCGAGGTGTGCCTTGACCGTGCGCTCGGTGATGTCGAGACGGAGCGCGACCGCCTTGTTGGTGAGCCCCTCGGCCACCGCGACCGCGACTTCGCGCTCGCGGGCGCTGAGGGCGTCGAGAATGCCCACAGCAGGTGCAGCGAGCGCGTCAGCCGGGAGGACGGGTGCCACTGCGCGAATCATCCGCGCGAGCAACTCCGGGCCGACCCAAAGGCCGCCGTGGCGCACCACCACCGCCACCTCACACAGCAGCTCGGGCGTGGCATAAGCGTGGCAGTAGCCGCGTGCGCCCGCCTCGAGCGCCACCAGCGCCTGCTCGCTCGAAGGCATCGACGACAGCACCACGACACGGCCGCCGCGCGCGGCCAGCGTGCGGACCTCGCTCGCCCAGGTGTCGCGCGCGGCATCCAGCCACAGCAGCGACTCGCCCCATTCGGCCGGTAACGCCGCCGGCGACGCGACGCAGGACAGGTCCGCGAATGCGCTGCGCCAGGCATCCAGCACGCGCGCGTGCGGGCTGATGAAGATCGGGGTACTCATGTTCAGCGCTCCGTCAGCGCATTCGCCTTTGCCCGCAGCACGGGCTTGGCGAGGTAGGCGAGCACGGTCTTCTTGCCGGTGAGGATGTCCACATCGGCCACCATGCCCGGGATGATCGGCATGCCCTCGCCGAGCGCGTTCTGCAAGGTGCGCACACGCACGATGTAGAAGGCATTGCCCTTGTCGTCGAGCACGGTGTCGGCCGAGATGTGCTCGACCACCGCGTCGAGACCGCCGTAGATGGCGAAGTCGTAGGCAGAGAACTTGACCACCGCGGGCTGCTGCGGACGCAGGAAGGCGATGTCCTTGGGCTTGACGCGCGCCTCGAGGATCAGCGCGTCGTCGAGCGGCACGATCTCGACCACGTCCTTGCCCGGCTGCACCACGCCGCCCACGGTATTCACCAGCAGACGCTTGACCGTGCCGCGCACCGGCGAACGGATCTCGGCATGCTTGACCCGGTCTTCGAGCCCGCGCGCGCCTTCCGACAGGCTGCCGAGCTTGCTCATGGTCTCGGAGAGTTCGGCCCGCCACTGGTTGCGCACCGCCAGTTCGACCTCCTGGATCTTGCCCTCGGCCTCGGTGATCGCCGCCTGCACGCGCGAGATCTGCGCCACGGCCTGGTCGCGCTCGCCGCGCATGCGAGAGACGTCGCGCTCCAGGCGCAGAATGTCCACATCCGAGACCGCGCCGGACTTCACCAGCGGCCGCGTCACGCTCAGTTCGCGTTCGGCCAGTTCCAGGCTGCGCGCGGCCTGGTCACGGCGGGCACGCGCCTCGTTCAACTCCTGCTGACGCTGGTTCAGCTGCTGGCGGGCGATGGCGATCTGCGCCTCGATGCCTTCGCGGCTGGTCTCGTAGAGCCTGCGCTCATGAGCGACGATCTCCGGAATCTCGCGCTCGAGTTCCTCCGGCACCGAAAACGGCCCGCCGCGCCCGAGCGCCTCCAGCCGCGCCGCTTTCGCCTGCAGCGCCTGCGCGGTGGCACGGCTCTCGAGCAGGTTGGAGACGAAGCGTGTGGGATCGATGCGAAGCAGCAACTCGCCGGCTTCCACGGTCTGACCCTCACGCACCGCAAGCGACTCGACCACGCCGCCATCGAAAGACTGCACGACCTGGAGCTGCGAGCTCGGAATCACCCGCGCCTCGCCGCGGGTGACCTCGTCGAGTTCGGCAAAGGCAGCCCACACCAGCAGCAGGATGACGACCACGCCGGTTCCCCACAGCAGGCCGCGCGCACGCAGCGGTTCCTGCTGCAGGCGCGCCCAGTCGGCTTCGCCCAGCCAATCGCCGGTGTCAGGGCGGTCGCTGCGGGCGGCGCGATCGAGCACCGCGTCGAGCATCGCACCGCCGGCCGACGCCTTGCCCTCCTGTGTCACCGCGCCCGTTCTGGCGAACAGCGCACGCTGCATCTTCGACAGCATCAGCCCGCCCTCCCGATGCGGCCCTGACGCAGGGCCTCGACCACCTGCGCTTTCGGACCGTCGGCAACGATGCGACCGGCATCGACGACGATGATGCGGTCGACCAGATCGAGCAGCGAGGTGCGGTGAGTGATGACGATCATCGTCTTGCCCGCGGCGTGGCGGCGAAGTTGCTGCTTGACCGCCTCCTCGCTCGCGTGGTCCATCGATGCGGTGGGTTCGTCGAGCAGCAGGATCGGCGGATCACTGATCATTGCGCGCGCGATCGCCACGCCCTGGCGCTGGCCACCCGAGAGCGACTCGCCGCGCTCGCCGACCAGCATCGCGTAGCCGTGCGGATGGGCATCGACATACTCGGCGATGCCCGCGATGCGCGCCGCCTGCACCACCTTGTCGTCATCGGCCTGCGGCATGCCCATGACGATGTTGTCGCGCAGCGACCCGTAGAACAGCGTGACGTCCTGCGGCACGTAGCCGATGTTGCGGCGCAGTTCGGCGGGATCAAGCTGGCGCAGGTCGATGCCGTCGACCAGCACCGCACCGGCGGTGGGCTGGTAGAGGCCGAGAATCAGCTTCTCGAGCGTGGTCTTGCCCGAACCGATGCGGCCGAG
>JAGOEI010000278.1 GCA_017997795.1 Thauera sp. | reverse complement strand
CTGGATGTCGCGCAGGCGCTCGAGCGCAGCCTGGCGGTCGCGCGCCTCGATGCGGCTGGCGAGCGGCACCAGCAGACTGCCGCCAAGGAGCGCGAGGATCACCAGCACCATGGCCAGTTCGACCAGGGTGAAGCCGGCGGCGTAGGTGCGGAAGTTGCGTGCGGTGGAGCTGTTCATGGCAGGCAGCGGATGACGTCGGCGGTTGCGGGCTGATCGCGGTCGGGGGTGGCGAACCGGGCCGTGCCCGCGAACGCAGGCGCGCCCGTGACAAGGCTGACGGCATTGATGCCCTCGAAAAACTGTGTGATGTCGGCCCGCTGCGCCGGCGTGACGCGATCCTGCCGCGCTGGTCCGCTGCGCTGGCGTTCGCCGCCCATGGCGAGGACCGCGCTGCAGTGCTCGATCAGCGGTGGATCGCTGCGGCTCACCGCGATGCAGGCGTCGCCGTCGGGGCAGGCGGCAAAGCGCATCTGGTCGCGCCAGAGGTCGATCGAGCTGCGCTCGCCGGCAGGGAGCTCGAGCGCCTCGGCCGTGGGCAGCATGCCGATGGCGAGGCTGCCGGTCGTCACCGCATGGCCCGCCAGCCAGTCCGCGCCCCCGCTGTCGAGGCGCGCGGACAGCGCGGCGGCCGCGCGGTCGATCACCGCATCCAGGTAGGTCGCGTAGTCGTGGCGCTGGCGCAGGGCGTCGAACAGTTCGTCGGTCCCGATCCAGATCGTCAGGTCGTTGGCGGTGGACGCTTCGCCCGGCTGCAATGCGGCTTGTGCGATCTGGACCGGTCCGGTGGCGCCGGGCGGATAGCCTTCGTCGAGGTAGTGGGCGATGTCGGCGGCGGCCGAATCGCTGCCGCTGCAGCCGAAAGGGCGTCCGGGCGGGCGAATCTGGCCGTCGAGCGCGGGACCGGGCGCGAACACCACCGCGATCGCGCGGCCGTCGGGCGCGGCAACCGGCAGGGTGTCGCCATCGGCCCCGAGCAGCTCGAACTGGCCGAGGCTGTCCCAGTTGTGGGTGAGTGGTTTCGGGTTGTGCTTGGCGCTGCCGGCGACCGCGTACCACAGGCATTCGCCCCAGCCGTCGCGCAGATCGGGCAGGCCGAGCGTGCGCCACGGCAGCCGGCCGATCGCCGCCACGCCGCGTGCGCCGCAGGCGCCGATCGGCGTCGAGCCGTCGTTACCGCTGTCGGGGCAGGGCATAAAGCCGTAGCCCTCGCCGGGGTGGCGCTCTTCGTAGCTGATGGCGTAGCCGATCAGCGCGCTGCGCGCCTGGGCGAGCGCCTCCAGGCTGCGGGCGTGGGCGACGGCCTCGGCGCGGGCGCGCAGGTCGCCATTCGCCAGCAGCGCACCGGCGGCGAGGACCGTGACCAGCAGCAGCGCGGCGATCAGCGCCTGGCCGCGGGCGCACGGGTGCGTGTCGAAGAGGCCGGGCCGAGGCCGCCGCGCGAGCACCTGGGCATGGGGGCGCGAACCTTCGTACTGCACCGGCTCCTCGTGTGCCGGTGTTAAGGCCGTGCCGTGCACGCGGTCCTGGCCGACGACCGGGGTGTGTGCGTCGGACGCCTGGCAGGTCGGCGGTGCCACCGCCCGGACGAGCGGCCGCAAACCGGAAAGCGCCTCGGGTTTCATCGCTGCACCGCCGGATCGGGGGGCTCTTCGGTTTCAGCAATAGCCTGCCCCGGCGCCGCTGCGCGCAGCCGGGGTTCGTGCGCAGCGGCTGGCGACGCCGCCGCCGACTGCGCTGGTCCGGCCCACTGGTCGCCGACGCGCAGACGCCGGCGTTGGGCGCGGCCGGGCGACAGCGCTGGTTCGCTTCCGGCAGCCGCCTGCAGGCCGGCTTCGCTTGCGCGCATCAGCGTGCCGTCGAGCCAGACCAGGGCTTCGCCGTCCGGGCGCAGCAGGATGCCTTCGATGCGCCGTGGCGGGGGCGCGGGAGGCGGAGGAGTGGTGGGCAGCGGCAGTTCGGGCGCGGGGCAGGGGGGCGGCGGCGCGGGGTCAGGGGGGCTCGGTTCGGTGGGCGCCAGGGCGGTGGCGGTGACGGGCGCCTCCGCGATCTCGGGTGCGGGCGGCGGCGGGGCGGGCGGGACGGCTTCGACGGCGAGTTGCTGGCGGGCGGCGCGGGCAGCCGCTTCTGCAGCGACCGCCTCGTGCTCGACATACCAGACGCCGCCTCCCAGCACCGCGCACGCGGCCATGCCGGCGAGCGCCAGCGTGCGCGGACCGAGTGGTAGCTGTCCGCCGCGCATCGTCGCCGGCTGCCAGCCGAGGTCGGCGGGGGCCCGCAACAAGGCCCGCATGAGCAGCTTGTCGAGGGCGGGTTGTGCGGGCTGCATGTCGCCCTCGGGAGCCGGGACGGCGTGGATCACGGACGGCAGGAAGCTCGGTGTGCCGTTCGCCCCGCCCGCAGCACCGGCATCCGACTCCGACGGCAGGTGCACCGACTCCGCCGCTTCGAGCACGCGGACCGGTACCGACGCATCCCCCGGCAGACGGTGCTGGGCGAGCAGGTAGTCGCGCGTGCGCTCGATCTCCTGCAGCCATGCCGGCGATTGCGCCGCGTCGGCCAGCGTGCACCGTCCGACCAGGCGCGAGAAGTGCACGCGGCCTTCAGCGACCAGGGTGATGCGCAAGCCGGCACGGCCGAAGCCGGCGACGAGCTGCGGTCCCGCGCTCGCGCCCGGGCTGCCCGGGGCGGCGGCGAGCACGGCCGGGATCAGGTTCGCCGCGGGGATCAGGTGGGTGATGCGGGTGCCGCTCGCGTGCACCGCATCCAGCCATGGGCGCAGTTCGTCGGCTCGTTCCAGGCCGGCGAACAGGATGCGCTCGAGTCCCTTGCGGCCTTCCGGCGCGGGACCGAGCGAGGATGCGCGCGCGAACGCCGGATGCGCAAACCACGCTGCCGTGCGGCGGGCGACCAGCGCCTTGCGGTCGGCGCCGCGCACGTGCGGCAAGTCTTCGACTTCATAGGCCTCGTCGGCCAGGTTGACCACGATCCGGCACGACGCGCGCTGCGCGCGTCCGGCCAGCCAGGTTTGCAGCGCGCTCGCCTCGCCGGGGGCGAAGCCGGCGACTCGGATGAGCGTGCCGTCATGCATTTGCCATGCTTCGAGGCCGAGCGCGTCGAGCGCCAGCAGGAGCGGTTTGCGCAGCATGG
>JAGOEI010000277.1 GCA_017997795.1 Thauera sp. | reverse complement strand
TGCGCGCGATGATGGTCTGATAGTCGGCGTGGCCGAACGGGGTGTAGTCCTCCATGATGTCCGCATCGCTGACCCCCTTGCTCTTCAGGAACGCGCGCAGGATCTTGTTGGTCGTGCGCGGGTACACATAGTCGGTGCCGAGCAGCACGAAGCGCTTGGCGCCGCCGCCCTCCTCGCTCATCAGGTACTCGACCGCCGGAATCGCCTGCTGGTTGGGCGCCGCGCCGGTGTAGAAGACGTTCTTCTCCAGTTCCTCGCCCTCGTACTGCACCGGGTAGAACAGCAGGCCGTTGAGTTCCTTGAACACCGGCAGCACCGACTTGCGCGACACCGAGGTCCAGCAGCCGAACACCGCCGCCACCTTGTCCTGCGCCAGCAACTGACGCGCACGCTCGGCGAACAGTGGCCAGTTCGAGGCCGGGTCCACCACCACCGGCTCGAGCTGCTTGCCGAGCACGCCGCCCGCGGCGTTGATCTCCTCGATGGTCATCAGCGCCACGTTCTTGAGCGCGGTCTCGGAGATCGCCATCGTCCCCGACAGCGAATGCAGCACGCCGACCTTGATGGTGTCGGCCGCGTGCGCACCGGCGGGCAGGCCGATGGCGGCGATGGAAGCGGACAGCGTGAGTGCCTTGACGAAGTTGCGACGGTTCATGGACGGACCCCCTTGAGTTGAAAGAAGCACAACGCGGCGAATGTCGTTGTTGCTTCTCCAACAGCAAGGCCCGTGCCAACCAGATCACGAAACCGCTTCAGTCCCCCAGAATGGGCATACATCCCGCGTGGCAAATGACCTTGTCGGCGCGCTGGCATCCCTGTCCAATGGCGGCAACGCCCTCGGCATTCGATTGCCGACGCCCCTGTCGCGCCCAGACCTGATGCAGATGCAGGCAAGACGCGCACCATCGCAGTGCAGCATCGAACAACCGGACACCCGGGATCGCGCGCAGGGCGCATCGCACCCAGCAGAGACCGAACGCAGACCATGACCGACACCACAACCACCCCGCCCCAGGACGAGGCCGCGAGCCACGAAGCCCCCGCCGAGCACAAGGGCTTCAGCTTCGCGGACATGCACCTCGCGGTCGGCGACCGCCTGCAGATCGAATGCCCCGCCGGCACCGGCCTGGGCCGGGCCTTCGTGCGCGTGATCGGCTACATGGACCACCTCAGCATCCTGGTCACCGCACCGGTGGCGGGCAACCGCCGCATCGACTTGGTGGAAAACGATCTCGTGGTCGTGCGCGTGTTCTCGCGCGAGAACGCCTTTGCCTTTCGTGCGTCGGTGCTGCGCGCCTGCCGCCTGCCCTTCCATTACGTCCATCTGAGCTTTCCCGAGATCATCCAGGGCAGCGTGATCCGCAAGGCCACGCGCGTGCGCACCGAGCTGCCGGTCTCGGTCAGCGTCGAGCAGCCCGGCGCAGACGCCACCCCCGGCACCGTCCTCAACATCAGCGCCAGCGGCTTGCTGCTGCGCACGCGCGCTGCGCTCGGCGACCGCGGCAGCCCGGTGCGGCTGCGGTTCGAGCTGCCGCTGCACGGCATCGACACCCGTCTCGAGGTCGATGCGAGCATCCGCAACGTCCGCGAGGACGCCGACGAGGAAGGCATCGAATACCAGTACGGCGTGGACTTCCACGAGCTGCCGCCGAGCGACCACATGGTGGTCAAGGCCTTCGTGTACCAGACCATCATCGAGCACCCGCGCCTGGTCATCTAGCCCGGGGCCGCGCGGCGCAGGCAAGGGTGATTGCGCTAGCCGTGATTGCTATCGGAGCGCGATCACGGAGGCTGCGATGGCTGCGGCTGCGCGGTAAGCTTTCGGCTCCGCGCCCCAGGAGCCCCACCATGCCCCGCCCCCGCATCCTCGTCACCCGCCGCTGGCCCGAAGCCGTCGAGCGCCGGCTATGCGAGTTGTTCGACACCACGCTCAACACCGACGATCACCGCCTGTCCGCAGACGAACTGCGCGTTGCGCTGCGCGACTTCGACGCGGTGCTGCCGACCGTCTCCGACCGGCTCGACGCCAGCGTGCTGAGCGTCGATGCACCGCGCGCCCGCATCCTCGCCAACTACGGTGTCGGCTACAGCCACATCGACGTCGACACCGCACACGCCCGCGGCCTGGTGGTCACCAACACCCCCGGCGTGCTCACCGACTGTACCGCCGACCTCGCGCTGACGCTGATGCTGATGGTGGCGCGCCGCGCCGGCGAGGGCGAACGCGAAGTGCGCGCCGGCCAATGGAGCGGCTGGCGCCCCACGCACCTGGTCGGCACCCGGCTCAGCGGCAAGACGCTCGGCATCATCGGCATGGGCCGGATCGCCATCGCGGTCGCCCGCCGCGCCCAGCACGGCTTCGGCATGAAGGTGGTGTATTTCAACCGCAGCCCGGTGGCGCCCGCGCAACTGGCCGGGCTGGATGCGAGCGCGTGCGCGCGCATCGAGGACGTGCTGGCGCAGGCCGATTTCGTGTCCCTGCACTGCCCCGGTGGCGGCACCAACCGCCACCTGATCGACGCCGCGCGCCTGGCGGCCATGCAGCCGCACGCCTTCCTGATCAACACCGCGCGCGGCGACGTGGTGGACGAGGCGGCGCTGGTCGACGCCCTGCAGCACGGCCGCATCGCCGGTGCCGGCCTCGACGTCTATGAGAACGAACCGCAGCTCCACCCCGGCCTGCTCACACTGGACAATGTCGTGCTGCTGCCCCACCTCGGCAGCGCCACGCGCGAGACCCGCGAGGCGATGGGCATGCGCGTGGTGGACAACCTGGTCGCCTTCTTCGACGGCAAGCGGCCGCCCGACCAGGTGAGCTGATCAGACGAAGACCGGCTCCGGCTCCAGGCGCACGCCGAAGGCGCGCTCGACGTCGGCCATGATCGCCTCCGCGATGCGGCGCACGTCGGCGCCGCAGGCACCACCGCGATTGACCAGCACCAGCGCTTGGCGCTCGTAGCAGCCCACCGGGCCGAGGTCGCGCCCCTTCCAGCCGGCTTGCTCGATCAACCAGCCGGCGGCGAGCTTCTCGCTACCGTCGGGCTGCGGGTAGTGCGGCAGCGCCGGATGCGCGGCGAGCAGGCGCGCGCAGGCGTCGGCCGCCACCACCGGGTTCTTGAAGAAGCTGCCGGCGTTGCCGATCTCGGCCGGGTCGGGCAGCT